>CALMUT010000316.1 GCA_937872925.1 uncultured Myxococcales bacterium | reverse complement strand
CCCCGGGCGGAAGGGGGGGGGTTGTGGGGGGGCCCGTCCCCCCCCGGGGGCGGCTTGATATCATAGGGCGCCTTGCCCTTCCCGGGCTCGGGCACGTCATGCGCCGCTCCCAACCCGCGCCAAAGCCCGCCAGTCCCAAAGTTGACGGCGAAGTACGAGGCCAGAGCGAACACGCTCAGCACGACCAACGCTCGTCCAACTCGTTCAAGAATTCGCATCGTCAGGCAGTATAGAACGCCGCGAGCCCCTGAACAGTCGCCATGGCAGACCAGGATGGAAGCAGGGGAAACCCGCTAGTTTGCGCCGCTAGCGCGGCGTCCGGTGGCCGGCGCCTCAGGGCTGCGGCGCGCGCGCTTCGCCGGCGCCCACGGACGCCGAGCCGGCCTTGGAGTTGCTTGGGGCTGGCTTCGGGTCCGCCACGTCTACCCTGGGAGCCGTCTCGTCTTGCTTGATGGAGTAGCGAACCAACGCTCGCAAGGTCTTGTTCCGTTCGACGTTGCCCAGCACGACTTTGAGGTCCTCGTATACCGACGGGTCCACCAAGAGCGCGCCAACCGTGCCTTTTCCGCGTCGCACATCCGCGACGATCTGACGCAGGTCTTTGCTCATGGCGTTGATGTTGCTCATGATCTGTTGGCTGTTGTCGTCGCCGTAGATCACGCTTTTGGCGATGCCGTTGCCTTGCCGCACGCCCTTGAGGGTCAGCGCCAGCTCCTCCGCGGCAACCCCAAAGTGCGCGACCGTCTTGGCGGACTCTTCGCCGTAGAGGACTTCGTGGGCCAAGCCCGGTCCCGTTTCCACGCGACGCACGATGGAATTGACGCTCGAAAGCGTGCGATTGAGCTGAGCGGACGTCTTTTCCAGGTTGGTGAGGGCGCGCGACAATTTGTCGGCCTCGGCGGGGTCGTTGAGGATCCGCGATGCGTAGCCGTCCCCCTTGTCCACCGCGATCAGGATGTTGTTCAAAGAGTGAACGGTGCCTTTCAGGTCCTTCGTGAACTGGTCGTCGGCGAGGGCCGCGGTGGTCTTCTCCAGGTTAGTGGCGATCTTGTCGGCCTTCTCACCAATCCCGCTGAGCTTGGCGAGCGCGGCTTCAAGGTTGTCGGAAGACTTGGACGGGATCGTTCCGCCAGGTGGGATGGCGTCCCGCTTTGGGGAGCCCGGTGTGATGACCATCATCTTGTCGCCAAGCAGGCCCTTGCCTTCGATGGTCACCACGCTGTCTTCGCGGATGCGGCGGGACTCATTTCGCACGATGCTTACCGTGACGTAGAGCTTGAGATCTGATGGGTCACTCGAGTAGCGCACTTCGGAGACACTGCCGACATCAACGCCACCCATGCGCACCATCGAGGCCCGCTTCAATCCCTGCACGTCATCGAAGACCGCTTTAAAATCCTCTTTCGGTTCGAACATCGAGCGTTCGTCTCCGATCAAGAACACCGTCAAGCCAGTCATGATGAGGCCGACTAGGACGAACGCTCCGACCTTGATGTCACGTTTGGAAGCCATACGATGCTCGTCGTCCTAGCCTAGTCACTGGCCGCAAAACCGCAATGTGATGGGGTAAACCCCGCGGAATCCTTCGTGGCTGCCCTAGCCGCTGGTCAGCAGAGTTTCCACGCTCTCCTTCACCGGAGCGCGCCCAGCAATGAAGTCTGAGACGCGGGGGTCGGTAGAAGCCTGAAATTCGTCGACGGTGCCTTGGCAAATCATGGTGCCAGAATGCACCATCGCGATGCGATCGCTGATGCTGAACGCGCTCTTCATGTCGTGGGTCACCACCACGCTGGTGATACTCAGGCTCTCCTGCAAACCCATGATCAAGTGGTTTACGCGCGCGGTGTTGATGGGGTCGAGGCCCGTCGTCGGTTCGTCGTAGAGCAGCACTTCCGGATGCACCGCGATCGCGCGCGCCAGCGCCACGCGTTTGCGCATGCCGCCGGATAAGTCCGCGGGCCACATTGCCTCGATGCCCGGGAGCCCCACCAAGTCGAGGGCCCATGCCACGCGATCCGCAACGTCCTTCTTGTTCATGGTGTAGCGGAAATGCTCCTCCAAACCGTAGCCAACGTTTTCGGATACGGTGAGGGAATCGAAGAGCGCGCCGGCCTGAAACAGCATGGCGATGCGCTGGCGGACCTTGCTGAGCTTGTCCTCGCTCATGCCAACGACTTCCTGGCCGTCGAAGATGATGCTTCCGCGGTCCGGCACGAGCAGCCCGATCAGCATCTTGAGCATCACGCTCTTGCCCACGCCAGAACCGCCGACAACGGTCAGTACCTCACCGCGCCGGATCTCGAAGTCTAGGCCTCGATAGATCACCTTCGGTCCGAACGCCTTTTTGACCCGCGTGAAGCGAACAAGCACTTCGGACATCTCTGGAGCAGGATGAACGAGTTGGGTGTCGGCTTCAAAGCCCAATGGACCGGTCATTCCAGGGACCGCACTTCAGAAACCCGCATTTCCACGGCGCCGCCCCCGCGATAGCTATCCGCTCGCAAGCTGCCACGCACCTGGGCGCGGGAGCCGAGCTCGCCAGCCTGGGCCCCCAGGCTGGGTCCGAATCCAGACAGACGCGCCCCCCCCGAAAGCTCGAGTTCTAGCTTCAGGTGGCCACCGCGCACTTCACGAGCAGCCACGACGCGCACGTCCGCAACCAGCTGCGGCTGCGGGTTCCCCTGGCCGCAGGGTTCTAGGCGCTCCAAGTCGGCCAGCACCTGACGCGGATCGTCACCGGGCTCGAGCAACACCGTCGCCTGTGGCTCTGCGCCCACGGCGTCTGTGCTTTCCGCGATGCGTGTGCAGGCTGCTTCGAACGCCTCCCGCAATTCGCCGAGCCGGTCTTCACGCACCTCCAGACCGGCAGCGGCCTGGTGGCCGCCGAAACGCTCCAGGACGGACTTCGAGTCGGTCAGCGCGTCATGCAAGCGGGAGCCCGCCGGCCCACGCACGGACCCGCGCCCGCGACCGTCTTCGAATCCAATCACGACGCACGGCTTGCCGTAGCGTCCAACCAAACGTCCCGCCACGATACCGACGATGCCGTGATTCCAGTCGGCGCGCCCGATGACGATCGCGGCGCGATCCGCCCAAGACTCGCGCTCGATCTCTTCGACGGCCTCGGCGATCATGCGATCCTGAATGGCGCGACGCTCTTTCTGCAGCTGCTCAATCTGCGCCGCAATCCCCCGCGCGGCGTCGGGAGTGTCCGCAAGCAGCAGTTCCAGCGCGAGATCTGGCGGTCCGAGGCGCCCCGGCGCGTTGATGCGTGGTGCGATGCGGAAGGCCACGTCTTCGCCGGAAATCCGCGACGCCGCATCAAAACGGGCAAGCTCGAGAAGCGCGCGCACACCGGGACGCTCGCCGCCGGCGATCCGAAGCAGTCCCGCCCGGGTGAGTGCACGGTTGTCGCGCTCTAGAGGCACCACATCCGCGATCGTTCCGATGGCCACCAGATCCAGCCACTTGCGCAGATCCAGGTCCTTGCCGAGCTCCTTGCGCAGCGCGGCGGCAATCGAAAGCGCGAGGCCGCAAGACGCCAGACCTTTAAAGTCGAAGCCGCAGTCCGGCCGGTTCGGGTTCAAGAATGCCAACGCGGGCAATGGCTCCGCGGGCACCAAGTGGTGGTCGATGACGACGATGTCGATACCGCCCTTGCCCAGCTCCGCCAGTGACGTGTGGTCCGAGGAGCCGCAGTCACAGGTGATGAGCAGCGAAGCACCGCTTGCCACGATGCGCCGGGTCGCGGCCGCCGAAACTCCGTAGCCCCCGTCAAAGCGGCTGGCCAAGAGCGGCGTCACCTTCGCACCCAACGCGCGCAACACGCTGGTCATGATGGCGGCGGAAGTGATGCCGTCACAATCGTAGTCCCCAAACACGCAGATGCTTTCGCCGACCCGCACGGCTCGGGCAATGCGCTCCGCTGCCAACTGGCGATCGGCCATCTGCGACGGATCGGTCATGTCCTGCAAGCGAGGATCCAAAAAACGAGCGACGCTGGCTGCGTCGCGTAGTCCGCGCCCGACCAGCCAACGGCTCACGGTCAGGGTTAGCTGCGCGCTGCGTGAGAGTTCCAAGGCATCCGGATGCGCGTCCGCGTGGCCCGATGGGCGAGGTATCTCGACGGCTGCGTTCGAAGCCATGATGCAGTGGGCTGTGGACCACGCCCCGTCCGGGTCGTCAACGAAGGGGCGCTTCGGCGGGGATTGTGCGTGCGCTTCGGACATCAGGGAGCGCCGCCTGTCGGTCCGGGCGCACGTCAATTGCGCGCTTGCCCAGGGCTCCGGGCACGGAGTTCGACAGGTGGCATTTCGAGCCGGCGCAGCGAGCGGGAGCATAAGTGGCGGACGGAGATGACCGGAGACAACTCTGCCGACGCGGTCCGAACGTCGCCGCGGCCGGACGATGCAGATCGGCGCATGTGCGCCGCGACACCGCTGTCAGAGGCGCACCCACACGCGGATCCGATCGCCACGCGCGTTGCGCGTGAAATAGTTGAATCAATTCGACTGGCCCGAGCGTTGCATTGACCCCGCCTTCGAATGCGAGGACGAACGATTGCGGTGGGCGTCGGCAAGTTTGTCGGCCTTTTGTGCGTCGCGGGCATGTTGGCACACTGCTCCGGGCAAGAATCGCTGGACTCGGCGAAGACCGCACCCGGCGCGGGTGGTAGCGCCGGCGCTGCACCGTGCATTGGCGCTGGCTGCGGCACCGGTGGGGGTTCTGCCGGCACGGGCGGCGTTCCCCCCGAAAAGGAACTAGAGAGCAGCTTCCGCTCGCCGGTCGCGACGGGACGCTACGTATGGACCGCGAATCCCGACAGCTCGCGCGTTGCCCGCGTCGACGCGAAAAGCTTTGACGCACGCACCTTCGAAGCGGGCTTTGCGCCCACCCACCTGGTCGGCCTGCCGGGCCCCAGTGATGAAGACCGCGCGCTGGTGATCAACGTCGGCAGTCACGACGCCAGTCTGTTCATCGCGGATGCCAAGGGCGACGTCACCGTTCACAGCGCTGCGCTGCATCAAGGCGCGAATGCCTGGGCCGTGAGCGCTAGTGGCAAGTGGGCCATCGCATGGACGGACTACACGCAGGTCAAAAACGCAGACATCACCGAAGGCTTCCAAGACGTCACGGTGCTCGACCTCAATGCGCTGCCCCCGGTATCTACTCGTCTTTCCGTGGGCTATCGCCCGTCGCGCGTGTTCATCAGCGCAGACGACAAACAGGCGTTCTTCGTCACGGAGCCAGGGCTTTCCGTCGTCGCCCTCGATTCGAGCTTGGGCCCGCTGGTCGACCGCGACGTGCCCATGTCGGACAATCCGCTCTCCCAGCCGGCGCGTGACGTCACGGTCACCCCCGACGGCGCGTACGCGCTGGTGCGACGCAACGGCAGCGCTGACGTCACTCTGGTCGAGCTCGCCAGCGGCACCCTGAAAAACATCACGCTCTCTGGCGCCGTCACGGACATCGACCTCACCGAAGACGGCTCCCTCGCCATCGCCGTGGTGCGCGCGCCCGGAGACCTCACGGGCGCCGACGCGGGCGTGCCCGACGCCGGTAGCGACGCGGGCGTGAGCGCAGACGCCGCGGGCGACGCCGAAGGCGATGCAATGGACGGCGGAAGCAACGACGCCGAAGCGGCAGCACCCGACGCCGCGCCCCCAGCACCCGCACCAGATTCTGAGATGTTTGCCCTGCCGATCCCCGGCGTATTCAGCGACCCGGGGCAAATGCAGTCCCAAGTGATCGCCGGGCAAGTCGCCGGCAGCGTCGCCCTGGGCGAGTCCGGCAACGTCGCCGTGCTGTTCACGAACGCCACGGCCAACGATCACCTAACGCTGGTCGATCTCAAGAGCGGCGCGGGGTTCTTGAGCTACCGCACCGTGTCGCTCAAGGCGCCGGTGCTGGCAGCCTTCGTCGCCGCGGACGATGCACACGCCATCGCCTTGCTCCAACCCGCCGCGGGCAGCTCGAAGCCTGGAGCCTTCAGTATCGTACCCATCGCCAAGGACCTTCCACCGAAGATCCAAGGCACGGACGCACCGACCTTCACCGTCAGCATCGCGCCTGCACCCAGCACCCGCGCCATCGTCACCACCCGCAACGACACGACCAAGGTCTACGCAACCTACGTGACGCGCATGCCCGAGCTTCAGGTCGATCGCATCAGCCTGGCGAGCCCGCCGCTGGCCAGCGGCATGGTGCCGAGTGCTGGGGTCGCATTCGTTGCGCAGGAACATCCCGAAGGCCGCATCACTTTCGTAAACCTCGAAAAAGGCGACGCGCGCACTCTGACCGGCTTCGAGCTCGGCGCAAAGGTGGTGGACTGATGGACGTTGGAAGAATCGTCATGCACGCCACCCTGGCCCTCGGCACAGGCGTGCTCATCACCCTGGCCGCCTGCGGCAGTTCCGATGACTCCGGTGGTGCCGGCGCGCCCGGCGGTGCCGGTGGGTTTGGCGGCGGCTTCTCCGATGCGGGCGTCGGAACCGGCGGCGGCATCGCCCTGGACGCGGGCGTTGCAGACGCCGCTCCACCACCTCCGGAAAAGGAGCTGGAGAGTTCCTTCCGCGCACCAGTCACTACCAGCCGCTACGTGTGGAGCACCAATCCGGACAGCGGCCGCGTCGCCTTGATCGACGCAACCTCGTTGGAGCTATCCATCGTCGAAGCCGGCTATGCTCCGACGTACTTGGCGGCCGTCTCCGATCCAAACGACGACACCAAGAACGCCGCCATCGTGTTGAACGTGCTGTCCCACGACGCCACGCTCCTCCGGGTCGATGGCGACAAGAAGATCACTACGACCACCTTGGAGACCCATCAGGGCGCCAATAGCTGGAGCGTGAGCAAAGACGGACGCTGGGCGATCGCCTGGACCGATCCCAGCAAGATCGAAAAGCCCGATCCTACCGACGGATTCCAGGACATCACTGTGCTGTCGCTGGAGGGCGCCGGCACGTCGACGCGTCTCACCGTGGGCTATCGACCCACGCGGCTCTCGATTTCTGAAGACGGCACGCGCGCCTTTGCAGTCACGGAACCGGGCATCAGCGTGATCGAGCTCACGACGGTGCCGGAGGTCAGCAAGCTCTACCCGGTGACCGATGACCCGCTCAGTGATCCCGCGTCGCGGGACGTCAGCATCACGCCGGACGGCAGCCTCGCTCTGGTGCGCCGCGACGACAGCGCGGATCTCACCTTCGTAGATCTGAGCACAGGCACGCGGTCGGCGCGCGCGCTTACCGGAGCCATCACGGACCTGGACCTTTCCGCCGACGGCAAATTGGCCCTCGCGGTGGTGCGGGAGAAATCCGAGCTACACCTGCTGCCCATCCCCGCGGCGGCGACGAACCCCAGCGCAGGCGACACGCTGGCGCTCGTCGGCGAGCTCGTCGGCAGCGTGGCCATCTCGGAAAACAGCGAAACCGCCGCGCTCTACACCAACGCCGTGCAGAACAGCCACGTCAGCATGGTGGATCTGCGCGCCGGCGCCACCTTCCTGTCCACGCGCACCACGGACGTCAAAGCTCCTGTGCAAGCCGTATTTCCCTCGCCGGATGGCTCGCACCTGCTCGTGCTCTCCAACGCCCCGAACGGCAGCACGAAGGCCGGCGCCTTCAGCGTCGTCGCAACGCAGAAGAACATCTCACCCAAAGTCGTCGGCACCGACGCACCCCCCGTCGCCGTGGCGCAGACCCCGGCGCCGACGGATCGCGGCTTGATCGCCGTGCGCGACGACAAGCTCAAGAAACACGGCGTGTACATCACGCGCATGCCCAGCTTGCAGGTGGATTTCATTCCGCTGGCCAGTCCGCCGCTTTCCGTCGGCATCTTGGCCAAGGCCGGCAAAGGTTACGTTGCGCAGCAGCACCCCGAGGGCCGCATCACATTCGTCGACCTCGCGGACGGCAGCGCACGCACACTCACAGGATTCGAATTGGGAGCCAAGGTGGTGGATTGATGAAACGCATAGCTTGGTCACTTACGTTGCTTAGTCTTGGTGCTGTCGTCAGTGCCTGCGGCGGCCGCCCCGACCACTGGGAAAAGCCCCTGCAGACGCCGGTGAAGCACGTGGGGCTCTCGGGTTCCGTCGCCGTGGTGGATCCGAGCCTCGATCGCGTCTTGATGCTGGGCGTCACCAGTGGCCGCGAGCTGCTCTCCACGCCGTTGCGTGTCGGCAAGAACGTCGTGCGCGCAGAAGCGTCCCCGGATCGCGAAACGCTCTTCGTGCTTTCCAGCGGCGTGCAACCCCGGCGCAAACCTGACGACGAGCGCCCTAGCTTGACCGTGATTTCCGGAGGAACCACGCCGGAAGTGCAGGCGCGCTACACGCTGACGGATCCGCTGCAAGGGCTGGCCATCGACCCCGAGGGCGAGTGGGCCGTGGTCTTCGATGCCGGCGGCGTAGTCGTGAACCCCAACGAGCTGATCCTCGTGAAGCTCGGTACGCCGCAGGCGGACCCGTTGCCGAAAACCATCCGAAGCTTCGGCGGTCGCCCCACGCGCTTGACCTTCACTAGCGAGCTCAACGTGCCGGGTGGCGCCGCGCGCCGGCTGCTCATCGTCGAGACGGAGCAGGACGTGACGTTGGTCGATCTATCCGAACCGACCCGCGACGAAGTCACGTTGATCTTGCCGCAGACGTCCACAGGCAAGCCGGGCAAACCCGCCCAGGTGGACTTCCACGACGGCGATCCCGACGATCCGAGTGACGCGCGTATTGCCATCCGCCTTGAAGGCGACAGCAACGTGATGATCGTCGAGCTCGCCGCTCCCCCCGCGGACGAACCGAACAAACCCTTCAAGCCCACAGTCAATGTCGCCGACGTCGGTGGTGTACCCACGGATCTAGCCTTCGTACAGACCGACGGCGGACTGCGTTTGGCCACGTTGGTCCCCAGCCGGCAGCTTGCCACCCTGGTGGATCCGCAGACCACCGTCGCCGAGACCGTCGCCTTCAAGAAGCCCTACAGCAAGATGGCGCGAGTCACCGACTCCGTCACCAACAAGCCGATCCAGAGCGACGTAGCACTACTCTGGAGCAATTCCGCCACCGGCGTGGCGTTTTGGTCCTTGGGCCAAACCAGCGGCACGCCGTTCCGCAGCGTCGACCCGTACGAGATCGGCATCAGCGTCGCCAACGTCAAGAGCGTGCCCGGTGCAACCCGCGCTCACTTGAAGATCCTAGAGAGCGCGTCAGCCCCGGAGTTCTACGTGCTCGACTTGGACAAGCGCCAGAGCTTCCCGATGCTGACCAACGCCAGCGGCTTCCAGCTTTCCGTCGCCCCCGATGGCGAGCGTGCCTGGGCGCTGAAACCTGGCACCCCGGAGTTCGCCAGCATCACCCTTTCGGATCTGCACCCCACCAGCATCGTGGTGGAACGCGACGTGACCGCCGTCTACGACGTCGCTCGCCGTGATGCCGGACGCGCAGTGATTGCGCTGCACGTCGTCGATCGCGGCAGCACCACGGCCCTCGGCGCCACGGTGCTCGACGCCCTGGATCCGGACACCGCCAAGAGTCGCTTTTTCCCCGGCCTGATCTTCGGAGGTCTCTGATCATGCGCACGACATTCCTACTCACCGCGTCGCTTCTCGTGAGCACCAGCGCCTTCGCGCAAGCCAAAGCGCCGGAAGCCGCACCGGCGAAAGCTCCAGCCAAACCCGCGGCGCCCAAGGCCGCCGCCCCCTCCAAGCCCACGGCGCCCGCAGCTGCCGCGCCTCCAGCCGCTGCAGCCGACGCAGACGCAGACGAAGCCGGCGATGGAGCCGCCGGCGACGCAGGCGAGACCGAAGCACCACCCGTTGCCCCCGCGCCGGCTCCGCAAGTGCAACCCGGGCAGCCCGCACCCAGCATGGGACCCGCCGTCCAGATGGGCTTCGGCGCGCCGACCTATCCCACCGCTGCACCGCAAGCAGACCAACCGGTCCAATCCGAGCCACCAGGACCACCGCGCGAGAAGTCCATGTACCCAGGTTGGCAAGCCTTCGTCGGCATGCGCGGCGCCTTCGTACCCAACGCTGGCTACGACCCCTTCGACGATTCGGACTTCATGGGCCAAGGATCCATCGGCTTCGGTCGCACCGTCTACACCGCGGGCCAGATCAGCATCGCGGGCATGCTCTATTACGATGGCAGCACCCAAGACGGCGACGCCCGCGGCGAGGCCACGCGACTGGCGCTGCATCGCGTGACGCTGAGCCCGGAAGCGCGTTTCCACCTGCTACCGGAGCTGTACCTGTATGCGCGCGCCGGCGCCGGTCCGCTGCGCGCTGCCGCACGCCTCGAAGAGTCGTCCACGGGCACCACTCTTTATGCAAACGACTGGCTGCTCGCCATCGACGGCTTCGCTGGCATCGCCTACGAGCTACTCGACGCCTCGGGCCAAAAGGGCGAGCTGCGCATCTGGGTCGCCGCCGAAGGGGGCTACGGCTGGACCACGGACCTGGACTTGAAGTTCGCCGCCGAAGAAGACGACGGCGGCGCGCCGCAACGCACCGCCGACGTCGACCTCGGCACCTTCGCCGCCCGCGGTGGCGGATTCCGCGGCATGATCGGCGTGTCGTTCTGAGCCAGGGCGTCGCGTGCTTTGGTGCGCCCGGTTGGCGTGCCTCAAGAGCGCGCTCTGGTGGGGTTGCGGGTCTGAGCGAGGGCGTCGCGAGTTCCGGCGCGCCTTGCGATTGCGGATGCGGCGGGCAAACGCTCCCAGGAAAAGTAATATGTATGCTTAGTGATTTTCCACTGGGCTACCCCCACTGGTAGCAGCAGTCAGTATTTCGCGGCATGAGTTTGCATCTTGGATTCATCGGCCCGACTTCAGAGCGAGGACGACGCTGCCTCCCCTTGGCGCGGTACTCCAGGAGGCCGAACTTCTTGGGCTTCGTCGACAGGCTGCGTGAGCCCGCTAGTTGTTCGCCGCCCCCGCGCAGATCCACGCACCGATGGCGTCAATCTGCGAGGCAGGGATGCTCTGGCCGGCTTTAGGCATCTGTGTGCCGGTGCAGAGATCCACGCCCAGCAGCTTCTGCATCAGGTAGCTCTGGGCAGGATCACCGGGAATGACACGCGTGCGCCCGCCACCGCATTGGTTCGTCTTCACGCCCACCAGGGCGGCGTGAGATGCCCCCTGGGTCAGGGTCAAACTCGCTGCTGGCTTGACGCCGCTGTGGCAGCCCTTCGACGCACAACTCGCGTCGAAAATGGGTTGCACGTCCTTGGCGAAGGTTGCCGTCGTGGTACCGCAAGTACACACGCCCTGGTTGCATGTCTGCCCCCCGCCGCAGGCATTGCCACAGCCCCCGCAATGGAGCAGATCCGATCCGGTGTCGACGCATTTTCCTGAACAGTATGTGCCGTTCGCGGGGCATACACACGCACCAGCGCTGCAAATCTGACCCGCGGGGCAGGTGTTGCCACACGCCCCACAATTGGTGGGATCCGCAGACGTGCTGATACAGGTGCCGCCGCAATCCGCGGTTCCGCCAGGGCACGCGCACTTGCCGCCCACGCACGACGCGCCCGCAGGGCAGGCCGAACCGCACGCACCGCAGTGAAACGGACTGACATTCGTGTCCACACAGCTTTGACCACATTGGGCGAGGGTGCCGCAGCCTGCGGCGCATCCCCCTTGGAAGCAGACCTCCGCGCCAGCGCACTTGGTGCCGCAGCCACCGCAATTGTCGGGGTCGGCGCCGGTGTCACTGCAGCTCCCGGCGCAAGCCTCGAGTCCGGCCCCACAAACGCATTGCCCGACGTTGCACAGCGCGCCCGTGCCACATGGGCTGTCACATTTGCCACAATGATCAGTAGCCGACTGCGTATCGACACAGGCCGGGGCGCAGAAAGTCAGGGAGCCCGCGCACTCGCAGGCTCCATCGGTGCAGGCCGAACCCGCTGGGCAGGCCACGCCACAAGAGCCGCAGTTCAGTGGGTCCGCCTTCAGATCGACGCAGTCAGCTCCGCCGCAGTTCTCACATCCTTGCAGCGGCGGATGGTTCAAGATCCAATCCCGCACGCATGAAAGCTGCGTGGCTGGCAGAAAGGTGCCCAGGGGCATTGGATCACCGCAGGGCGGCGAGTCTGAATATAACTTGAGCCAAAGCAGAGACTCCTCGGGCTTGCCCGGAACTACGAGTTGCCAGCCGTCGCAGGTCCCTGCACTGACGCCAGCGAGCCGTGCATCGATGTCACCGTCAACCAGGTTGAGCTGCCCGGCCGGCTCATCCCCACCGTGACAGAGCGGGCTGCCACAACTCTGAACGAAGATACTGCTGCGAATAGACGCGAGCGTGGCGTCGCAATTTGGGTCGTTGCCACCAACTTCGCCGCTCGAACAACCTGGTGCGGCTGTGATCAACAGCACGCCAAGAGCCGCTGCAGCGCTGAGAGCGATATGAGTCCCGCGGGCCGTCATTTGCAACTCGGAGCCACGGCACAACAAAGCTGTGCCAGCGCTTTTGGAAAGCAGTTATCGGTCGACGAGCAATAACAGAACGCAACGTTGCAGGAGCTGTTGACGGCAGGGATCCCGACGCAGCTGCCTCCGCCGCCCGTGCCCGTGACTCCGCCGCTGCCGGCGCTACCCCCGGTGGACGCGCCGCCACTGCCACCGGTGGACGCGCCGCCGCTACCGGCCGCGCCGCCCCCGGATGTGCCTCCACTGGACACGCCGCCCGTTCCGCCTGAAGGCACCGCCCCGGCCCCGCCACCCCCGGGCGCGCCGGCCCCGCCGCCGCTACTGGCGCCTCCCGCTCCACTCTGCGCCGCCGCACCGCCGGCCGCTCCCGACGCGCCCCCAGCATCCGCCGCCCCGATCCCCTGAACGCCCCAGGGGCCAGGCGCGCACGTGCCGCCGACGCACTGCAACCCGTGATTGCACAAGTCCCCCGAGACGCACGGTCCGCCGTTCGCACCCGGCCCTGGAGCGGATCCCTCCTCAGAGCAACCCGGCAAGGAGGCGGCGAGGACCAAGAGCACGGCGGTCGGAAGTCTCATTAGGCGTTCTGATTGGTGGGGTGTGGCGGCCCGTTTTATGAACCGCGCTGCGGCTGCGGCGGGCAAGCGCTCAAGAAAAATCGATATGCATGCTTGCATGCTAAGCGATTTTCCGTTGGGTTACCCCGGTTACCCCGGTTACCCGCCGGGTCGCCGGAGTCAGCAGCGCATTCGCACTCCTGACGGCTCAGGCGCCACCATGCAACCACGCGTTGAGCCGTTCGGTGGCGTCCAGGTAGAACAACACGTCTTCGCGTTCTTCGCCGGCGTGTCGATAGCGCACGAACAGCTTGTGGTGGCTACCTTCGCTCGTCGCGCGGTACTCGAAGCCGAGGATCACCGACTTCGGGTAGGTCCGGCAGCCCACATCTTGGACGTGCAACAGCAGATCCGGCAGCAAGTACGCACCCGTCACGCGTGGCGTCTGCAGAGCCAACTGCTTGTCCTTGTGGCCACGCCACCACGTCCACCCACCGATAGCGATCAGCGCCGGCGCGGCCCAGCGCATCCAAGGCTCATCCTGCTTGCCGTCAACGACAATGCCGGCGAACACCACGCCGAAGAGGGCGGTGAGTCCGCCGAGCAGCGCGAACGCGCCGCCTTTGCGGGCGTCCAGCCCGTCGGGCACGAACGTCAGACCGTCGAGGACCAGCTCGCCCGGGCCGAAGTGCCGGGCCGCTGTCACCCGATCGACCGCTTCCCGCGCGGGTCCGTCCAAGGACGAACGCGGCAGCTTCAGTGGATCGGTAACCAACTTCACTTGGGCAGACTCGTCGTGGTCACGGATAGTCGCGGAGCGCGCTCCGCTAGTTGATCTCCGCGATCAACCATTTGCCATCCTCGCGCACGAGAACGAAGCGCATACCTTCGTTGTCGTCTTTGCCCTTTTCATCAAGGAGCACCGCTTTGAAGTAGGCGCTGGCTTTGTCGCCCTGCTCTTCAATCTCGCCCCGCAGCCGCCGGGTCTTCACCTTGAAACCCATTTCGAAGAACGCATAGGTGAACGACTTTCTGGAGGTCTTGGCCTCCTCGCGTGCTTCGGGGGTCAAGAGCGCGTGAGCAGCTTCCCGGTCGCCCGCTTCGACGGCGGCGAAGTAAGCGTCAATCACTCCTTTGGCGGTTGATGCTGTCGCGGTGGGCATAGCGTCGCCGGGCGCTTCGTTCACTAGCTCCGAAGTATCGCCAGGCGCAGCCGCGACTGGCGTGGGCGAAGCGGGCGTGGGCGAAGGGGGCGCGTTGGCCTCGGAACTGGGGCCACAGGCTGCGCACAGCGAGAGCGCGATCCCAACGAAAGACTTCGACATGCACGGATCAACGCATCCCTTCCGACATGCGTCAACGTTCCGGCCAAGTTGGCCCCCACGCGGACCACGCAAATGACTGCGTTCCGTCATAGTAGCGCGCGATTCGCCCTTGCGGCTCAGCGGAACTTCGGGATATGGCTTGGGATCACACCTTGATCTCACGGTTTGTTCTTGGGAGTGCTCTAGCGGTCGTTGCCGCGGTTGCGGCGTGCTCAGGCGAGGCGCCCGACGCGGAACCGAGGGATCCACCCGCCACTCAGGCAGCGAGCGGGCAGGGCGTGGTGGACTTGGACGCGCGACTCCACAGCCTCGCGGCGCGCGCAAACGGCGGTCTCGTGCGGCAAGGCGCAAACTGGACCAGCAACCCTGCGAAGGGGCGTTGGCTGACCCTGCGCCTCGGTGAGCGGGCCAGCCAGCCCTGGGACGTGCTGCCCGCGGGCCTGCAGCGCATGCAACTGCGCGTAACCGAAACGGGTGCCGCCGCGGTCGGCGCGGAGTTCCGAGACGGTGGCGTAAGCTACCGCAATGCTTACCCAAATCCCGACAGCCTGTGGTGGGTAACGCCCGCGGAAGCGCGGCAGATTCGGGTACTCAAGTCCGCGGACGCGCCGGCTCGATTCCGCTGGGAGCTGGAGCTGGGCTCGGAGCTACGTGGTCCGGCGGCGCAGCCCGACGGCAGCTTCGTCTTTGAAACCGCGGACGGGCGCGGAGTGCTGCGCATGCCGGCGCCATTCGCGCGGGACGCTCGCGGAATGCGACATCGCGTGCACCTGCATTGGGACCCGGCGGAGCGCAGCTTCACGTTCAGTTTCGAGCACGCCGCACTACCGCATCCCGTTGTCGTTGAACCGGTGCTGGCAACAGTGTCGCACTGGAAGCAGCTGTCGCCCACCAGCAGCCCCAGCGCGCGAAGCGCGGCCAGCATGATCTATTCGCCGGCTAGCCAGAGCATGCTGCTCTTTGGGGGTGTTGGGTGTGCCAGCTTGCCGTCGTGTCTGCGCGACGACCTCTGGGAGTTCAAGAACGGTCAGTGGCAAGCGGTGACAACCACCGGCCCGAAGCCGGCGCCGCGGGCGTACGCAACGTTGGTGCACGATCCGACGCTCGGCGTGGCGCGTTTGTACGGAGGCTTTGACGGAACAAGCGCCCTCGCGACCGAGGACTGGCTGACGGGTGGGCAGCAGTGGTCAACGGTTGCGATTGGCTCGCTGCCCGGCAACCGCGAAGGACACACGGCGGCCTACGTCGACTCCGCCGCCAAGATGTTTGTCGCCTTCGGCCAAAACGCGGGCACCGTGCTGACGGATCCGTGGCTGGGTGGCAGCTCATGGCAATCCGCCGCGGGTGGCGAACCCAGCGCTCGCCGCGATAGCGGCATGGCGCATGATCTGACTTTGGATAGGACGGTCGTATTTGGCGGCCGCGGGTGTGGGCGCGGACAGAGCTGCGCGCCTTTGGGGGATCTGTCGGCGCGCACCGGTTCGACCTGGAGCACCCTGAGCGCGACGGGCAGCCTGCCGTCCGCGCGCTTCGGCCACAGTATGGCCTACGACTCGAGCCGACTCGTGACGGTAGTGTACGCGGGACGCACGGCCACCGGCGTAGCGGCGGACAGCTACGAGCTGGACGGATCGAGCTTCTGGCTGAACGACAAGACGCCCGCGCCGCCGGCCCGCGCCCATGCCGCGATGGCCTTCGACGCCTCACGCGGTGTGATGCTGCTCTTCGGGGGCAATCCTCTGGCCGTCGAACCCGAAGCTTCAAGCGGCCACTTGAACGACACTTGGGAGTACGCGCCGATCAGCGTCGGCTGTACTCAGCCGTCGGATTGCGCGACGGGTTTCTGCGTCGACGGCGCCTGCTGTGATACCGCCGGCTGCGGCACGTGCGAGAGTTGCGGCACGGCCGGATCGCCGGGCACGTGCGCGGCTGTGGACGGCCCCGATCCGGACAGCTGCGCGTCTGGAACGTGTTCGGGTGGCGTGTGTCTGAAGTCCATCGGGTCCAGCTGCAGCGACGCCAGCGAATGCGAGAGCGCAGCCTGCACGGATGGCGTGTGCTGCGACGCCGAATGCAAGGGAACCTGCGAAGTGTGCAGCGTCGCCGCGGGCTCGTCCCAGGACGGAAGCTGCGAAGGCGCGCCGCGCGGGACAGAGCAATCCGAAGAGTGCCCCGAGGGTTGCAGCGGGAAGCGTAACGTCTGCGCCAACAACGAGTGCAGCCAAGGGACCGGCTGCAGCAGCGGCGTGTGTCTCGGCGGGCCCTGTTGCGCGAGCCTTTACGACTGCGGCACCCGCTGCAGCAGCGACGGCAAGTCCGAAATCGACACCCTGAGCTCTCTCGAGACACCTTGCGAATACGGCTGCTTCCATGGGCGCTGCGCCCGGGACCCGGTAGACTGCCGAGTGAGCCAAGCCTGTGCGGCGGGCGAAGTCTGCGGCAACGACGGTGTATGCGTTGCGGGCAACAGCGCTGCCCAGGGCGGGGCCTTCGCTGCGGGCACTCCGCTGGGTTGTTTGTGTCAAGCGCCGGGCTCGCCGGGCGCACCGTATTCGGCCTGGGCTGGACTGCTCGGTGGCGTGGCGCTGGCGTTCATGCGCCGCCGGAGGCAATTTTGAAACGCGGTCGGCTTCCTTGGCTGCTGTGGTGCACGGCCCTCGCGATGGGCGCGTGCACCGGAACCTATGACGTGGAGCCCCACGAGCACTGTCGTCAAGCTGGATACTCGATCGCTGCTCGGCTGCAGGCGTGCACGCAAGATGGCGATTTCGCGAACGCGGCCTACGAACGCTTCAACGAAGAGTACACGTGCATCGGCGATTCCGCAGATCCCGAGCTCTACAAATGCGCCGCGCAGTTGAACGCCGTGTCTTGTGAACAAGTCGACGTGTGGCGAGACGATCTCAATCGCTGGCTCAGCGAAACACCGGTGTGTCATGAGGTATTTGGCGGTTTTGCGCCCTCCCAGTCGGATCTTGCCGCCTGCGCCGACTTGACTCAGGCCGTCGCCCCGAAAATGGCGGTGTGTGGCACGAGCGCCCCAGATATTGCGGCGCTCAGCGTCAAAGTGCAGCTGACCCTCGCGCAAACAGGTTGCGCCGCGGCGACGAGCACCGTTGTGGACGCTTGCAAGAGTGAGCTGGCGGCACTGCTGTGCACTGACAACGCGACTCCCGATGACGCCCTGAGCTGGGTCGCCCTGGCGCCGAGCTGCGGCAGCATGTTGGTGAAACCATGATCTCGAAGTGGCTCGGGTGCGCGGTCGGCTTTGGCCTGGTCACGACGCTTGGCGCGCCAGCGCTGGCGCAAGTGTGCCCCGCGGACAACGCCGGGCCGGTGCCGGGCACCGTCGGCGCGGGCCTGCTAAGCGGCGCCATCGATCGAAACGCACAAATCTACGGCGCCGCCAAGATGGCTGAGCGGCAACTGCTGCCGATCCTCGCGGTCAACGAAGGCCCCACCTTGCGCTACGAGATGGGGGCCACGCCGGGCGCGTTGCGCACCCCCATCTGCGGTGAGAATGGCGTCGAGATGGGAAAGGTCGATCTCTCTGGTGGTGGATTTGGCTTTGGCTGGCGCTTCGAAGGATTCTCGCTGTACGCGGTGGGCACTGGCGCCGCCCACACCGTTGGCGGCCCAGGCAACGAGCGCGTCGGTAGCGCGTTCTACGGTATTGCCATGGCGCAGGGCTCGCCGATTGCGTTCTACCAGCGCCGCTTCGCCCGAGACGACGGCTCGCTGTCAGTGACCTTCGACGCCATGGTCGGCGCGCAGTTCGTCACGCCCTATGTCTCGGGCAGTCTGGCCTACGCTGCGTCGAACGGACTCTACGGCAACTTGAATCTGACGCCCGCCACGGCCTTCGTCAGCGCCGTCTACCAGGCCGTTACAGAGGAAGTGGAGCAACAGGCCGCGGCGACGGGGAGCCGCTTCATCGACCGCATTCCCTACGCGCGCCTCGGCTTTACCACCTTGGATTGGCTCACCGGTGCTGCCAAGGACCTAGGCACGACTTCGCTCTACTTGCGCCGGCTGCAATACGCCTCGGTGCCCCGAGGCGCCGTCTCTTTCGACGAGACAGCGCCGACCTTGGCCGAGACGGGACTCACCACGTTTCATCTTGACGAGTACGGGTTGCTCAAGCTGATCGACTTCTCGGCGGCGGTGGCCACGGAGCCGTCGCTGTTCGTGCAAGAGGCATCCATTGGGGTCCGCCTGGGAAACCCGCTGCCGTCGGATATTGCAATGGCCAAGATTGAACGCGGGGAAGACGCCTCGGGCTTCACCGGCCTCCGCGCCGTGGTCGGCGTCGTGCAAGTCCCGTCGGTCTGGTACTACGGCATCGAGGGCGGCTACCGCCTGCGAGCCTCCGTCGAGGCGTCCATGGCGGCAAGCAGCACTGGCTCAGACTTCTTCAGCATTCGCCTCGGCTTCAATTCCCCCGAGACGCTATCGCTCTACCCTTACGCCCAAAACGCCGGCGACATCTACTTCGGTGGCGCGTACTCCCTCTGAGCCGCGTCTGTTCGGAGTCGCAATCCAACCCACCCGACCCCCGTCACGACGGCGAGATCCATCCGGCAGGAACGTTCCATTGACCCCGTCGCGCGTCTCTTCAGGGCTTCGCCGGGATTTTGCTCATCGCGCGCTCGGCCAGGGCGGTGATGGTCAGGGAGGGATTCACACCGGGGTTTGCGGAAATGGCGGAACCGTCGATCACATACAGCCCGGGATAGCCGAAGACGCGATGGTCGGCGTCGATCACGCCCGTGGCGGCGGAGTCTCCCATGCAGCAGCCGCCCAAGATGTGTGCGGTGGTGGGGATCCCAAGCACCGTCTCTGTGAAGAGCGTCGTGGGAAACCCGTCAATCTTCTCGGCGACGCGCTCAGCCAGGGCCGTTGCCTCGGGAATGGACGCGGTCGGAGCGGGTCCCTCGCCAAGCTCGGTCGTCATGCCGGTGGCAAAGCCCGTGGTGAGCGAGCGCCCGCGCTTGAGCCGAATGTAACCTTCGAGGGTACGCATGTAGAGCAAGATGATGCTGTGCTTCGCCAAGTCCGGCACCGTGGCGGCGCGCAAGAAGGCCAGCGGCTTCTTAGCGAGCACGCCGATCACGTTCATCAGCCGTTCGGGCAGCGCGTCGCCGGCAACGTGAGGCCCGAGCAAGGTGCGGAAAAAGCCCGAGCCCTCGCCGTAGCGGCAGGGCTCGATATGGGAGTGATCGTCCGTGTGGATGATCGAGCTGATCGACACACCCTTGGACAAGTCGAGGTCGCGGTTGTTGGAGACGACGGCGATGAGCGACTCAGAGTTCGTTCGCACATGGTCCCCCAGCCGCTCCGAGAGGCGAGGCAATGCCTTGGGATCGGCTTTGAGCCTCAGCAGGAGATCGACGGTGCCCATCACGCCACCGGCGAAGATCACCTGCTTGGCTGTGTAGGTCTCGGCGCGACGCTTGCCGGGCTTCAACCCTTGCTGCGTCTCGATGCGGTAACCCTGTGAGCCCGTCTCGCCGCCTTCGATGGGTGCAACGCGCGTGACTTCGGTCTCGGTATGTACGTCCAGCCCACGACGCTCGGCCAGGTACAGGTAGTTGCGATCCAGGGTGTTCTTCGCGCCGTGGCGGCAGCCCGTCATGCATGCGCCGCACTGGATGCAGCCCGTGCGGTCCGGCCCTTCCCCACCGAAGAACGGATCTGGCACCGTCTTGCCCGGTTCTCCAAAGTAGACGGCAACGTCCGTGGGATGAAAGTGCTCACTGCGACCGATGTCTTTCGCCACCTCACGGAACACCTCGTCGATGCGCGTGAAGGTCGGATTGCGCGTCGCACCCAGCATGCGCTTTGCAGTTGCGTAGTGGGGCTGCAGCTCCGCTTCCCAGTCCGCCAAGTGCCCCCAGGAGTCGGCTTGGAAGAAGTCCGACTTCGGCACGGGAAGCGTGTTGGCATACACCAACGACCCCCCCCCGTAGCCAACCCCGTGCACGACGGTGATGTGAGGGAAGAACGACATCTTGAAGATGCCATGCAGCGCCAGCTCCGGCAGCCACATCCAACGCTTCAAATCCCAGTTGGTCTTCGGGAATTGGCTTGCGGAAAAGCGGCGCCCCTTTTCCAACAAGAGCACCCGATAGCCCTTCTCCGTCAGGCGCAGCGCGGACACGCTGCCTCCGAAGCCGGAGCCGACAACGGCGAAGTCGTAGGTCATGGACGGAATCTACGGGCGCCACTGATGGACCGCAATTGGCGCCCGGCCCTAAGAACGCGTCGCCGCTCTGGGGCTGTCCGACGCCCGGATCAGGTCACTGGCATTTGTCGTCAATGTCGGTGCCGATGGGGTTACAGCATAGGGAGGAGTCCACGCTGTTGCCGACCTTCGGCACGATCCCGTCCGGGAAACAGCAGCGATCCTCGGCCTTGTCGCAACTGGTTCCAGCGATGCAACAGGGCACTCCCGGCAGGCGACCACAACGTTCGTTCTCGTCGGAAGGCGAGCTCGCGTCCGGCAGGATACAGGCGGGCGTCGGAAGCTCACAGAGTCCCTTCTCGCCCTTCTTCGGAATACGGTTTGCCTTGGTGCGGCAGACCAAGCCGAAGTTGCAGTCTAGAATGCTCTCGCACTCGCTGCCCGCTGGCAGCAAACAACTCGACCCACCACAGACGAACCCCTGACAGCAGGGCACTGAGTCGATCCCCCCTCCGCAAGTTGTGCCATCCCGGAGCTTCCCGCACGCGAGCGGATCCGTGCGGCATCCCGCGTGTTCGCCGTCGGACCAACACTGAGCGTCAGCCGCGCAGTAGCTGACCGCGACCTTGCCGAAATCACAATTGAAGGCAACGTTGCCTTCACAACGCGCGGTGTAATTTGAATCACAAGCGGTGCCGATGCCGTCGCCGGTGCACGTCGCCACCGGGCCGATGCTCGTCTGCTGGACGCTGCAGGTTCCGAAGGCTGAGCATTCCTCAAGAAAGAGGCCGAACTGGCCTTGGTATTCGGCACAGGTGATGGCGCAACCGTTGACGCATTCCGCTTTGGACTCGGTGCAGGGAACGCTCTTCGGGCAGGTGGGCGGATGCGTGGCACTGGTGGCCCCGGATCCACCAGCGCCGGCACCTCCAGCGGCGCTCGCAGCAGTTCCTCCAGTGCCAACGGCAGCAGTTCCTCCGGTTCCGCCGGCGTCGTTCCCACCGGCAGCGCCCGCGCCGCCGGTGTTTGCGCCTCCACCTCCGAAAGCAGCCGATTTACCGGTGTCATCGCCGGAGCAAGCGGCCAGCCCAACGCCAAGTGCTGCGATGGTGGACAGGGCAAGACAGCGGAACAGGGTGCGCCTGGATGAAGGAGCCGACCAAGTGAGCATGACTGCCTCCGTGGCCAGCCAAGCCCGCGACATTCAGCGACCGAGCAACATGAATCGCACGCAGTCCGATTCTGAACCCTCTGCGCGACGGTCTTTCGGTCACGAACGGCGCTACCGAGGGAAGCCGACTCAGCCCGCGCCGGCACGCGTCCTGCTTAGGCGAAGAAGTCCATGACCAATCATGCGACCCTCGGGGGCCGCTTTGTGCTGCTGGCGACCGTGGCAACGACCAGCGTCGGCCTGGCCCTTGGGTGCGGAAATGGTGACGGCAGACCTCAGTCTGCCGCAGGCGGCGGAACGGGGCTGAGCAGCAGCGGAAGCGGCGGAAGCGCCGACGCGGCCAGTGGGGGGATCGGCGCAAGCGCGGGGGGCGGGGGCGCCGCGGGCTCGGCGGGAACCGGGGGCGTTGGCACCTTCGATGCTGGGGCAGGTAGTGGCGGCAATGACGGCGGTGTCCCGCCCATTGACACTGCCTGCGACAGATCCATGGCGTTCTGGGCCACCGGCGCGTCCTTTGTGTTCCCGACTCCGAAGGGGCTCGCCAGCGCCTTGGGTCCGCTCACCTACGATTACACCGAGCACCCGGTTACTGTCGTGCTCGCCATGAAGGGCGGCAGCGCGAGCGTTGCAGCCAGCGCCACCGAGGCGCCCGTCGGCAGCCAGCCGCCGGGATTTCTTGTGGGAAAGAAGCCAATATTCGTTCCCGCAAACATCGCCGTTGGCGGCTTCGCGAGCACCGCCAGTCAGGGCCAAGGCTGGCTACGCATCAAAGACCAGACCGGGTTCAAGGACATTGAACTCAACAACATCGACCTGTCCGTCGTGACGAGCAACCAATGCAGCACGATGCTCGCGCAGCTCACGGCGGTGATCCCGAGCTCGCAGGGCGGACTCGCCCTGGATCTTCCGGGTGGCACCACGACCCTCGGAGCGATTGCCGGCGGGTCTTCCAGCGGCGGTCAGACTCCGGACGGAGGCAGCATCGGCTGGAACCTGCGTCTGGTGTTCACAGGGGAATCCACCGACTTCGACTTTGCGTCGCTCTGAGGAACTCCATGAAAGCGCAACAGCCAACACGCATGGTCGACCGCCTTCGCTGGATCTTCCTGTGGACACTCACGTCCGCCAGCGCCGTCGCGCTGTCCATGCCCACGGGTTGTAGCGGCCAGGACGGGCTCCCCGGCCTCGCGGACTTCGACGGCGGCTCAGCCGCGTGCAGCGACAAGGACCAGGATGGCTTCGGCGAGGGCTGCGCCGCCGGTGCCGACTGCGACGACTCGGACCCGAACAGTGGCAACGAATGCTACGCCTGCAACCCACCTCGCCCCGGCTGCCCATGCACCACCCAGGGCGAACGGGCCGCCTGCGGCCAGGTGCAAAGCAAGGTCGGCAACCAAATCACCTGTGGCCACGGCGAGACCGTCTGCGACGGCGGACTCTACGGCGAGTGCATCATCAACAACTCCGTCACTTTGCTCCCCGGTGGCGACCCCAAACAGAGCTCCAAGTCCCTGGGCGCTCCTACGACCTGCGCCGCGAATCCCTGCGACCCGTATTGCAAGACCTGGCCGGACGATCCAACTGGCCTCGGCAGTAGCGATGGCGGCGTGGTGGTGACCGACGGCGGTCTGACCGTACCCAGCACGGGCGGGCCTCCGCCCGCGTCGAGCTGCAGCGGCGGGACGAGCGGAACCTGCGCCCACCATATCTGCCAAACCGGCAGCAAACTGAGCGCCGGTTGCGACGCAATCTCTCCGAGCTGCGTCTCCGCTGTCTGCGCCGCCTTGCCGAGTTGTTGCACAGGTGCGTGGACCGGTGCGTGCGTTAACGCCATTACGGCGAACTGCCCGGGGTCGTCCTGCGCCATCAACACGGCAGGGCAATGCGTCTTCTGCTACGCCGACTCGACAGATCACGATGGCGACGGCTACTCATTCACTCAAGGCGACTGCAAAGACTGCAATCCGCTTGTGAACCCGGGCGCCTACGACTTCCCAGGAAACGGTCTAGACGACGATTGCAGCGGCACCGCCGACGATGAGCCCACGGGCTGCGACGTGGGGCTGCCCTTTTCCACCAATACAACCAACAACTACGCCAAAGCCATCGACATCTGCCGCTTCAGCTCTGCGAGTGCCAGCGGCAGCGCCAAGACCTGGGGCGTGCTCAGCGACAGCCTGGTTCAAGCGAACGGCACAACCGCGTGCAGCAACACTTTGCAGCGTGCCATCACATCCCAGTTCGGCAATGGCAACTTCCCTAAGGCCGGTCAGCGCATGGCCGTCTTCTCCTCGGGGACTGCTCGGGACACCAACGACCCAGGTTACGTGAACCCGAGCGGCCAATTCGCGAGCTACAACGCTGGCACGTTCGCCACCCCGCCCGCAGGCTTTCCGAAGAACGCCGCCGGCTGTCCAAACGGCTCTGCAGCTCGAGATTCCTGCGGCTACAAGCTGCAGATCCGTGCTCCAACTAACGCAAAGTCCTTCGCCTACGACTTCAACTTCTTCTCGACCGAATACTCGGAATGGATCTGCACCGCCTACAACGACTCCTACATCGCGCTCTACTACGGCGCATTGAACCCGTTTGCTGACAAGAACATCTCCTTCGATGCCTCCAACAACCCGGTGAGCGTCAACGTCGGCTTCTTCAGCATTCCCACGAACCCAACGCAGACCTCCCACCCGCTCTTGGACGGCACGGGCTTCTCGGGGAACTGCAACAACTACGGCTACTCCCCCAACGGAATGTGCGGAGGCGCCACGGGCTGGCTCACGACCACCGCCCCGGTGAACCCCGGCGAGGTGATCACGCTGCACTTCTCGATCTGGGATACGGGTGACAACGTCTGGGATTCGACGGTGCTGATGGACAACTTCCGTTGGTCATCCCAAACCGCGACCATTCAAACCCAGCCGACGATCCCGCCGCCCCCGCCGCCAACGTTTTCGGCGGGCAACTTCATTCGAGACTACGACGCAAACGATGCGTGTCCTTACGGCACCAAACCCGTCTGGGGCAGCTGGTCCTGGACGACCACGACGCCAAGCAATTCGAGCATCGAGTTCTACGTGAGAACAGCGCCGACCCTGGCCGGGCTGGACACGGCACCTGAAGACGCCATCCGATTCACCAACCCGCCAGGCCCTGGCGCCCTGAGCGGCACGCCCGCCATCGCACGAACGAGCCCCACAGATACCCGAAACGGTTCCGCCGTGGTCGCGCAGACCTTCGCCAGTATGTCGCGCCCCCAAGGAAACCGCTTCGTTCGCGTGCGGTCCGCGCTCAAACCCTCCACGGATCTACTGAGTGCGCCGGTGCTGCACGCCTGGAACCTCGAAGCAAGCTGCCAGCCGGCGGAATAGCGGTCCACCGCTCAAGGAATAGCGGGACCGTCCGTTCCAAACGAGCATGCGACCCGCGGTTGCCTCAGTGCTGCTGCTACTCGGGCTGCCAGCGTGCGGCCCGGCTGAGCGTCCCTCGCCCGCGGCTGAACTCGAAGCAGATGTCATTGTCGCAGAAGCACCTGATGCGGCTGCCGACTCCGATGACGCGACACCGGACGCGACGCCGGACACGACCGTCCTCGCCGAATGCGTCGAAGGTAGCCAGCGCAGCTGCAAGCGGGCGCTGCCCTCCCACGGCCAAGTCAACAACTGCTTCGTGGGCGTGGAGACATGCACGGACGGCGAGTGGGGTCCTTGCGGGGACGAACCCGAACCGGAATAGAGCGCCTGCTGCGCCCGAGGCGCCGCGGACATTAGCCGACGGCGTCTAGGCTCTCCTCCGCGGCGACCCGTTGGGCCATCGCTTCGATGAACACCCGGGTCTTCGCCGGAACGTAGCGCCGACTGCGGTACAGCGCTTGTGCGGGATAGGCTTCGAAATCATGGTCCGCCAGAAGCGACCGCACTCTTCCGCTGCGCAGAGACTCTGCAAACGCCCAGAGTGGTCCCAGAAATACTCCGCGCCCTGCTTCGACCATACGCACCAAGGTGGCGATGCTGTTGACTGTGAATTCTGGCCGCGGCACACGCACCTCGCGGCTCTGGCCTTCGGAGGTCTTCGTGCGCAGCGTGGGGCTCGCGCCCGGGTTCAAGTAGCCGAGGAAGCGGTGGGTCGAAAGATCCGCTGCCAGCTTCGGCGTGCCGTGGTTCTTGAGGTACGCCGGAGATGCGACGAGTACCCGTGGCACGAGCCCGAGGCGTCGAACCCGCAACGCAGAGTCCGGCAACGTGCCAATGCGAATCGCCACGTCGATGTCCGAGGAAGCCAGATCCAAGAATCCCGTACCCAACGAGAGCTCCACGCTGAGCCTCGGATGCTGGCACTCCAGCTCTTCGAGCACCGGCACTACGAAGCGCACGCCGAACTCTGGCGGCGCGGTCACCCGCAAGTGCCCTTCGGGCTCATCGGCGGCCATGGCCACATCCGCCTCAAGGGCGTCCTGTTGCGCGACGATCTGCGCTAGGCCCTCGTAGTACCGAGCGCCGACCTCGGTTGGCGTCGAACCCCGAGTGGAGCGCCGGAGCAACTGTTGCCCAAGGCGCGCTTCGAGCGCGGCGAGGCGCCGACTCACGACGGACGGATCGGTTTCGAGCTGCTGCGCGGCCGCCTTGAGGCTGCCGGTCTCGACGATCCGCAGGAACACGCGCTCATCGGAATCTGGTTGAGCCAGGGTCACTACATGCGATTTTTGCATGTAGTGGATGACAAGGCCAGCTCTACCGTGCGCAGACGGCATGCAATAGCTTCTCCGGCGTGGCGGCCACTCCAACCCACCGCCCACAGGAGCCAACCATGAACACGAAAGCCTCCGAGACCCATCTCCAACAGAAGATCGCCCTCGTTACCGGCGGCAGTCGCGGCGTCGGTCGCGATATCGCCCTGCGCCTCGCCGAAGCCGGCGCCGACGTCATCCTCACCTACCGCTCCCAGGCCGACGCGGCGGAAGAAGTCGTCCGGCAGATCCAGAAAGCCGACCGCCGCGCCCGTGCGCTGCAAGTCGATCTCGCTGGCACCGATCAGATCGACAGCCTCGTCGAAGGCGTCGGCAAGGTCCTGACCGAATGGCGCACCGAAGGCTTGGACATCCTCGTCAACAACGCGGGCGTGTCCTCGCACCAGCCCGTCGGCGCGATCACCGAGGCCGAGTTCGACCGTGTCGTCGACACCAACTTCAAGAGCGTCGTCTTTCTCACCCAAGCCCTGCTGCCGCGACTCAACGACGGCGGACGCATCATTGCCATCGGTTCCGGTCTCAGTCGCTTTTCCCTCGCCGGAATGAGTGTCTACGGCAGCCTCAAGGCGGCTTTGGAACGCTACATGGCTTACCTGGGCACCGAGCTCGGCCCGCGGGGCATCACCGCCAACGCCATCTCCCCCGGCGCCCTCGACACCGACTTCAACGCTGCTGCCCTCGAACACAACCCCGCGATGCGCGGATACATTTCGAGTGTGACCGCGCTGGGCAGAATGGGCGTGGCCGAGGACGTCGGCGGCGTGGTCGCGATGCTCTGCACGCCGGCCGCAGGCTGGATCACTGGCCAGCGAATCGAGGTTTCCGGCGGGATGTTCCTGTAGGGCCAGCCCCGCAGGGATACCTTTGCGTTCCCAAGTCTGAGCCGAAGCTGAGCATTCCTTGATCAAAGCGACGGCAACGTTGAAATCCGCGGGGATCCAGGCAAAAGCTCATGCTTCCACCCAGCGCTGACCCAGGAAGGGCGCGCCCGGGCGGGGAGTAAGTGTGAATGATGAAGCACCCTTGGGATCTCTCGCGACGTGATTTCATGCTGGCCGCTCTGGTCGTTGCCGCCTGCGGCAGTGACGACGGATCTTCCGCCAAGCCGCAACCGGACGGCGGCGGCGGCGCCGGAGGCATGGGGGGAGATGGCGGCACGAGCCCGCGCGTTCCCTTCGGAGTGTGGGAAGAGGTCCGCGCGGCGATCCGCACGAGTCCAGATCACTTGGTGGCCCGCGCCGAGGCCCTCGTTGCGCAAAAGGACGCCCCCGCCATCTTCGAGTTCGTGCGCGATCACATCGTGACCCTGCCTGCCACGCAAGTCACTCTCGGCGGTGAGACTGGGCGGCTCTTTGGTCTGCGCGGGACGTTGCGAGGCGGCGCGGGCACGATGCGCGACAAGGCCGATCTCTTGGCGGACTTGTACAAGCGCGCTGGATTCGAGGCGGAGGTGGTGGCTGTCTCCACGCCCAAGGTCAACGACTTCGTCAAGAAGGTACTGCTGCGCAGCGTCAGCCGAGTTTTCGACCCGCAGGTGCCCGACGCCAAGGTGGCGGAGTGGCTTGGTCTGCTCAAGATCGACGTGCCCACGAAGAAAGGCGTCCTTGATGCCGACAACGCCGCCGCCACGACCCTGGCCCAAGCGCTGCTTGCGCAGTTGCCCACGGACGCAAAAGCGCAGGCGTTCGACTTCTCGCCGCCGATCAGCATTCCCATCGTGCGCGTGACTGTGGGCAGCGAGAAGAAGCTCGCGAACCCAGCCTTGCCGGACCTCGCCTTTGGGGATCCAGGCACGACCGCCAGCGTCGGCACTGCCGCGCCTGCACAAGAACTAGCCAAACTCACCGCGACGCTTTCTGTGGTCGCTTCGGCGGACCCGAAGACGCCCGTGGACCTCGTCAGCGGCGAGTTTCCTCTAGAAGAACTGACGGGGCGTTCCCTGCGCATCGGCATGGCGCCGCCGGAGGATCTGGCCACGGTCGTCGGCCGCAAGTTGGATCAGCTGCGCACTTTCATCCCCGTGTTGACCCTGGACGGCAACGACCTGACCCAGGCTCAGCGAGAACAGTTCACCTTCGTCGGATCGGCCGTGACTCGGAGCGGGGATGTGCTTCAGAAGCAGGCGGATGGCAGCTACAGCGTGGGCGGCGTCGTGCTGGACACCACGCCAACGGATCCAGCGAAGCTGGCCAGCGTCAAGAGCATCAGTCTGCAAGCATCCGCCAGCGGCTACCCGCGCGTGAACGTGCGCGCCAGTGCCACGGACGCCGCGGGCAACAGCGTGCACGGTCTGAACGCTTCCGCGTTCAAGCTGGAAGAAGACGGCGTGGAACAAGTCTTCAGCCTGCTGGAGAACAAGCCGCCGGATCCGCAAGTGGTGTTCGTGCTCGACAAGTCCACCAGCCTGCCGCCGGAATTCAGCGGCGCGCAGGCTGCGGCCTTGGTGAAGACCATTGCCACGCAGCTACTCGCCAAGTTCTCCGGCTCCAGCTTCCGCATCCAAACCGTCGGGGGCTCCAAAAACGACGGCGCTTGGACGAGCGACCCCGCCACGCTCGAACAGGCAGCGCTCAATCAATACGCCCTCGGTTCGGATCTGTGGGAGGCCCTCGGCGAAGCCGCCAAGCTCGGCGCGACGACGATTATCTTCATCAGCGACGGCGACGCGACGGATACTCCGAACGCCGAAACATTGGCCGCTGCGAGCCTCGCGCCTCCGAGCGTCTTTGTGCACGTCGGTACCGCGCCGACCGACACCTTTGACCAGATGGCGAGCATCACCGCTGGCATCGTTGTTTCTGTGTCCCTTCAGACCGAGGCGATCACTGCCGCCGACGGTTTCATCACGGCGCGCCAAAAGAACGCTTACCTGCTGCGTTACGACGCGCCCGCCGGCGGCCCAAACACCCGCAACGTCAAGCTCTCCATCCGCGGCGGCACGGCCTCGGGCACCGGGCCCTACACCGTCCCGATACCGGCGGAGGTCAAGCCACCCAATCGCTTTGGCGGTCTGCTGCTGACCCTGAGCGACGGTTCCGACAGCGTGACCCGCGTGCTTGCGGGCCGGCGCGAAGTGTTGGCCGACACCACGGATGCGGAATTCGCGGAAGTAAGCGACGCCTTCTTGGGCAGCTTTGAGCTGCGCATCGAAGCGGGCGCCCCCACGGCGTCCCAGGTGATCGACGATCTCATCACCGCGCGTTTGGGCTTAGAACCGCTGTGGGACGCCACGCACGGATCGGATCTCGCCGCAATCTACGACGCTGTGCTGCAGGCGCCCGCGATGCCGGCCTTGGGCGCGTTTGCCCTTCATGCTCCGGTCGTCGCCAAAGCGGGTTCTCTGGTATTTCCCACAGACGTGCGCGCGGTGCTGCACTCGGCGATGCCGCGGGGCAAAAAGAGCGTGGTGCGGCGGGTGGATCTACTGCCCTGGGGATCCTACGCGGCCGTCAGCGACGATTCGCGAGGCGCGTTGACCGAGTCCATGAACGCAACGGCGCGTTTTGCTCTGATAGAACAAGCCCTGTTCGCAAAAAGCACGGCCAGCCTGCTCAAGGGCGTGCCGCTGACGCTCGTGCCACGCTTTACCGACATTGGCAGCGTGATCTCGGGCTTGTCTCCCGAAGTTCAGGACCGTTGGCGCATGGCGATGAGCGGCTACACGGATTCGTTTCGCTTGGTGCCAACGGCAGCAGAGCCCGTCGCGTTCTGGCAGGTGGACTTCATGACGGGTGCGCTCTTGGGCGTGCTCGAGAGCGGCGCCGGCGGCGGGGAAGACGCCGAGGCGTTCCAAAACGAGATGAACGGCATGATTGACTTGATCGGCCGGCTTGCCAACTTGGCCGGCGCTCTGGGCGCGCTCAGCGGCGCGGGTGGTACGTGGCTTTCTCTGGAGCTGACCAAGGCCAAGAAGCTCCTCGGCGCGACAGTAGTCATCGCCGGCGGCACGTCCTCGGATGATCCCACGAACTGGAACGACTTCGGCTGCGCGGCCGCCAGTGGCGCGGCGGGAGGTGCATTCGGTGCATTGGCTGGACTGGGCGGCCTGGCCGGGCTCTTGGGCCAAGCCGGAGAAGCACTGGGCACCGCCGACAACGTCATCAGCGCCGGCACGGGTCACTCGCCGATTTGTGGTTGAGTCACGGCTTCCAATCGCGCACGCAGCGGGCGTGCAGCACCGCGCCCGCAAGAGTCGGGGATCCGATGCCGAAGATGCCGATACCGAAGTCGATTCCGTATCCCGTCGCCGAGGCTTTGCCGCCCGTAGAGCTCCAGAATCCGAACGCCTCCGTCGTGCCAAAGACCAATTGGTCGATCGCCGGAAACGCCCCGTTCGGCTCCAAGATTGTAAATAGCTCCTTCGCCGTAGGCAGTCGCCAATCGGAAAAACCCGCAGCAACGAGGCCGTCGCAGTGAGTGAGGGCGCCCGTCCAGCTGAACTTGGTGGGCCCGCTCGAAGTCCACCACATCAGCCCGGTGCGTGTGTCGACCGCAGCGCCGCAATCGAGCTTGATCTTGGTTGACGTCGGATTGCCGCTGACGCAGCGAAACTGGCGGGCCTGCGTACTATCTACCTCTGTCACCGTACCCGTATCCAAGTCGACGACGGCGTGCTTGCCACCGTGAAAAGTCGAAGACGTCCAAAACTGCCCGGTGGGCGCGGCAAAGACCGTGGTGTCGATCGCGGGGTGGATCTTTCCGAAATCGATGATCGAAATGAGTTCCGTGAGTGTGGGTAGGCGCATGGTCGGGTTCTGGCCAGCGCAAGTGAGCGAAGCGTCCGCCTGGGACTTCTGCCCGCCCGTGTCCGTGCGCCAGGTGAGATGCGTCAAACTGTCTACGGCGACGGGCCCGCCCGGAAAGCTGTAGTTGGAAGTCGTTCCAACGCTGACACCGTCTTGCAACAAATACGGGCCGGTTGCGTCTGTGCATTTGATTTCGTTGGTGCCGTCAGAGCAGTACGCGGTACTCGAGTCCGGCCAGGTTCCGAGCACGCCGGCATCCGGGAACGCGCACGCGCCGCCGGCGTCCGTCCCGCCGCTGCCGGCGTCCGTCCCAGCGCTGCCGCCCGCGCCGGTTCCGCCGCTGCCCCCCGCGTCCGTCCCGCCAGTGCCCCCGCTGCTGCTGGCGTCCCCCGCGGTTCCACCGCTGCCGCTAGCACCTGAAGTGCCGCCACTTCCCGCGTCTGCTTCCCGAACTTTGGTCCGGCTGGAGGAGCTGCAAGCATAAGTGATCAGGGCGACGCCGGTAGTGGCGAGCAGTGCAAGTCCGAAGCGCATCACTCCGACTATACGCTTTGTTCAGCGAAAACCGAATGAACTGCTCCGCCTTTGGCTGTGGCTCCGTGCTTTACACAGGACTCTTGCAACTCTAGCGCTCCGGAGTGTGGCAACCGAAGCATGCAAACCCACGCTGCCCAGGGCCCGCTGAGCGCCCGAGTAGCCGCGCCATCTCGGGGGTCACGCGCTCGGCCATGAATGCGTCGAAGGTCGAGGGTGCCGCATTCGGTTCGGCAGCGCCGGTATTCCACGTCGTTGGTTCCAAGAGCAGATCTGGCGCAGGCATGGCCCAACCATCGGCCGCAGCGCGCCCGCGATGACAGGTGGCGCAAGTCACGTCACCAAAACGGTGTTCGTCGAAAGCCTCGAATACCGCTTGCATGCGTGGCATCACCGTCGACTGCATGTACTCCAAGCGCTCGGCCGGCCCCATTGCGTCCCAAGGGCGCCCGCCTGAAGCAGGCGTCGCCGCCGGCGTGCCGCAGGCCACCGCCATCAGGCCTGCCGCGACGAGCGCAGCTCGCTTCGCTACCATTTGCGCAACGTGCAACCCAGGGCTTTGCCGGTCGCTCGACGGGGTGGTGCGCCGGCGAGCACGTCGTCGATAGCATCGCGCAGGTACGGCGTAGCGTCGTCGTGCATCTTGCGCTTGTCGGTGTCAATACCGCCGCGGTAGACGACACGCCCCTCGCGGTCCACCAGAGCTGAGTACGTGGCGTACTTGGCGCCAAAGGCGTTCGCCAAGATGGCTCCGTCGTCCACCAGCACGGCAAACGGCAGCTTCCGCGCTTGTTGAGCCACAGACTCGGGCGTGGCGTCCACTTCCGAGTCGACCCCGACGAACTGAACTCCCCGCGAAGCGTAGTCACGCACCAGTTGCTCGAGGCGCGGCACGTGCGCATCGAGGCAGGGGCAGTCTCGGGAAACGAACACAAACACGGTCCACGGTGAGCGGCCCACGTACTCGGAAAACGCGCTTTTCTCGCCACGACTTGAGACGAGCTGCGCGTCCTGTGCCGTGGCTGCGGGACGGCCACAACCAAGAGCGAGCGGCATCAGTGTGATCCAAAGCAATGCAAGTCGACGGTTCATAATAGTGCCCACTTGGCGCCAAAGCTGGCGCCGACAGCGGTGGTCTGATTGACCCCCAGAGAGGAGACGGGTGGATTCGCAAACACGCTACCCAGTAGGGACCACGCATCATCGATAGGCAGCGACGCAGCGACGCTGCCACGCAACCAGCGCCGGGAGCTCTGTGGTGCGCTCCTGCCAGCAACCGTGGCGTCGCCTTCCACTGCGTACAGCGCCGACAGCGCCACCGACGCGCCACTTTCGAAGACATAGGCGCCGGCGCCCAGCAGTGACCACTGCGGCGCGAGCTCCATGGTCACGCCACCAACCTCCCGCGGGGCGCGATAGGCGACGAGGCCGCTCAAACCGACCAGCCACGGACCGAAGACCTGCTCGACGGCAACGCCGCCGTTGACCTGCACCGCGCCGAGACCCGTTGCGTCCGTGGCCAGGGGTTTCTCCGCGGACTCGACGGCTCGCCCCGTGGGCAGCGTTACGCCGGCCAGCAGCCCGACGCCTGGCACCAGCAACGACTCCCGCGCCAACAAGATGTCATAGCGTGCAGAGAGGTTGAGGTCGCCCAGACCACCGCCGGTTTCCTCGCGTCCGCCGGCGCGGCGATGGGTTTGCACCCAGGGCACGAGCGCGCCCAATTGGCCGCGACCCAAGACGCGCACGGCCGCAAACAGATCTTCGCCGAACTCCCACTCGCGGGCGCCGGCGGGGGCCGGCACGTACTCGCCGTCGGCATCGTGGGAGCCGTACACATTGGAAGCGCGGAGCTGCGCCCCAAACGCCGCCTGATCGTGCAGTCCGAGGCGCACGGGCGTGACGGCGCCGGAGCCTGCACAGCAAGCCTGCGCCGCGGCGGGGCTCGCTCGCAACAGCAGCGCCAGCGCAAGCAGGACCAGGACGCGCCGCTCAACGCACATCGATCTGCACGATCGCGACGTCCGAAACGCTCCCCGTAATCGTGATCCGGAGCTGCCAGCGGCCGGCCATGAACAGGTTGACGTCTGAGACGATGTAGAGGCCCCCTCCTTGCGCCTCGGTCTTGGGAACGGTTGGCGTCCCGTGGCCCATCGACGGCATGTCCGGCACGATGTCGTAGTACAGCCCGTCGACAGGTGCGTCGCTGCTGGCGTCCGTCACCTCTAGCTGCAGCTTCAATACGCCCCGATCCGGGGGCTGCCCGGGAGATGTCCACACCGCCAGACGTAGCTTGCCCGCGTCGCTAGTCACGACGGTGAGCGGCTGCTCCGCGAAGCCTTCCTCGGGAGCGTCCTCGCTGCCGCATCCCGTCGCCACGCCAAGTAGCGGCAACAGCAGCAGTTGGCTCAGCACGCCGCGACGCGAGAGGCTGCGGGGATTCACGGCGCCATCACCGCGAAGGTCGCGAAGCCGTTTTTCTTCGTCGCGTCGGGTGCGCTGCCGTCCGTGGTGTAGTCCTTGCCGTTGACCGCGAGCTTGACGAGAACATCAGCGGCACTGCCCTGGGCCAGGCCCGTGAGCTGGGCTGTGCAACGCGCCATGGCATCGCAGTTCATCGCCGTCCAACTGCTGCCGTCGGTCGAAACCTGAAGTGCTAGGGATTGCACGGTCAGCTGCTCGACCCCTTTCGAATCCGTGAGCTTTAGCCCCGCAGTGACCGGTGGCCAGACCATGCCGCCTTCCTGGATCGTGGCCAAAAACAGCGTGAGTTCATGCCCCGAAGCAGCGGCGGCCAGGGTGTCGCGGAACAGGAACCAGTTGCGAGGCTTCGCGCTGCCCATGGACTGGATGGTGTCCGCCGCGTTTTTCAGTGTGACGTGGGTCGTCTCGGCGTGTGTCGGTGGCTGCACTTCCAGTTCGCCGGCAGCCACCTCGTCTGGGCCAACGCCGACCTTCAGGGTCCAGGTGCCCAGGGGCGATCCTCCCTTGTCCACGGATGCCATCGGAAAAAACAGCGTCGCGTCGTACGTGCCCGCGGTCCCGCTTTCGACCACAGCGTCCGGCGGCACCGGCGCGCCATGGGCCATCGCCGTCATCTGCATCATCGGCGTCAGCGAAATCGAGGCGGCCAAACCCGTGGCCGGCAGCCCGTCGGCTTTGGTAGTGACTTCGAGGCGCAGTTTGCTCTTGCCTACAAAAAGCCCCGCAGGGTCCGGAACGATCTTGGCCGAATAGCCGGCCGCTGCGTCGGCGCCGGCGTCCGTAGCCCCGCTCCCTCCCCCGGCACCTGCCGCGCCACTGCTGCCAGACGCGCCGCCGCTGCCCGCCGTTCCGCCAGTGGCGCTCGCACCGCCGCCCCCCCCCCCGCCCCCCCCCGCCCCCACGGCCCCCGGCCCCCCCCCCGCGCCCCGCCGTTCCGCCAGTGGCGCTCGCCCCGCCGCTGCCTCCGTCATCCGGATCCGAACCACAGGCAGGCAGGCTCAGCACGCACGCAAGCAGCGCGGCACCGCATTGGCGATGTCCAACTCTCATCACAAGTCTTCTCCTTCAAGCGACCTGCTCGTGCAGGCGCCGGGAACCTAGAATCCGTCAACGGCCCTCACCATGAGGCAAGTTGTCGCAGCTGACGCTTGTCAGATCCGCCTGCAGCAACGCAGGACCGGGGCAGCGCCGTGCGCTATGTGGCGCGGGCCCAGACGCTTCTGAGAGAGCTCACCAACGCGTCATCGCGCCAAGGTTGGACACCTGGGAGAAGCCCGCGTTGCGCAGCACCCGGGCGGCCATGCCGCTGCGTGTGCCCGAGAGGCAGTACACCACCACGACTCGCTCCTTCGAGCTGAGCGTCTCGAGTTTCGAGTTGAGCTCGGAAAGCGGCACATTCACAGCGCCGGGCAGATGTCCGGACGCGTACTCGGCCGCAGTGCGCACGTCGAGCAGGAGAGCGCCTTCCTTCACGAGCTTGTGTGCCTCTGCCGGAGCAATGTCACCGCGGCGCTTGAAGAACATCCAAACGACAAGCAGCACGAAGCCGCCGAGCAAAGCCCATTGGAAGTTGGTCATGGGAAGGAACGAGCCTAGTGGCGCGGCTCGAAAGCCGCCAGCGCTGTCGCTCCCGCACAGGGTCTGAGGGCAACACGCCGCGACCTTTTTCCCGACAAGGTCCTGCACCCCGGGGAGATCCCGCATGCGTTGCCGCAACGCCCCGGCGTTGCTACGAAGCCGCAGCGTGCCCAATCGCTTTGCTCTATGCCTGGCCCTGGCCTTCCTCGGCGTTTCTGGCTGCCCGAAAGCCCGCGATAGCTCAAACCCAACGTCCGTGGAGCGGCGCGCCGAAAGCGGCGAGCCTGCCGCCAGCGTCACCGTCGCGCCCGCGCCGGACGCCTCGCTGCTGCAAACCACTCCGGAGTCCGATGCTTCGTCGCCTACCGGCGTCGACGAAATCATTGGCACCCTGGGAACGAGCAAAGGCTTTGCGTCCTTGGGCGGCGTGCTGCTCCGAGGCGACGAGGTGCAAGCGCTGCTCGGTCAAGACTGGCGCAGTCTCGTCGGCCGTCGGGTCCGCGCCCGGGGCCGCCGGCACGATTACCGTTGTAGTCCCCACGCGCAGTGCCTGATCAGCGGGGTGATTCCATTGCTGACTGATCTCGTCAGCCTAGAGCTCTGCCAGAGCGGAGTCAGTGGGGAGGCGGGCGGCGTGGATTGCCCCGTCTCCGACGCTGAGCTGAACCTTTGCCTTGCCAGCTGCAAGCGCCAAAGCGACGACTGCGACAAGTCCGCCAAGTCCGCCAAATCTACCAAGTCCGCCAAAGGCAACAGCGCTGACTTGCGCCGCTGCGGTTGCGCCTGGATCAGTTGCAAAAGCGAATGCAAGAACAAGGGCATCGCCCTATTTGCATGTCAATAAGGTCGATGTCCCCATCCCTCGATCGGTTCGCCCAAGGGCGCCGCCGCCACTGACACCCGCCGCGGTCACCCGCTGTCACCTGCCACTGTCTCTGGCCCGGCCACTGACACCCGCCGCTGTCACCTGCCACTGTCTCCGGCTCAGCCACTGCCACGCCACGGCCACCGCCACTGCCTCTGCCTCCGACACTTGTCTTCCCATCCGGCGACTCTGCGCAGCCCCGCGCACGCGCAGCGTGGCCCCCCTCGAGAGGAGTGGCCCCGCGCCGCGCAGCGCCCCGACCCCAAATCAAACGGCTTCGCCGACTTCGCACTGCTCGACGCAGCCGCCTTCAGGCTCCGCGGAAACGGAAGGCTCCGCCGGCGTTGCGCTCGCATGCTGCGTCGCTTCCAAGAGCAACGTCTGCAGCTCGGCGCCGAGCACTAGGTCGTCGTGCACCCCGAACACCTGACGACGCAGTCGGCCCGCGGCGTCGATCAGGATCGTCGTCGGGGTGCCCCGCATTTGGTACGCGCTCATGGTGCGGGGCATCGGGTTGCCGCCCAAGCCCGGAGCGTCAATCCCGACGGGAAACGTCACTCGGTATTCGTGCAGGAACGCCCGCAGCGACGCGAGTTGCATCGCTTCGTGGTGTTCGAACACAGTGTGCATGCCCACAACGACTAGGGGCGCGTCCGCAAAGGCCGCGGCGACTCGCTGCGCTTGGGGAATACCGCGGGCAACACACCCGGGACACAACATTTGAAACGCGTGCAGCAATACCACCCGCCCTCGGAGCCGCTCCAAGGTGAGCGGCTCTGGCGTGTTGAGCCAAGTGGTGGTTTGCCAGTCCGGGGCGGGCTGCGGGTCCATCAGAAATCACCGTCCTTCACGTAGGGATGACTCCATAGCGTGACTTGCAACAGGCACGACTTGAGCCACGCCGCGTGCATCTTGTCCACATCCTCGGGCGAGTGCCCCTGCTTCGCCAAGAATGGCTTTAGCGTGAAGGTTACGGGAAAGATCAGGGCGAACAGATCCCGAAAGGGCACGATGTCCGTAGATGCGGCGCGGTCGGTGACGTTTTTCTTGGTGCGATGGTGGCGCAGGCCGATCTCGTGTTGGTAGTCGAGCCAAGCCTGGTCGTACTCGGCGCGCGCCGTGTCCAGGATCCACTTGCCAAAGCGTTTTCGCACGCCACCCAAATACTCGGCCAGGGGCTTGCCACCGTGTTTGGCGGAGAACGACGCGACCAGATGCTCGTTGCTGCCAACGAATCCGTACCAAACATCGAGAATCGCCTCGACTTGGTCCGCAAGCACGCCGTGGGAGAGCTTCAGATAACGCACGTCCTCCTCGCCGAAGAGCGCGCTCTTCTTCATCAATTCGAAGTCCGACAGGCGGATCGGCGAGGGGCCGACTTCGCTGGTTCCATAGGTGTATCCGACGATGCTGCTGCTCATATGACTCTCCAATTTTGACAAAGAGGCCCACCGCCGCGCTCGCAACATGCGTGCGCGGTTCCGTAGGCAGTGATCGGATGGCGGGGTTATCCGCTTGGCGGAATCAACTCGGGTGTAGGAACTGTTGCCATGTGGCTTCCCGCACTTGGGGCGCCGCTTCCTCGTGGTCGTCGCATTCGAGTCGCAGGTGGCTATTGGCCATCGGCGCATCGACAAAGCCGCAGTGATGCGGCGTGCTGCCTCCGTGCACGTTCGGCTGGAAGTACTTGCAGGTCACGCACATCTTCAGCGTCGGGATCTGCCCGTTCTCCTGAAGTGTGCGGATCATTTTCACGAGCCCGGAGTGGAACGCCGTTTGCTCGACGTCCGACAGCGACCCCACCGCCGTGGCGAGAAACTCAGGCCAGGACTCCGCGCGGGCCGCTTGCCGCTTTCCCGCCGCTGTGAGTTCAATGAGACTCGCGCGTGGGTGACGCGGGTCCGGCTTCTTGGCCACGAGGGCCTTCTCGACGAGCACGCGCACCGAATCACTCACGGTCGGCAGCGTCACTCCGAGCTGGCGACTGAGCTCGGTGCCGGTCTGCGCTCCACCCGCGGCAAGCGCCGCCAAGATCTGCGCTTGGGTTGGCGACAGCCCGTCTTCATTGGCACGCAGCCACGCCTGCTGCTTCATGGCCAGCCCAAGCTTGTGCAGTCCCGTCGCGATGCGCTGCTCTAGGGGTTCCGAGTGCTGATCGAAGAACGGCAGACACTTGCGAGCCATGAAAAGAACCTAACTTAGGACTCCTAAGTTGTCAAGCCCAGGGCGCTTTTGGCGGCGACTGGACGCCGAAAAGGGGCGAACCCCCAAAAACACAGGACTCAGTCCGCGGCGCCGAACACGGTTCCGTCGCATTGCACCGCAACGATCTCGCTGCTGCTGGTCAGAGCGCCGTCCAAGATGCACGACTCTGGATTGGGAGGCGCCAGCTCCCACCGCGTCGCGCCGGTCGCGCTATCGAGGCCAAGCAAAGTCGAGCCAACGGCAAACAGCGTGTCGTTCGATCCAAGCGTGGCGCTCCTTACGGACACTGCGTGGGTCCACCGAGTCTTGCCGTCGCCGCCGACGGCGGCCAGCCCCGTTGCGCCTTTGCCCTCGTTGGTCGCAATGATGGCGTCGCCGGAACGGGTGATGACATGGATCGCGGAGCCGCCGAAATCCAGCTTGTGTGTCGTAGGCGTTCCGGACTGCGCGTTTAGGAACACCAGTCTGGCGGCTTCCAGTGGACCGAGCAAGATCGCGATGCTGCCGTCGGGGCGGACGGCGGGGCCGCCGAGGTGTTGCCCTAGGAACTCGGACTGCCACAACGGCGCGCCACTATCCGCATCCAGGGCCAGGACGATGCCACCCGTGCCCGCAGCGGTGATCGTGGACACGACTGTGAACACCCGGTCTGCCGTGCCGAGTGCAAGCGTAGAAGGGGACTGCAGCTTCGTGTCAGTGCTCGTCGCAACGAGGCCGGCGAGATCCGGCGTTGTCCAACTCACGACGCCGTCCGAGCGAACGCGCGAGAAGAACGTGTGTTCACTCACGGTCCCAACGTTTTCCGAGTGGACCAAGTACAAGCTGCCATCAGCGCCGACTGCGGGATTCGGTGGCCCGCTGTAGAAATCGAAACCGAAGTTCGTAGTCGCGAACGCCCCGGATTGCGCGTCGATCTGAAGCAGCGCTGGGTTGAATTCAGCGTCGCGCGCGAACACGTCGATGACGCCAGTCGAGCGGAACACGGGCCATGCCGTCGCGTCGGTGATTTCGATGTCCAACGCCCACTGCTCCGCGCCGCCAGCGGCGCCCAACCGCCGGATCGATCCCTGACTCGAATTGAACTTGCCGCTCACGACATAGACGTCGCTCTCCGGTCCCGTGGTGAGCGCGCCGCGCCCTAGTTTCGCGGCCCCCCCTTGCGCCCAGGTCAGCCGAGGGTTGACGGGAACGGGCACCCGCGACCGACCGTCGCGGGAAGAGCAATTGCGCCACATGGAGGCGGGGCCTGCCGTAGCCGAGGCGCAGCGATCCAGGGCGGGCTCGATGCCACCGCTGCCTCCCGCGCCAGCGACTGCGCCCGTTCCCCCGGACCCCGACTCCGTCGGCAGACTCAGTGGGCTTCGGGAGCCGCAAGCAAACACGCCGATCCCCAGCGCCAACAGGGCGCCTTGTGTCCAACCGACACGCTTCATGCCTCAGCATTGACCGGCCAGCACCCGAGGACAAGTCGCAAGGGGGCCGCGAGTCAGCTCTGTTTTTTTTTTGATGTGCCGGCCCAGTCCGTCATCGGCCCTGCGCATTGTGCGGCAGCGACGTCGCTTTCAGTCGGACCCAGTCGCAGTCAAAAGTCGCTGCAGTCCGTCTTCCAGCGTCGTGAACTCCAGCGCGAGCTCGCGTCGAGCCCGCGCGGCATTGGGCCGCGCTTGCCATTGCAGGAACGTCAGCTGCCCCTCGGGCACCAGCGGCGCACGCCCGCTACGGCGAGCCCAAGCTTCGGTGAGCCGCGACGCGACGCGTGCTGCCCACAGTGGGATCACAAAGGGCAAACGCGCGTCCGACCCGGCAGCGTCCAGCACGCAACGCGCCAACTCGCGCAGGGTGACATAGCGCTCACTCAAGATGAACCGCGCACCACTCTCGGCGCGCTCCTCGGCGCGCACATGGCCCTCGCCCACATCGTCGCTGAAGACCACCGGCATGCCGCCGGGCAAGAGCGCTGGCGCTTCACCTGCGAGCAGCTTGTGGGCGAAGTCGTTCACGCCGGGCGAGCCTGCCGGCCCCGGCCCATACACGGCCGCGGGATGGAGGAACACCACATCGAGACCGCGCTGCTCCGCACGCACCACGACGCGATCGGCTTCTTGTTTGCTCCGCTCGTAGTGCGTGCCCTTGGGCGCTGGATCGATCTCGCTCTCGTCGTACTCTTGGCCGGTGCCAGCTTTGAAGACGTCGATGGTGCTGGTGTAAACCAATCGGCGCAGCCCGAGGGATCGCGCCGCTTCGATCACGTTCTCCGTGCCGGCCACGTTCACGCGATCGAAGCTGCGGGGATCTGGCAGCCATTGCTCCGGCAAGCCCGCTGCGTGATACGCCACCTCTGCGCCTGCAAAGGCCCGGCGCAAGCTCGCGGGGTCCGTCACGTCGCCGGCCACGACCTCCACGCCCTCAGGCACGACGCTTTTCGCCTTGTCCACGCTGCGGGCCAAGACGCGCACGCTTCGTTTGCGGGCGATCAACGACCGCACGATGGCGTTTCCCACTAGGCCGGTGGCCCCCGTCACAAGAGTCGTCATGCTGCAGCGCCAACCAACGCGAGCAAGCGCCGCGCCCGCGCTTCTATGTCAGCGTAGTTCTTTTCGCGCAACGCCGCGGGGTCGAATAGCGGCCCCACGAACCCAAGGCCAAAGGCGCCGGCGCGCAGGAACTCGACGGCATTTTCCTCGCTGACCCCCGACGTCGGGAAGATGCGCAAGAAGGGCATCGGCCCCAAGCACGCGCGCACGTAGGCCGGTCCCTTCTCTGCAGCGGGAAAGAGCTTGAGCACCTGCGCGCCTGCGCGCCAGGCCGCGAGCATTTCCGTCGGAGTGCTCGTGCCCGGCACCGCCACCGCTCCCAGCTCCAAGCTGAGGCGGATGATCTCCGGATCCATCACCGGGGATACCAAGAAACGCGCGCCCGCAGCCACTGCCGAGCGCGCTTGCTCCGCTTCGAGCACGGTGCCCGCGCCGACCAGCAAGTTCGGGCGCGAAGCGAACTCCTCGATGAGGGCAAGGGCACCGGGCGTTGTCAGGGTGAACTCCACGACCCTGAAACCACCGCTCACCGCAGCGTTCATGGCTTCGCGAGCCACGGCCTCGTCGTCAGTGCGCAAGATCGCGGAACAGCGGGTGCGCGCCATGGAGTCCAGGACTGCGTCCATGGCGGAGCAGCTTAGCGGCAAGTCGGCCGAAGCACACTGCCCAAGCCGCGGCGAGGTCGGAGCACAGACGCTAGGGGCGATTTCCTGCAGGCGCGGAATATTCTTCCCCGAATTGACGACGATCAGCGAAACGCAGTTCGCGCGAGGGGCTTCGCAAGGGGGAGTTTGATATCCTTTGGAACCAACAGGAGCCCCCCAATGCGCCGTCTTCGCTTCGTCTTCCTCACATCCTTGAGCCTGCCCTTCGCAGTCGTCGTCGCCTGCGGCGGTAGCGACGAAAACAAAGTCGTTGGCGGTGGCGGCATCGGCGCTGCGTCCGGCGCGGGAGGAAGCGCGGCCAGCACAGGTGGCGGCATCAACCTGGATTCGGGAACGGGCGGTGGCGCGCAGCAGTGTGGTCCCAACCTGCCTTGCGAAACCGGCGTATGCGAAAAAGGGATCTGTTGCGATACGGCGGCGCAGTCTTGCAACGGTACATGCTGTCCTTCCGGCGACGTGTGCCTGTTCGAGCAATGCAAGACGCCCGGCAAGCCGTGTCAGAACTCGGCGGAGTGTGGGGACGGCAAATACTGCGAAACGAGCCTAGGCGACAAAGCCGATGGGGGCACTGGCGACGGCGGCGGCGCCGACGGCGGGAAAGTGTGCACCACCACGGTGAACATCGCGGGTCGCTGCGTGGACTTGCCGCCGATCTGTGGAGACGGCGGAACCGCCGCGGACGGCGGCGCGTGCTTCGAGAAATGCGAGTACTTCCCCACCGCCGGCAACCTGACCACGACGAAGAAATGGCAATGGGGTCAAGAGATCAAGCCGACGGAGTTCCCCGCGTTCATCGACACCTGGGCCACGCCCACAGTGGGACGCATCTACGACTCCAACTGCGACGGCACGGTCAACACCGGCGACTCACCCGCGGTGGTCTTTGTATCCGGCAATGCCGAGGGCACGTGTTGTTCCTGCTCCGGCGCCGCCGTCAGCACCTGTCGCACCGGCGTGCTGCGCGCTGTGGACGGCCGCACGGGCACCACACTGTGGTCCTTGCGCAAGGCGGAGCCCAGCAGCGTCGGCTTTGCGGGTCTGAGTACCGCGATCGGCGACATCGACGGCGACGGCAGCATGGAGGTCGTGGCCATGACCGGCGAAGGCAAGATCGCTCTGGTCAGCGGCGACGGAAAAGTGCTCGGGATCTCAGACAAGGCGACTCCGCACCAATCCGCTGGCACCTTCGGTTGGGGCGGCGGCATCTCCCTCGGCGACATGGACGGGGACGGCAATTCCGAAGTTGCGTACGGCTCCACCGTTTGGACCATCAGTGGCACGAGCATCACGCATCAATTCGATGGCGCGCCCAACGCCAGCGGCGGCTCCGGCGCGCAGGCGCTCTCGTTCTTTGCGGACCTGGACGGCGACGGGAAGCTCGAGCTCGTTGCGAGCAACGCCGCCTACAACAGCAAGACGGGCGGCACACTCTGGACCCGCGCGGCGGCGGGCCCCCTCGGACCCGCCGTTCCCAACGGCCTGAGCGCCGTCGGCGACTTCGACGGCGACAAGAAGCCGGAGGTCGTGGTCGTGTCAGGCGGAAGCGTGTGGATCCTGGAAGGGGCCACCGGCGCCACCGAGCTAGGCCCCTTCACGCTGCTCGGAACGGGTAGCGGCGGACCGCCCACGGTCGCTGACTTCGACGGGGACGGAAAAGCCGAGATCGGCGTCGCCCAGCAGAACAAATACTCAATGCTGAAGCCCAACTACACGACCAACGCGATCGTAAGCGTATGGGAAGCACCGAATCACGACCTGTCTTCGTCCGTGACGGGTTCCAGCGTCTTCGACTTCGAAGGCGATGGCAAAGCCGAGGTCATCTACAACGACGAATGTTTCTTGTGGGTCTACGACGGTGCTACGGGCAAGGTGCTACTCGCCGAACTCACCACGTCGTTTACCGCTACAGAGGCTTCGATCGTGGCTGACGTCGACGGCGACGGACACTCGGAGATCGTGATGGTGTCCAACGGCGCCAACCCGACGAGCTGGAAGTGCAACGTGGCACCGTGGAACGCGCCGGACCCGGCGAACAACCGCCCCGCGTGGGCGCCGCCGGCGGGGCAGACCGCACACCGCGGGCTCACGCTCTGGGGCGACAAGCAGAATTCCTGGGTCGGCACCCGCACGCTGTGGAATCAGCACGCCTATTCCGTGACCAACGTCTGCGACGATCGCGATAGCGCCTGCACGGCGCCGAACAGCTACGGCTTGATCCCCAAGGCGCAACAGGCCAACTGGACGCTGCCCTGGCTCAACAACTTCCGCCAGAACGTACAGGACAAGGGGCTTTTCGACGCGCCAGACGCCGTCGTCACCGTCAGCGTGGAATGCAGCGATCCGGTCCGCGTGCACGTCACCGTGCGCAACGTCGGGCTGTCCGGCCTGCCTGCTGGCGTGCCCGTTGACGTCTACAACGGTAGCAACAAGATCGGCAGCGTGACCACGACACAGCCCCTCGGCCCGGGTCAGAGCGAGACGATCGTGTTTACCGTGCCTACGGGCAGCGGCGGCCAAAGCGACACCTACAGCGCCAAGATTGCTCAGGACCCGACCAACAAGACCTTCAACGAATGCCGTGAAGACAACAACGACGCAGCGGGTGCCACGGCCGAGTGCGGTCCGAAGTAAGCAACCGATCCCGGGCATGCCGGATCCACGAGCTGAGAGCAGGGCCCCGAGCTCGACCAAAGTGCGCGCCCTGCGCGGTCGGCTGGGGCGCGACGCATGGCAGCTGTTGGGTGCTCTGAGCCTGGAAGGCGGCCTTTCCGAACGCGTGATTGGCGAGCTCGCGACGGGTGCAGACGCAGTCGACGAGTTCACCCGAGCCGCTGTCGAGCAGGATCTCTTGTGCAGTGGCGTTGCCCCTTATGCGCCCGGCCGGCGTTCTGAGCCCGGCTTGGTGGTGGCCCCACGCTGGCGTCAGCTCGTGTTGCGAGAACTCCGCGCACAAGGCGAGTTGGAAGGGATCGTCGCGCGCTGCCACCGACTGATCGGTGTGCGTTCACAGGCTCCCCTGGAGTTGGCACTGCAGCTTGGGGACCTGTCCAGCTTCAGACACCTGCGCAGCGCGCAGCCCGCGCGATTGCGCGGCGCGGCCCGCAGTGACGCCGACTGGCTACGCGAAACCATTTGTGAGCCCTTCGATGCGGACTGGTTCTCAGAGGTCTGGGGCAACCGAGCTCGTGAGGTGGCAGAAGGAGTGCTGCGCGACGCCTTGCGGCGGCTGAGTCCCTTGGGCGGCCTCGACAAGTGGTTCGAAGAGCAGCTCGTGGAACTGCCGCCCGGAGACACCCAGCAACGCGCGCTGGCGCTCTTCGCCGAGCATGCCGTGCTTCGCGGCGATGCGGCCGCGCTTCGCCGACGACTCGGGCTATTCCCCGCGCAACACAGTTTGGCGTACGAGCTGTGCGCTGCCTTCGTCGAAGGCGACCCGGGGTCGGTCGCCGCACTCCGGGAGCGCTTCTTCCAAGGACGCAAGGTCGCGCCGGACGTCGGATCCCTTGCTCCCATCTTGGCTCTGCTGCGCACGGAAGCCGGCACCCGAGAGTCGTTTCAATTTGCGCGGAGGCTGGTGAGCAAGGGTCGGCGGCCCGACCAGAAAGCAGCGGCCAAGGCGTTCAAGGCGTTGCTGGGGTTTCTCACGGAATCGGGAAGCCCGCAGCGTCGCGTCGACGTCTACCCCCTGGCACGCTCTGGGTCCTTCTGGGAGCTGCTGTTGTTCGGGATCGCGGTCGAGCTCCATGTAGATCAGGAAGTGACCCGCGCCGGATGGGCCGAGCAACTCACTGGGGCGGCACTGGACTGGCTCGCCGCTGGCTACACGTGGATCGCGGGGCAAGGGCTCTGCCTTGCGCGGCGCTTCGATGCGGGACAGGCCGACAATGCCTTGCAGCAAAAGGGCTGGAACTGGGAAATGCTGCAGCCGGCGCCGCCCGCGCTTTCGCTGTGGACGGGGCTGCAAGCCAAGCCTGAATGGGAGAAAGCGCTGCAGCGCTTGGGACAGGTGTCCGAGCAGCTCCAGCAAACGACGGACCTAGTCTATCGCGTGGCGTGGTTCGTCGACATGGCGGATGGCGAGTTGGTGCGACCGGCGCTGCAAGAGTTCCGTTCGGACATGGGCACCTGGACGGCTGGGCGTCGCATGAGCTGGGCGAGTCTCTTCGAGTATCGGGATCGGCTGCCCGCTGAAGACGTCCGGGTGCTGGATTGCTCACGGGAGCTTTATGTCGCGGAGCGTGAACCAACGGAAGACGCCGTCGAGGCACTGATTGGACACCCCCGAGTGTTCAACGGCGCACGGTCGATGCTGCCGGTGTCGGTGCTTCGCGGCCGAGCGCGGGTCGAAACCCAAGAGACCGCGGGGCACATCCACGTGGTGGTGGAGCCCCGGGGCGCAGTGACGGGCGTCAACGTGAGCGTCGAGGCTGCGGACCGCCTGCGCGTCTATCGAGTGAGCGAGGACATGGGGCGCGTGATGGATGCCTTGCCCCACGGCGTGCGGATCCCCAAGGCAAAAGAAGCCGAGCTGCTGGAAGTACTGGGCAAGCTCTCGCTCAGCGTGGATGTCGTGAGCGAAGAGTTGGGCGTGGAGCAAGAAGTCGAGGCCGACGCAACCCCCGTGGTGCGCGTGGCCTTGCACTCTGGCGCATGGTTGGTGCAGTTCGGTGTGCGACCCTTCGGCCGCTTGGGTCGTTTCTTTGTTGCGGGAGACGGCCGGCAGCGCATCAAGCTGTTCCAGAAAGGACGGCGGATGCGCTGTCAGCGCGACCTTCCACGGGAACGTCATCAAGTCGACGCGCTGATCGCCGTCTGCGCCAGCTTGCCTCCGGTCAGCGAAACGCCACGCAGCCCGTTGGACCCTCCCGATAGCTGGGTGGTCGGTGAGGAAGGCCTGCTGGGCTTGCTCAGTGAACTGCGCGACGCTCGAGTCGCGCACGCATTCGAGTGGCCGGAGCGCACGGCGCTGCGGCTTCGCGGAACGGCGCGTTCGAGCAACCTGCACGGGCAGCTGCGTTGCATCAAGGGTTGGTACTTGGCACGCGGCGAGGTGAAGCTGAGCGAGGTGGACCACCTGAGCCTGGAGCAGCTCGCCAAAGCGGCGCCCGTCGGCTTGGGACGCTTCGTGCGCTTGGCCGACGGAGACTACGTGGAGGTCGAGGCCAAGGTCCGTCGGGTGTTGGCATGCCTCCGCAGCAGCGGCTCCGCCCCAGCCAAAAGTCGACAAGGCGCACCGCTGCCGGCGACCGAAAGTGGGATGTTGCTGCACCGTGGCGCCCTGGCGGCGTTGCGCGAACTCGCGGAGCCGACCAACGGCTTTGAACTCGACGCAGACGCGCGCGCATGGCTGGCGAGAGTGTCCGAACTGGAGCGCGAAGACTTCGAGCTGCCCGCGGATCTACATGCGGAGCTGCGGCCATACCAGCGAGCGGGCTACCAATGGCTGAGCCGCCTGGCAGAGCTCGGGCTCGGGGCATGCCTCGCGGACGACATGGGTCTGGGCAAGACGCTGCAGCTCATCGCGCTGGTGCTGCGGCGCGCCGGGCCGACGTTGGTGGTGGCGCCGACCAGTGTTTGTGTGAACTGGGTCAAGGAGATCCAACGCTTCGCACCGGAACTGCGTGCCATGGAGTACCTCGGAAAGACGCGCCGACGGGAATTGGGTCAGTTCCTGCAGCAAGGTCCCGGAGTCGTGGTTGCCAGCTACGCGCTCTTGCAGCAGGACGCCGCGCAGCTCGCGCAAATCCACTGGGACACCGCAATCCTGGACGAAGCGCAGTTCATCAAGAACGCAACCTCCCTGAGAGCCAAGGCTGCCTACGGCTTGCAGGCCGACGTGCGCATCGCTGCCACCGGCACCCCCTTGGAGAATCATTTGGGGGACGTCTGGAGCATCTTTCACTTTCTCAATCCCGGCCTGCTCGGCGAGTGGAAGCACTTCCGCAGGCAGTTCTTGCGGCCGATCGAAACCGACCGAGACGAGGTAGCGCAGGCAGAACTCCGACGTCGCTTGGAACCCTACATCCTGAGGCGCACCAAAGCGCGCGTGCTGTCGGAATTGCCCCCTCTGACCGAGGTGGTCCACGAAGTACGCTTCTCCGAAGCAGAGAAGATCCGCTACGCCGTCTTGCGCAAGCAAGTACACGAAAAACTCTTCACGGCAGCGGGTCGCCGGGACAATAAGCTGGAAATCCTCGCGGAGATCACGCGGCTGAGACGCTTCTGCTGCCATCCGCGTCTGATCTTCCCGGACGCGGAACCCGAGTCCTCCAAGATCGACGCTTTCTTGGAGCTTGCGGAAGAGCTGACGGAAAACCAACATCGTGCGCTCGTATTCAGCCAGTTCGTAGACTTCTTGAGTTTGGTGCGCGAGCAGTTGGACGAGCGGCGCATCCCTTATGAATACCTGGACGGATCCGTGCCGAAGGCCCAGCGGCAGCGCCGCGTGGACGCTTTCCAGAGCGGCAGCACACCGCTCTTCTTGGTCAGTCTCAAGGCCGGTGGTTTCGGTCTGAACCTGACTGCAGCAGACTACGTCATTCACCTGGACCCGTGGTGGAACCCGGCGGTCGAGGCGCAAGCCACGGATCGCGCCCACCGCATCGGACAAAAGCGCGCGGTGACCGTGTACCGCTTGCTGATGCGCCACAGTATCGAAGAAAGCGTGACCGAGCTGCACGCGCGGAAGCGCGAGTTGGCGACGGCGCTTCTGGACGGCACGGAGCGCGTCGCTGGACTCGACACTTCCGAGTTGCTGGATCTGCTCCGCGAAGCCTCCCCTTGAGCGGGTTGCACCCCGCTCAAGCTCCTTGCCGGGCCGGCAGCGCAGGCGGCCGCCACGGCCCCCGCATCGCGCGCCTTGCATGTGGGTCCGAGCACGCGCCACAGTGCCGGGCCATGCCCAGCGAGGGAGCCGGCGCGAGTCTGCGCAGCATCAGCGTGCCATGCCCAAAATGCAAAAACGCCGTGCGCTATGGGGAGAGGCAATGCGCCAGCTGCGGCGCCACGCTGTCCCGGGAGTTGCGGGACGCCCTGGAAGCGCGCCTCGAAGCCTCGCATCTCGAATTTCGTGAGCTTCAGGAGCATGCGCGCAATGCCGCGACGATTCTGTTGGTGGTCGGGCTGCTGCATCTGTTGGTGGGGGCCTTTCTCTTCAGCATCAACTACCGCGCCGACCTCACCGGCTCCCGGGACGTCGCCCATGGCGTCGCGCACCTGGTGGTCAACGGCAGCATCGGCGTCGTGATGCTCGGAGCGTGGAAAGCCGCTCGTCGCGCCCCGGCCGCGGCAATCACGTTGGGTCTCGTGGTCTGGGTGTTGGGTCACGTCGCCGGCGCGGCAATGTCACTGCTTGCGCTCACCAGTGGCCTGTTGATCAAGGCGCTGGTGTTCATGCTGCTTTGCCGCGGCATTGTCGCAGCGGCGCAGGCCCATCAGCTCAAGCGGCGGCTACTCAGTACCTAGGCCCGCCGCAGCTTGTGGTCGACGCCGTAGAGGATACCTAGCTCCTGGCGCTTGCCGCGGCTTGTGCTCGATGCCGTAGCAGCTACTCTCGGAGCATGATCCAAGTCCTGGAGACCTCGGGCTCTCCCTTTGCGATGGGCCGGCAGCAGGGCGAGGCGTGTCGCGACGCCCTTGGGCCCATGTACGATGGCCTCCGCGCGCTGCCGCTCGCGCCCAGCTGGCTCCCGGCCGGAGTTCACCAAGTGGCACTGAAAGCCGCAGTGGCAGTCGGCGGGGCGGTCTACTTGAAGAGGCACCGCGGGCTGCTGAGCGATCATGCTGGCGGACGTTACCTAGATGCGCTGGATGGCTTGGCCCAGGGCTTCGGCGTGCGGCCAGCGCAGCTCTACGGCTTCAACGCCTTCGAGATCGAAAGCGCCAACCCGAGTATTCGTCTCGGCTGCACGGCGCTAGCGTTCTCAGCGGAACGGACCGCCGCAGGCGCCCCGTTGTTGGCCTACAACCACGACTTCCCGCCGTCCTTCGAACGCTTCTTGGTGCTCCGACGCAGTCGGCCCGACGACGCGGCGGCGTCGCTCTCGGTCACCTATCCTGCGATGGTCGGGGCGATCGCCGGGGTCAACCAGCATGGTCTTGCCCTAACCGTCAACCAAGCCTTCGCCACCGACATCGACCGCCGCAAGGCGGCGCTCCTCGTCACGCTTCTCGCCCAAGAGTGTCTCGATGCCTGTCACGATGTGGCCGAGGCCGTGCAGCTCATCAAGCGCACACCCGTCACCAATGGCGGGCTCATCACGCTCGTAGATGCTTCCGGAGCGCGCGCGGTAGTAGAGCTCTCCGCGACGCGACGCAAGCCACGCCTGCCCAGCGACGACGCGATCCTGTACGCCTTCAACAAGTATTTGCTGCCGGAATTGCAGCACGTCGAAGTGCCCGTAGGCGCGATCACCACGGGCATCGGCGCGGGCTACGACATCCATGCCACCAACATCGAGCGCGAGCGACGCTATCTGGAAATCTTGCGGGACGGGCATGCTTACTCCCAAAACGACATTCGCGCGCTACTTGCAGATCACGACAACGGCAGCGGCGGCATGAACACCATCTGCTGCCATGGCGACGCGCTCAACATGACCATCATGCACGCCCTGATCGACCCACGCGCCCGCGCTATTAAGCTAATCGTCGGTCGGACCTGCCAGGGCGAATACGAGCTGCACGCCCTCGACACACGCGCCGCCGCCGAAGAGACACAGCGTGGTGCCGACAGCGCGCTGCCCGCTGTTTAGCGACCCAGAACCCTATTCTGGCCGCAGCGAACTCACGTTCGTTGTTCGCCACTCCGACGGATCGCGGATACTCGGCGGTTGGCGCCGAGTATCGCCCAGCGATAGAGCCAATGCTTGAGGCGACCTGGGCGATTCTTATACCGATCCGAGGCGTAGTAGTCGGCGGGGTCATTCCAAACGCCATGGTCGTCGGTCACCGCGCCCATCTGCGAGAAGTGCTTGCCGTCCAGGTCCAGCTCCGCGCTTGGCTCGCCACCGACGCGCGTCACCGAGAATCCGGTCTGCCAACCGCGCCGGCGAATTTCGGCGACAGCACCGCGGTGAAAGGCAAGGTCGTTGATGAACGAGTCGACTTGCCGCCACTCACCATCAATCTCGACCTCGATCCAGCTATGGGAGATGGCCTCGGGAATGAGGCGATACAAGAAACCTCGAAACGGACCGCGCTGGATCTCCTTGTTGATCAGAGAAAAATGGATCCGTGCCGGGATCCCTGCGGCTCTGCAGAGGGCGAGAAGCAGCGTACTCTTCGTGTTGCACTGGCCGTACCCAAGCCGGATCGTCTCCGACGCCGAGACGAAGTCCCCCTCTACGGGAAACGCAAAGTTGATGTCGCGGACGTAGTTGAAAATCCGCTGAAGGCGGCCCCGGTCCGTCGTCTCTTCTGCTGTGAGCTTCAATGCCGTCGCTTCCACGAGCGGGTGCGTGTGGTCGGCCAATCGACGCGGCGTCTGCGTATGGTCTCGGTCCGGCTCCGTCCTTGGCGCAGCCGACCCACCTGCGGCTGGTGAGTTGGAAGTTCTATCAGCTGACATCTTTGCCCGGTCTCGAGTTCGTCTCTACTTCGAGGATCACACTTGGACCGCACAGCACGCGACGTGCCAGACCCAGACATCTCGGAGCAACTGCGCGTTGAAGGACATGCCACTGAGCGGGTTTCCGGCGACCTGCGCAAAGCTCGCGGCGGCAGCGCCGATGGCGGCAAGGCCTTCGCGTTTCGAGCAGCGCCGACGCTCCGCACTTCGCGCCTGGACGCGAGCGGGAGCGCGACGCAGCGCAGAAACTATGGGCTACACGCCGGGCATTCACCTTCGGTTGGCCGTGCCCGCGAGACTTCAGCGTCGAGTTTCACCGCTGCGCAAGATCGTGCGCAAGCCCTAGCAGAGTACTTCGGGCTTGCTCGATCAGCACTGGGTCTTGGGACTCCAGCGCCGTGCGCATGGAACGCATGGCGTCGCTGAGAATGTCTCGTTCTGTGCCCACTAGCTCCAGATAGAGCGCCTCCGCTCGTGCCAGGGCCGTCGCGTTAGGCAACGCATCGCGCGGGTGGAACTTCAAAGTCTGCAAGCGCTTCTTGATTTCCTTTCGCTGCGACGCGGTCAGTCGCCCGTCGCCGCGATCGATGGTTAGCGTCGAAGTCCGCCCTGTCGATTTGATGGTGGCATCCACGTCCAGGATCCCATTCATGTCGTAGCTGAAGCGAACATCTACGGACTCTTCTCCCGCCGGCTTCGCAGGGATCTTCTTGAGCAACAGCTCGCCGAGCTTCTGATTCTCACGGCAGATCGAGTGCTCTCCTTGGTAGACCTCCACGTTGATCTGCGTCTGCCCGTTGCTGATGGTGGAAAACGTCCGCACCCGGCTCGCCGGCAACACAGTCCCTCGGTCCAAGATCGGTGCGAAGAGGCCCGAGACTTCATGGGAACCGACCTTGTCCCCCACCGCAATGCCCAGTGTGAACGGTGCAACGTCCGTGACCACCATGTCCGCAACAGCTGCGTCACCACGTTTCAGCGCGGCCTGAATCGCAGCGCCGTGCGCCACAGCGAAGTCCGGCGGCAGCGTGCGCAGAGGAAGCCGGCCGAATAGCGTCGCGGCGAGCTGCACAACGCAGGGCATGCGCGTTGCCCCACCGACTAGCAGCACTTCATCAACGTCTTCTGGCTTCAAGCCAGCGTCTCCCAGCGCCCGACGGATAGGGCCACGCACGCGCCCAAGCAGCGGTTGCCATAGCTCTTCGGCCTGGTCCAAGGTGAGCTCTAGCTCGACGTCGCGCGCGGACGCGCCGAGGCGCGGCAACGCGATTTGCGTGCGTGCGTCCTTGGACAGGCGCCGCTTCGCCATTTCCACCGCGTCGCGAACACGAGCCAGCCCGCGCGGGTCGCTCGCCAAGTCGATATCATAGCGCTGGCGCAGCTCCGCGACGACATGATCGGACAATCGGTCGACGAAGTCCTCGCCTCCAAGTCGAGAGTCCCCGGCCGACGCCTGGATCTCAATCACGCCCTCCATGATCTCCAGCACGGTGACGTCAAAAGTCCCGCCGCCCAGGTCCAGGACCACAGCGCGCATTTCCCGATGCCGTTCGTGCAGGCCGTAGGCCAGCGCCGCCGCGGTGGGCTCGTTGATAATTCGCTCGACGTGCAAACCCGCAAGCTCACACGCGTCCCGAGTGGCTCGGCGCCCCAATTCACCGAAGTATGCCGGCACCGTAACCACGGCCTCCGCGATCGACTGGCCCAGAACCGCCTCGGCATCTCGTTTCAACGCTCCCAGCACCAACGCAGACAGCTCCTCTGGGCGCATTTCACGGTCCCCCAAGGACACGAGGCGGTCCGTGCCCATGTCTCTCTTGAACGCGAGCGCCGTCGCCTTTGGATGCGTGGTCGCACGCGCGCGGGCCACGGCCCCCACGAGCAACTCGCCATCATCCGTCAGACTGACGGCGCTGGGGGTCAAGAGTTCGCCGACCGCGTTTTCCAGCACCTGGGGCTCGTCATCCACGAGAGTCGCGACCAACGAATAGGTGGTCCCCAAATCGATTCCGATGTGCGCCCCACTCACAGTCCGCCGCCCTCGCTCAACATGGGGCAAGCCCGCCGATACTCATCTTGGAGCTTCGTGATCGCCGTCGAGACCATGGCATCTGCACCCACCGCATCCGCGAGGGTAAAAGCATAATCCACATCGCGCTGAGGCACGCTGCACTCCTGCTTCGCCAGTGCCGTTTCTATGCGGAGCAATAGCGGCACGACCTCCACCACGCCGTACCTGGCAGCGATGCCCGAGGCAGACAGCTGGCGGGCGGCCCCGGCTGGTCCCGGAGTGGCCATGACGGTTGGAGCGGCTGGAAGGCTGGCGGGCTCTGGATCCTCCGTCTTGCCGGCCATCCGCACAAGATTCAACAGCAGGACGCCAACGATAATCGGCCTCAGGCATCCCGAATCATAGGTCGCCTTCGACCCATGAGCTTTGGGCGAAAGTGAAGCGTTGAAGATTGAGTACAGATTGGGTGCAGCTCGTTTCAGAACTCGCTGCGCCCTGCGCGCGACGCCAGGCTCGGAGTGCGCGAAGAGCACGAGATCGTGATCGTGATCGACTGGGTCCGAATGACTCAGGGCTTCCGCCATTCCCTGAATCACGGCCTTGGGCAAGCTCTCTCGCACCGCGAAGAGCTCGGCTACCAGCAGGCGCTGCACGTCACCGGAGCCTTCGAAGCTGCGCTCGAACAGAGCTGCGCGCTCCGCCGACGCATTCAGTGCCGACTGAAGCCGGAGTGCCGTCTTCCACTTCCCCCGCGCCAGCAGGGCAAGGAGAGTGGGCGCGCACACCGCAAAGTCCAAACTGGCGTCAGCCCCACCGCTCGCCTCCAACACGCGTATGAAGAGCTTCGCGGCGCGCACCGGTTGGTCGAGCTTTGTGTACGCGGACGCCGCGGCGGCACGAGTTTCCGGTTGGGCGGCGGCGTGAGCCAGCTCGTCTCGGCGCAGGCGCGTGGGCGCATTCCAGAGCAAGTAGTCCAAGAAGCCGGGCAGGCCATCGCGATGGGCGCGTAGAACTTCCGCCGGAACTTCTTGCGCACGCTCTGAGTATTCCAGCTGGTCGATCAACTCCCAGCGCAGTGCCTGGACGCCTGGCGCCGCTTTCACGGCGTCTCGACACGCGCGGATGGCCTCTTCCGAACCGTATTCGAGGCCGTCGAGTTTCGCCTGGAGCGCCCGCTCCACGGCAATCTCCGAAGTCACACCCTCGCTGCCGCCAGTAGCTGAGAAGGAGTCACCCGTGGACGGTTCAGTTTCGTTTTTAGGAGCGACTTCGGACGCTCCCAGCGCCATCGGCACGGTGGGAATGCGATGCCCATCGCTGTTGTCCTCGGGGGCCTGCTCTACGCGCCACGCATTCGCGGCACCGCGATAGGGCAGCTCGGATCGGATTAGTTCGTATGCTTCGCGAACGCGCTCGAAGCCCGCTGGGTCCCGCTCCGGCGGATGCGCCTTGACGGCTCGGAAGTATGCCCGGCGCGCGCCCTTCTCATCGACGCTCGCGTCGATGCCCAAAACGTCGAGAGCTTCGTCAAACGTCACGGGGTAGCTCACCGCTAGCCTACGCCTCCCGCGACGGAAAGTCGCCACGTCGCTGTGCACCCTTGAAACCTGGCTACCGGCCTGCCCGCGGACGCCTACGAGTGCGCGCCGACGATCGACAGCGTGCTCACGACGCAGCCCCTGGGTCCAGTCCAGCGCGACACGATCGCCGCGAACCGGTGGCTTTGCGCTGCGGAGGATACCGACTAGACTGCTCTGTGTAATGACAGTGCGCAGGCACGCCCTGCCACCGACTACGACTGCGCTGGAGCGCGGCGAAGCACGGCCCTACTTTCTGTGGTGGCTGCCCTGCACGGTAGACGAACTGAAGTCGCACCTCCGCGACGCGGACCTGGCAAATCGCGGCTACTACCTCGGAGCGCTGCTGCGCGAAGCCAACACGCGGGACGTGTGGTTATTCGCTTCACCTGATGAGATCCGCGCCGTCTGGCCTCATGTGGTCCCACATCTAGGCCACGCACGAGCTCGCTGGGCGTGGTTGCTCGGCCTGCCCGAACCAGTTTGGCCACCAAAGCTGGAAAATGCGTAGCAGCTTCGACAGACGCGTGCTGTCCGACTCCGTGCTCGACTTCGTGCGAGCAAGCGCGGGCACCGTGTCGACATCCTGTTTCTGGAGCGCGCAGGTTTTTCTCCTGAGCGTGATCTCGAGCTGGCGCTCAAGAAGGATGCGGGAATAGACCCTGGCATCTTAGCGTGGCTACTGAAGGACTTCGCGGTGGAACCACTTCCGGAGATGCTCGAACCGTTGCGGGCCAGTGAACTGCGCGCCTACCGCGATGAACTCAGCAAACGCATGCGAAGCCTTGCGATACCGCAGTAGCGGGTTGGGTTTTCGAGTTGCCGACGGCGCGGACGTCGCTACTTCCCCGCTCCGACGCTTTTGCAGCAGCGAAAACCCAAGTGGTAGTTGGCGTGGCTCGTCACGCTCGCGACGCGGCCGACGTGCCAGGAGGGAGCGCGCCAGCGGCAGTCGTCTTTGTGCGATGGCTCACGCTTGAAAATGAACCAGCTGCCCTTCATCTCGGTTTCGCCGAGGCCACCGCGGCTGCTGAGTTCCTCGGGCTTCATGGGCAGGTTCATGTGCTCGGCGGCGTTGCCGTGCTGGTCGTACACGCCGAAGCTGCTGACGCACTCGGGAAACGCTCCTGCGGGGAACGTATTCGAGCCACAGGTTTCCCAACCACCGCCATCACAGGTCGAGCTCTTCGAAGCGCCGGTCGCACACTTCGACTGGTCCATCTTTGAACCGTAGGCCCAGACGATCTCACGGTCTTGGTTCTTGAAGTACTCCATCTCGATGCGCCGCGGGCGGTCCCACAGATACTCTTTTTCCGCCGGCAACAACTTGCCGGCGCAAGCGCCTTCCCACTCGTGGGCATCGCACAGGCGCTTGCCGACTGCCGCGCACAGGTCTGCCGCCTGTTTCGCGCTGGGGTAGACCACCGGGTATTCGCAGGGCACGTTCGGGAACTCGTACTGATCGATGCACACCGTGGTGTCCTGATCGCCACGGCCGATGGGAGACATGTTGCGCGCGCCGCATTGCTTTTCCTGCTTCGCGAGTGCCTCGAGGTGCTTTGGGGCATGCAGCCCCGCGCGCTCGCGAATGTCCCAGCACTCGGAGCGCGTCATCTTGTGTTTGCTGATCTTGGGGTTACCCTGACCGACCACCGGGGACGGTTCGATGATGGCGCGCACCTTCTCCAGCGCGGCTTCCGACAAGCGCAGCTCGCTCTGCATCTGCGCATACAGGCGCGCCCGCTGCTGCTCCAAGGTGGGCGGCAGTTCGTCGTCGGGGCGTTTTGGCGCAACCCGCGCGGGCTTGTCCGCGGACGGCGCCGCTGCTGGCAGCTGAGACGCGAGCGCGCTCGGAGTTGCCCCAGGCTGCCCGCGCGCGCCTTCGATGGGGCCCGCCTGGGCCGGCTCGCGCTTCAACAGGGCAACCCCAGCCACCGCGATCCCGACTGCCGCCACGGCCAGTGCGACAACCACATACAGCCCACGCCGCGCCATGGGCGCCACGTTACAACGACCACGGGCCCGAGGTCCGTCCGCTCTCGGCTTCTCCCCAGAAAAGGAGAGATTCTCTCAGCCCGACTATTTCCACCACTGGCTTTCTTTGTGCGCCAAGACGGGTCAAGATGTTTGCGACGCACCTTGCTGAAGGGGCACGGCGTGTCTGAGAGGAGGAGCGCATGCGATTGCGGAGAGGAGTCTCGGGCTGGCTGATCGTTGGGTCTGCGGGCTTGCTTTTGGTCAATCCCGAGTCGAGCGAGGCCAAGACGAAGTTCAAAGAGTGCGACGGCGATGCCGTTCGCAATCTGGCGGCCGCCAGGAAGTTCATCATCGACAACCTGTCGATCCTGCAGAACGACTTCGAGCTCAACGAGCGTCCGAAGGTGGAACAGCGCATCCGCGACCGCATCCGCAAAAAAATTGGCGACGTCAAGTTCAGCTGTGCCGAAAAGACTTTGTGTCGGGACGGGCAGGAGAGTCGCAAGGGTTTCCACGGGAGCGGCATCCTGGGGAACAAGATCCGCATCTGCTGGAACGCCGTCATGGCTGACTCGAACTACAAGTTTTGCGATCTCGCCCGTACCGTGACGCACGAGTTCGGACACGCCGTCGGGATCCCCAAGGAGCGCTTCGGCAAGCACCACGGTCAGGGCAATGACAAGGTCTACCAGTTTGGCAACTTTGCCTATCAGCTGTGTCGTTGGAAGGGACTGGATCGAGAGCTGACCGCGGCCAGCGTCTCGAAGCCCTGGGCCACGCCGAAATCGGGCATTGCGGTCTACCCACGCAAGAACTTCAGCGGCTGGGGCCTGACCTTGAACGGGGCCCAGCCCGACCTTCGCGACATCGGTCGCAACAACGCCATCTCCAGTGTCCGCGTGCGCTCGGGTCGCTGGCAGCTTTGCACCAAGAAGAACTACGGCGGCACATGCAAGATCTGGACGGACTCGGACCCGGATCTGTCCAGGAGCAAGTTCAACGACAAGGTGGCGTCCCTGCGTCCGGCACCCTGAGAGGCGCAGGCGCAGGCGTTCAGCTGCCAAGGCGGGCGAGCCCCTCGAAGTTTTGTTATCCTTTGGCAGCCCCAGGAGCTCCTTCACAATGCGCAACCTTCGCCTCGTCGCCCTCACTTCATTGACGCTACCTTTTTGCATCGCGGTCGCTTGCGGGGGCGGCGACGAGAGCAAGGTGGTGGGCGGCGGCGGCATCGGCGCGGCGGCGGGCGCGGGCGGCAACGACGCCAGCACCGGGGGCGGCATCAACTTGGACTCGGGCACTGGCGGAGGCGCGCAGCAATGCGGCCCGACCATGCCGTGTGAAACCGGGGTGTGTTCCAAGGGGATCTGTTGCGAGTCCGCGGAGCTTTCTTGCAACGGCGCGTGCTGTCCTTCGGGCGACGTGTGTTTGTTCGAGCAATGCAAGACCCCTGGCAAACCCTGTCAGAGCTCAGCGGACTGCGGCGCCGGCAAGTACTGCGAGACGAGCTTGGGCGACAAGAACGACGGCGGCAGCAGTGACGGCGGAGGCGCTACGGACGGCGGCCCGGTGTGCACCAGCACCGTGACTAACGCAGGGCGCTGCGTCGACCTCCCGCCCATTTGCGGTGACGCTGGCACCGCTGCGGACGGCGGCACGTGTTTCGAGAAGTGCGAGTACTTCCCCACCGCAGGCAACTTGAACACAACCAAGAAGTGGCAGTGGGGCCAAGAGGTGAAACCAACGGAGTTCCCCGGTTCCATTGACACCTGGTCCACGCCCACGGTCGGGCGCATCTACGACTCCAACTGCGACGGCACCGTCAACGCCGGGGATGCCCCCGCTGTCGTCTTCGTATCGGGCAACGCCAAGGCCACCTGCTGCCACTGCACGGGCGACGCGGTGAGCCAGTGCAAGACCGGCGTCCTGCGCGCCGTGGACGGCCGCACCGGCATCACGCTCTGGTCCTTGCGCCGCGCGGAGCCCAGCAGCGTCGGCTTTGCGGCGATGAGCACCGCGCTCGGGGACATTGACGGCGACGGCAGCATGGAAGTCGTCGCGATGACCGGCGAAGGCAAGCTCGCGCTTATCAGCGGCGACGGCAAAGTGTTGGGGCTATCCGACAAGCCCTATCCCGACCCGAGCGCCAGCACTTTCGGCTGGGGTGGCGGCATCGCCTTGGGCGACATGGACAACGACGGCAACCCCGAAGCGGCCTTCGGCGCGACGGTATGGACCATCAGCGGCACCACCATCACGCGCCAGTTCAACGGCACGGCGGGCAGCGGCGGACCGGTATCCCAGGCGCTTTCCTTCTTCGTGGATCTGGACGGGAACGGCAGCCTGGAGCTGTTTGCGAGCAACTCTGCCTACAAGAAGGACGGCACGCTGCTGTGGAACCGCGCCGCTGCCGGCCCCCTCGGCGCGGCGATCCCGAACGGCTTGAGCGCCGCGGCGGATTTCGACGGCGACAAGAAGCCTGAAGTCGTCATCGTTTCGGGCGGCAAGGTGTGGATCCTCGAAGGAGCCACGGGCGCCGACGAAATCGGCCCCTTCACACTTCCCGGTACGGGCAGTGGCGGTCCGCCCACGGTTGCGGACTTCGACGGCGACGGCAAGGCGGAAATCGGCGTCGCGCAGCAGAACAAGTATTCGATGCTCAAACCAAACTACACCAATAACAGCCTGGCGAAGGTGTGGGAGGCGCCAAACCACGATCTGTCTTCGTCCGTCACGGGCTCGAGCGTCTTCGACTTCGAAGGCGACGGCAAAGCCGAGGTCATCTACAACGACGAGTGCTTCTTGTGGGTGTACGACGGCACCACGGGCAAGGTGTTGCTTGCGGAGCTGACGACGTCCTTCACTGGCACCGAAGCCTCCATCGTCGCCGACGTGGACGGCGACGGGCACTCGGAGATCGTGATGGTTTCGAACGGAGCAGATCCGTCTGCGTCGGGTTGGAAGTGCAACGTCGCGCCCTGGAACACGGCTGACGCCGCCAACAACCGCCCAGCCTGGAAGCCCCCGACGGGTCAAACTGCGTACCGCGGCCTGACGGTATGGGGCGACAAACAAAACTCCTGGGTCGGCACGCGCACGCTCTGGAACCAGCACGCTTACTCGGTCTCGAACATCTGCGACGACCGCGACAGCGCCTGCACCGCGCCGAATACCTATGGCCTCATTCCGACGAGCCAAGTTGCCAACTGGACCTTGCCCTGGCTGAACAACTTCCGGCAGAACGTGCAGGACAAGGGGCTCTTCGACGCTCCGGATGCAGTCGTCACCGTTAGCGTCGAGTGCAGCGATCCGGTCATCGTGCACGTGACGGTGCGCAACGTCGGTCTCTCGGGGCTACCCGCCGGCGTGCCCGTGGACGTCTACAATGGCAGCAATAAGATCGGCAGCGTCGTCACCACCCAGCCCTTAGGCCCGGGCCAGAGCGAGACGATTCAGTTTTCCGTGCCGGCCGGCAGCGGCGGTCAGAATGACACCTACAGCGCCAAGATCGCTCAGGATCCGAACAACAAGACCTTCAACGAGTGTCGCGAAGACAACAACGACGCCAGCGGCGCCAAGGCGGAGTGCGGCCCCAGGTGAAGCCGAAGTTTGTTATCCTCTAGCTTGGGGAAGTGACAGCAAGCGATCTCACCGGGCGCAGACTCGGGCGGTTTTCCATCGATGGACAGCTCGGCGCGGGCGGCATGGGCGTGGTCTACGCCGCCATGGACACTGAGCTCGGTCGTCGCGTCGCCATCAAGGTGCTGCCGCAAGAGGTGACGCTCGACCCCGTCCGGCGCGAACGCTTCTTGCGCGAAGCGCGCTCCGCCGCCGCAGTCAAACACCCCGCCATCGCCACGGTGCACGACATCGGGGAGCTGGACGGCCACGTGTACATCGTGATGGAGCTGGTCGAAGGCCAGAGCCTACGCGCCGCCTTGCAGCATGGCCCGCCCGCGCTTGCCCACGGCCTGCAGCTTGCGGCGACGCTCGCCGACGCCGTGCAGACTGCGCACCAGGCCGGCGTGGTGCACCGAGATCTTAAGCCCGAAAACCTGATGCTCGATCCGTCGGGGGCGCTCAAGATCCTCGACTTCGGCATTGCCAAGCTGGATCCAGCGCTGGTACCTGCTGCGCAGGGCGTGACGCGGGAGGGGGCTGCTCTGGGCACGCCGGGATATATGTCTCCGGAACAGGTCCGCGGGCTCGACGTCGATGCACGCACGGACATCTTCGCGATCGGCGTCATCGTTTACGAAATGCTTGGCGGTCGCCCACCGTTTTTGGGTCCCACGGTCGTCGATGTGTTGACGGCCACCACCCGCGACGAACCCGCGCCGCTCTGCTCGCTGGATGCGCGCATCCCCGCGGCTCTCGAGTCCTTGGTGCACGCCTGTCTGCGCAAAGACGCGAGCCACCGGCCCCAGACCGCCGCGTTGCTCGCCACGGAGCTACGCCGGATCGCGGATGAACTACGCCTCGTCGAAAACAGCATCACCATCGCCTCCGATGCATCGGGGCAGCGCATGCCGATCCCGCACGCAAATCCCGACGGCCTGCCTGCGCGCAGCGGGGGCGGAGCGCTGGCCTCCTACCCCAACGTAGCGCCCACCCTCACGGATGGCTCACAGCGCTCCGCGCAGCGCCCGGCGAAACGCGGGGCCGGTCTGATCCTCCTCGCGGTCGGTGCGGTGGCGTTGCTCGGCCTGGTCGCAGCCGCCGTGGGTGCCGGCTACTTGTACGTGCAGGACACCCCCCAGCTAGCCAGCACCGAAAAGGAGCTGCGCCAACCCCAAGCCGGGAGCGACACCATGACGGCGTATCTGTCCCAGCAGAACTCGAGAATGCTGGCGCAACTCACTGCGCCAGCGTGGGCCAGCGCGGCCGCAGACTTTCGGGATGCGGCGCAGCAGCCCGGTGCGCCGATTGCCTGGCGCGCGTCCGAACACTTCGCCGCAGGACAGCGACTGCTCAAAGAAGGCGACTTGGAAGCGGCGTTGAAACAGTTCCGGGAGGCGAGCGTGGTGGACCCAAAGTGGGCACTTCCCCACGTAGGCGTCTCGGCCGTGAGTGAGCGCCGCGGAGAGCGCGAGTCGGCGCTAGCGGCAGCGCAGAAGGCGCAGCAGCTCGACCCCAAGCTGTGGCTCGGCGTGCGGGCGGCGGCCCGCGCGTACCTGGTCGGGGAGCCGGCGAACTATCCGTCAGCCATTCTGGAACTGCGCCGAGCCAAGCAACTGGCCCCGGCGAGCGCCCTACTACTGGGCGAGCTGGCACTCGCGTACCACGCCGCGCAACTGGACGAGGAAGCGGTGCGCCACTCCAAGCTGGCCCTCCAGAAAGATCCAGAGCTGGTGCCGGTGCGTGTACTCCTCGCCGAGCGCGCACTCGAAAAGTCGGATGGCAAGGAGGCGCTAGAGCACGCAAGTCGCGCGGTGAGCGTGGCACCCGACAACGTCAGTGCGCTGCTCGCGAAGGGCGACGCACTGCTCCTGCTGGGGCGCAAGGATGAAGCTTTGACGAGCTTTGCGGAGGCCCTCCGACTCAAGAAAGAAACGAAGCAGGTGGGCGCACCGAACGCGCGCTTGGCCGAAGTATCAGCAGCGCTGGAGAAAAAGCGACTGCCCGCCCCCCGCGGCGCCAGCGCGACGAAGCCTTCCCGCAGCTTCCTCAAGCCGAAGCCCCAGCGCAGCTCGCCATCGCCCGTCAAGCCAAGCGACCTGAGCCGCACCTCTGGAAGCGGAAACGCGAACTTGTAGCGTCGGTCACCGCTTCTCGCCGCGTGCCGCCAGCAACGACCGACAAGGGGCATGCCTGGCGGGCTAAGAGTAAACCCTACGGCAGCGGATGCTTCTGGAAGAAGTCCCAGAGCGCGTCGTTGGCGATGAGATCGTTGGTCGTCTTGCCGAACCCGAAAACGGAAAGGTCCGCACCCCCGGGCCAAGTGTGGCCACCGTCGTCCACCGTGCAGAACACGATCTCGCCGCCACCGGTACAGCCGGAATAGGTGTCGCAGTGACTGTCCCCATTCTTGAAGGTTTCCGTGGGGGTTGGGCTACAGCCGTTGCGGGTGACCCAGGCTTGATTCGAGCTTTGGCTCGACGCGTAGCCGACCAAAGGATCGGCAGTGCCATTGAAGCTGATCAGCGGCGTCGGCCGGGTTGGGTTACAGCTGGACATGCCGTTGTATGCCGCGACCGGGGCCACTGCGGCGAATCGCTCGGAACGCTCACATGCAAGGCGGTGTGACAAGAAGCCTCCGTTGGACAGACCCGTGGCGTAGATGCGCTTCGTGTCGATGCAGAGCGTTGCCTGCAGCTCGTCGATCACCGCATCGATGAACCCCAAATCATCCCGGCTCTTGTCCGCGGCACAACACAGACCTGCGTTCCAGGTCTGCGTCCCGTCGGGCTCGGTCAGTCCTTGGGGATTGACCACGACGAAACCGGCGGCGTCAGCCTTGGCGTATAGCTTGCTGACTAGTTCTTGGTTTTTCGCAGCGTCTCCAAGCGCAGCCGCCGTACGCCCGTGAAAGTTCATCACCAAGGGCGTAGCCTGCGCCGGATCGTAGCCCTTGGGCACGTGCAGCTGATAGCTGCGCGTCGCGCCGCCATGGGCGATCTCTATCTTGCCGTTCGCAGGCGCCGCCTTGCCGCATCCGGCTGCGCTGGCTCCCGCGCCGCCGGCACCCGCCGTGGCGCCGCTCCCTGCCGTGGCGCCGCTGCCTGCCGCACCCGCAGCTGCGCCCGAGCCTCCGCCACTGCCCGCAGTACCGCCACTGCCACCTGCAGCGTCGTCACCACCACAACGGAGTAGCCCCAAGCAGAGAATAGCAATCCATGGCGTGCGCTTCATGCCGCGCAGGATAGCGCGCCTCACGGTCGCGCGCCTACTTGAGAGGCTCGGAGTTCTGGCAGGCCGTTTCGACCACGGGCAGCGTGGCCGCTAACCAACGGCGATCTCAGCGTTGTCAGCCGCCTAGCGCCGCCGCGGCGCGCATGAACGCCCAGCTCAAATACACCACGCAGGCCGCCGCCACCAGCAGCGGCTCATAGGAACGTAGCTTGCGCCGGCGCATGTTTGCGGCGCCACGCAGGTCTTCCTGAGCCAAGGAGCGGGTGCGCTCACTGCGAAATCGATCCACGTCCTGGGGCACCAGCTGCGACAGCATCACGTCGAGGTCGTCTTTCATGCGAGGGCTCCTTTTGCAGCGGTCCATTCTCCGGCCTGCAGCATGTCCTGCAGGCGCTCCCGCGCCCGAGAGAGGCGCTTACGCAGCGTCGCGCCGGGGATGCCCAGCACCTCGGCGGCCTCGGCTGGCTCCATACCTTCCACAGAAACGAGCAGCAGCACTTCGCGATGCTCCGCGCTCAGCTCGCCAAGCGCACGCTCGAGACGCAGTCCGGTTTCGCTGGCTTCGGCAAGGTCCAGTGGTGTGGCCGCTGCGTCAGTCGCTGGTCGCGGCCACAGGGAAAGCTCAAACAAGCGATCGAAGTCGAGCAGCGCCCAGCGCTGGTGATCGATGACCAGGTTGCGCGCCACACGGAACAGCCAAGCGCGCACATTGGTGTCCGCCGCAAGATCCGGCGCCGAACGCGCAAGCCGCAGGAACGTCTCCTGCAGTAGGTCTTCCGCGAGCGCGCGATTTTTGGTGAGTCGAACCAAGAACCCGAAGATGCGTGCGCGATACGCATCGTAGACGGCGTCGAAGGCCGCGGCGTCTCCTCGCCGCAGCCCATCGACAGCCGAGTCTGCAAGGTCCAGGCTCACGCGCTAGTCCCTCTACGCCACCAGGCCCATGCGACGCACGCCCAAGGCCGTGATCAACCAGGCCATGGCGAGGAAGCTAAAGCCGACAATGGCGCAACTGAGCGACTCGCCGATGCCAGCCATGACGATCAAGTGGATCTGCGGATGATTGGCCCACTCGGGAGTGTGCGGGATGTTGGTGAAGGTTGCCACCAGTCCCCCGGCTACTGCGCTCAGCACCACGAACACCGTCGCGATGCTCATGCCCCGGATCATGCCCACCAGCCGCTCCATGGGGCGGCGGGCAAAAGCAATGGCCGCGGCCATGGTCAATCCTCCAAAGAGCAAAACGAAAATCATCGGCACGCCACCCATTCTCAGAAACTCGTACATGTCGCCTCCTTTGATGGGACAACGAACGGCGCCCGCGGCCGTGACCCCAAAAAAGCCCACACAGGCGCGCTCGGCCTGGGATCCCGCAAAAAAGCGCCGGCGAAAACTTGCCGCTCCATGCGCTACACTGGGCGGATGAAGCGCTCACAGCGCTGGGCGGCATCCTTCGTGGTGACCCTGGCGGCAATCCCCGCCTGCACTCGCGGCACCCGTGGAACCACCAGCGAGGTGGTGCGCCGCTCGGACGGCAGCTGCTGGCGAACGTACAGCACACCCTGCCCCGAGGGCGCGTCGTGCAATCCGCCGCCACCCGTCGAAGTCGATTGCGCGACCGGCGAAAAATTGCCGCCACCCGCGCCAGCGCGTGGGAGCTCGTCGTCCGCCGCGGGACAAGACGTCAAACCAGCACCCGCGGCTTCCCCCAACCTCGTCGCCCCGCCGTCTCCCTCCTGAAGCACGGCGACGCTAAGGCAGTGTCAGGCGCCAGATCCGCGCGCCCTTGCCCACGATGTACAGCGTGCGCTCGTTGAGACCCCACACGTCGTAGAGCTCGTCCGTCGTGGGCGCGGGGATCGTCTTGGCGCCCGCCTGGGTGCCGTCATAGATGAGCACCTTGCCGCCGCTGCCGACTGCAACGACGAGCGCGCTATGCGCCGCCCACATGCCCTGCAGATACGCCTTGTCCGCCCCGGCAAAGCCGCGATCTTCGAAAATCTGCGCCATGGGCTCCGTGCGGCCAAGCCAGCGATACAGCCCGTGGAAGTTCGCGCCCACGTAGAAATCCGTCGAGCCCGGGATCGTCGTCACCGAACTGAATTGCACTTCGGGAGCCAGCGCGCAAAACGTCGCCCAACCGTCCGTGCCATCGCGGTGGGCCTGCAAGCGCTCGTCGCCGACGACCATGATGTTGTCGAGCCCGGTGCCGTCGATGCCGTTGAGCTGAGGGCTGACGGGGTTGCCAATCGGACAGCCGCCGGTGATCACCGCCAGGTGGTACGGCTGCGAAGGTTTGTTGACGGGATCGTCTTGGTAGATGCGCCCATCGAGGGAGGTGAAGTACTTCTGCGTGCCCACCCCCCACACGCTGGTCAGAGCCTGCATGTCTGAGGGAAACGGTCCACCAATGATCCAGCCACCCGCGTTCTTGTAGAAGATGGCCGGCGTGCCATTGAAGGAGTACTGCCCCACGGCGGCTACGTCGTCGGGCGATGTGCCCCACACGCCGTACAAGTGCGCGCCATTCGTCTTGTTGCGCGCATGCCAAGTCGACCCGTCAAACTCCACGGTCAGCGCGTTGCTGCCGACGGCGACGATGTATCCCCCCGAGCCCCAGATGGCGTGCAGCGCGTCGTCGGGCCCCGCCGTGGGGTCTTCGTACACCAGTTCCCATTTGTACGGTCCCGCGTCGAAGGCAGCCTCTGTCGCAGCGTCCGCCGCGCCGGCGTCTGCAGGCACCGTGCCCACCGGGTCGCCTTGGCAGCCACAAGGGAAACCAAGCAGCGCTGCGACAGCGAAGACCCGAGGCAAAGACACGCCTAGAAGCGTAGACGCTGGCCCAGTTTTGTCTAGTTTGGAAAGCAGATCTAGCGGCGGGCCCGGCCCGCTTCATCGCCGATGTCTTTGAGCATGCGCGCGAGGTCGTCGTTGCTGGTGCCGCCTTTTCCGTTTCCGCCCTTCCCGTTTTCTTTCGGCGCTGCGCGAGGCGGGCGCTCACTGTCGCGGTACTTCGTCCACACCTGCTGCACGGGACGCTGAAAGCGCGGATCGCGATCCCCTGGCCGCCACACCACGGCGTCCGCATGCGGCGGCTCGGGCGCGTCGTCGTTCAGGCGCACGCGAAGACGCTGACCCGGGCGCGGAAAGCCAGCGCCCTTGATCAAGTTACGCACGAAGCCCCAAGCTTCGGCGCCGTCCAGGGGTGGGATCGGCAACAGGTTCAACCCGATGATCCACAGGTTCGTGTAGGTGAACACACTGACAAGCTCGCGCGCCCACAGTGCCTTGGGAGCGCCCACGACCAGCAGCACCCCGAAGGTGATGGCCAACAAGACCGCCTGAGCCAGCACGCCGCCCCAAGCGATGAGACCGCGCTCCATCACCGACGCAGAGCCCGACCAGCGGCACAGCCCACCGAAGCCGGTGACGTCCACCGACAGCACGCGATGCCCGTAGGCCTTGACGACAAAGGCGTGACCGAGTTCGTGAATCAACACCAGCAAGAAGAACCCAAGCCAAAATGCCGGGGCCACCCGCAGCCCACCGAAGACCAACATGCCCAGGGGCAGCGACCAGTGCAGGCGCAGGGATGCGCCGCGCATTGAAAACAGCGTCAGGTATCCGCGCTCCGTCATCGACTATCCAAGGTAATCACGGCCCCAAGAAGTGCCACACCGCGGGCCCACACAGCGGTTTTTCTGCTCTCTGCATGAGGCTTTGGGTTTTGGGTCGGGGCCCTGGGCCGGCGCCGGGCCACTCCTCGCGCCCTGGGCCCCTCGGAGCGCCGGGCCCTCCCAATAACGTGTGGCGGCGGCCCTCGACCCCACCCCCAACGCGGCCGTTTGTGTTTTCTGGCAACTGGCGTCACTCCGGACCGACAGGCCCAGGGTCACGAAGAGTTGAACCCATGCCCAACCCGATCTGTTCCGGCACTCGCAATCAGTGTCATCTCGAGGACTACCCGCAGAAAGTCAGAGGCTACCGCCAGCCCATCGCGCGCGGCTCCGCGGCGGGCGTCTCCTGCGCCCGCAGAGCGTGAAGCGCTATCGCGAGCGGTCGACGACCTCGTGACCAAGTACTCAGCATCTCGAAAGCCCGCGCCCGCTCAAAAACCGCGCAGCGTGGCCGAGTGCGCAGAGCCAGCGGCCAATACCGTCGTTGTGTGTGCCCTTGGGATCGGCACTACTGTTGCCGCTGCGCCGACGGTCGTCGCCAGCTTCGTGGGTGGCGCGGTCGCCGGTGCTACCTGCGCCGACAAATACTTCGAATACGCAGCTTCGCGTTGATCCTGCACCTGCTCCACACCGGCACGCGCCGCACGCTCTTCCTTGCCTGCGGCCTGGCAATCACTTCCGCCATGCCCGCGCTACCCGACGCGGCGCTGCCCCTGGCGGTCGCGGCGCTCTTCGTCGCCTTCATTCGGTCGTGTTTCGAGCGCGATGGCCTACATGGCGAAAGCTCGAACGCAGTTTCGCTTCGCTGAGCCACAGGCGCGCCGCCACGCGCAGTCATTGAAGTCTCGAACGAGCGCCTCAGCTTTCGCGGCGCACCAGGTGCGTGGCGGCGAGGGCGAGCAGGGCCAGGGTCGCGGCGCCCAGGCCGACGGCGCTCAGGGCGCCCAGGTGCAGGCCCAGCTCGCTGGGCAGTTCTTTGACCAGGAGCACCACGGCCATCACCAGCACGAACGCCGCAAACCCACGGCGCAGCGCCGTCTCGGAGATCTTGCCCACCAGACGGCTCCCGAAGAACCCGCCCACCGTGGCCGCCGCGGTCACTCCCGCCGCAAGTCCCCAGTCGATTTCAACGCTGTGCAAGTAGCCGGCGAATCCAGCGCTGCTCTTGAGAGCAATCACGAACAGCGACGTGCCAACGGCAACATTCATCGGCATGCCTCCCAGGAGCACGAGCGCCGGCACCACTAGGAATCCGCCACCTGCTCCGACCAATCCCGTCACGAGTCCAACGACGACGCCATCCAAGAGCACGCGGAACACCGGCAATTTTTGCAGCGCCGGCGCTTCGGCCTGTCGACTTCGCAGCAACGCGAAGCCGGTGGCCAGCATCATGAGACCGAAGCCAACTAGAAGCCACGTGCCTGGAATAAAGGTCGCGATGCGCCCGCCAGCGTAGGCGCCAACCATGCCCGCAACGCCGAATAGTGCTCCGGTTCGAAACTGCACTCGTCCGGCGCGGGCATGGGAGACGACTCCCGCCGCACTCGTAACCGCCACGACGAGTAGGCTCATCGCGATGGCCGCCTTGGTTTCCATCCCGGCGACGTAGACAAGGATCGGCACCGTGAGGATGGAGCCGCCACCGCCGAGTAGGCCCAGGCTGACTCCGATGAGCACGGAAAGTGCGATGACTAGGGGCATCATGGTAACGCCGAAATACATTGCAGCCGGCGTGCCAACGCCCAAAGCAACGAGGGGCGGGGGATCCCGGGGATTCCGGTGAATACGTCGGAATTCTGGCCGAATTCTCGTTTCAGGGCGTTACAGCGATTGTTTCAGACAACGTTTCAATTCGTTTCATGGTGCGGGATCTTTGCGAAGCTCTTGGATGGCACGGCAACTGCACTGTCTTCGATGCGAATCGGAGGAGACCATGCTGTTACGACAACTATTCGACCGAGAAACCTCGACCTACACCTACTTGGTGGCGGATCCCCGCACCCGAAGTGCGGCGCTGATCGATCCCGTGCGCGAACAGCTTGAGCGTGACTTGAAGCTGATTGAAGAACTGGGCCTCAATTTGGAGTACGTGCTCGACACGCACGTGCACGCCGATCACGTCACTGCTAGCGGTGCGTTGCGCGACCGGACGGGAGCCCGCAGCATCGGCTCCACACGTGGTGCCAAGTGCGCGGACCTACAGGTCCGGCACGGGGATCGAGTCGTCCTTGGCGACCTTGAGATCTGCATCCTGGAAACGCCGGGACACACCGACGACAGTTTGAGCTTTCTAATCGACGGAAACGTCTTCACAGGCGACGCGCTGTTGGTGCGCGGAACCGGGCGAACAGATTTCCAGAACGGAAGCCCCGAAGTCCTCTGGGATTCCCTCACCAAAGTGCTTTTCCAATTAGCCGACAGCACCGTCGTGTGGCCCGGCCACGACTACAAGGGGCACACGCAATCCAGCATCGGAGAAGAGAAGCGTCACAATCCGCGCGTTGCCGGCAAATCCAAAGCCGCGTTCGTGAAGATCCTGGACGAACTGGGACTGCCCCCTCCGAAACACATCGACGAAGCCGTGCCCGCGAATCGCGAGTGCGGACAGCCTGCCGCCCTGGTCTAGACGCTCGCGCCCTTGCGTCCCTGCGCTCTATCAACCGAGCGCTTTCGGATGTGCAGCTTCAGGGGCGCCGCACATAGCGGCAGCTTTCATCCGGCTCCGTCAGGGAGCCGCGGGATCCCCACCAGAGCAAATGCGTCGGCAGCACGCTGGCTTTCGGATCCTGCGCGCCGGCCAAGGACAGCACGACGCGGAACGGCTTACCCAGTTCCGTGGGGCCCTGCACGGAGTACTTGCCGCTGCGGACGACGATGCCCGACCAAACGCACTGCGCGCCTGGCGGACAGGGCGAGACTCGGTCGACCACCTCGATGGTCCCCTCTGAGCCCAGGGTAACGACGCGTTCGTAGCTTCGCCCGGTGCAAGCAGCGCCAACGTAAGTTCCGACGCCGGGCCCCGGCGGGCCGAGCTTGGGCTCCGGCTCCGGCTCGGCTGAGGTTGCCACAGGCAGAGCGCTCGACGTCGGGGCCGCAGCAGGCGCCACCGTAACGGCAGGCGGCGGTTCGGACCCACCGCCGCGACTGCAGGACGGCAGGAGTAATACTGCAAAGAGCCAGCGACGCACCATGCGCCGCAGCATAACGCAACGGTGTTGCGTGTCGACGTTGGCTCAGGTGCCCTGGATCTCGGCGCGGGGCGGGCCGCCGGCTCCGCTGCGCTTCTTCTTTTGCGGGCTCGTCTTGTTGCCGAAGAACATGCGGTCGAGCCATTCGGTCAGCGGCAGCGCGACGTAAATGGAGGAGTAGGTGCCCAAGAGCAAGCCGATGATCAGCGTGAAGGCGAAGTCTTTGAGCGTGCCGGTGCCGCGAATGAAGAATGCGAGCAAGCTGAAGATCGTGGTGCCGCTGGTGATCAAGGTACGACTGAGCATCTCGCTCAAGCTGACGTTGATCAGGCTCGCGAAGGTCGCACCGCGCAGCTTGCCTAGGTTTTCCCGCACGCGATCATAAACGACGACGGTATCGTTCACGGAATAGCCGATGATCGTCAAGATCGCGGCGACCGTGGTCAGATTCAGCTCTTTGCGCATGGCGATCAGAACGCCGACGGTGATCAGAGCGTCGTGCATCAGAGCCAGCACCGCGCCGGGTGCGAAGCGCAGATCGAAGCGGAAGGCGATATACGCCATGATGAACACCAGCGAGATGGCGATGCTCTTGAGCGCGGCGTCGCGCAGCTGGGATCCGGCTTTGGGGCCAATCCATTCGACCCGCAGTGCCGCTTCGGGAACTTTGTCTTCGCCCAGGGCCGAGCGCAGTCCCGCCATCAGCTGATCGCCCTTGCTCATCAGCTGGATTTCGACCTTGTGGTCACGAGCGTTCTGCAGCAGCGGGTTGTTGTCGCCCAGGCGCAACGCCACGCCCTCCACCCCCGTCATGCGCTGTTTGACCCAGCCCAGATCCGGCGCTTCGCGAAAGCGAACGCTGATCTTGTCGCCGCCCGGGCTGAACTTCACTTCCGTGGCCTGCTTGGCGGCCGGACACTCCGCTTCGGGGAGGCCCTCGCCGTAACAGAGGCGCCCCTCGATTTCCCGCTGCTTGGGCTCCTCGATGGTGCTGACCTCTTGCACGCGGATCAGGTAGCGGTGGGGGTTGCTCTCGTCGTCCACTTTGACGACGTCCGGGCTGGAGAACCCGGCCGCCTTGACGGCAGCACGGATGGCGCCCGCATCGACGCCCTGCTTGAAGGCAACTTCGACCTCAGTGCCACCCTTGAAATCGGTGCCGAGATTTGGACCGGGCTTGATGATGCCGACCACGCTGGCCGCGATCATCAGCAGACTGATGATTGCGCACACGCGGCGCAGCTTCATGAAGTCGTAGGTCTTACCGGAGCTGAAGAATTCCATGATCGTGTCCTTCGGCTACCCGATGTCCAACGTCTTGAGGCGACCGAAGCCGCGCACCCACAGGTCGAACAGCACGCGGCTGACGACCAGCGCCGTGAAAATGCTGATCGTCACACCGACGATCAGCGTGACTGCAAAGCCCTTGATTGGACCGGTACCGTATTGCGCTAGCACCACACCGGAGATCAGCGTGGTGAGCTGACCGTCCACGATGGCGGAGAGCGCTTTGCTGTACCCCACCTCGACCGCTGCTCTTGGGCTCTTGCCGGACTTTAGTTCCTCGCGTATGCGCTCGTTGATGAGCACGTTCGCGTCCACGCTCATACCCATGGTGAGTGCGAGACCGGCAATGCCCGGCAGCGTCATTGACGCGCCAAAGGTCGCCAGCACCGCCAACTGCAAGAACAGGTTGAAGCCGACGGCAACGTCCGCGATCAGCCCACCGCGCTTGTAGTAGACGAACATGAACAAGAGCACGAGGAAGGCACCGCCCACGGCCCCTTGCACGCCCAAGCGAATCGAGTCGCGCCCCAGGCTGGGACCAATTGCCTGCTCGTTGGAGGGCGAAATTGGCGCGGGCAACGCGCCCGAGCGCAGCACCAGCTCCAAGTTGCGAGAATCTCGCAGCTGGATCTGCGGGTCCCCGGACCCCATGGTGATGCTGGCGTTGCCACCAGCGATGCGCGTCAAGATCACCGGCGTGCTCTCCACGCGGTTGTCCAAGATGATCGCAAAGCGACGCTTGACGTTTGCCGTCGTAATACGGTCGAAGATGCGGCCACCCTGGTCCGTGAAGGTCAGCGCGACGTACCAGCCGCCTAGGCTGCCCTGCCCCTGATCCGGCACGGCCGCCGCCTCACGCACCATGTCACCGGTGATTTCCGCGCGGCTGCGCAGCAAGTAGGTACGCCAGCCGTCTTCGGTCTCTTGCTGCGTATCCGGATCGGTCACCCGCGCCAGCTCGAAGCCGATCTCCCGATCCGGCGGCGGCTCTAGGGTCGCCGCCCACTCCCGCATGCGCTGCAATGCATCCCGGGAAGTCTCCTTTTCGCCCTTCTTCAGGTAGGCGTAGGTGACCTGCTTGTTGATTTGGTCACCGTTTTCGTCGAGACCGACGGGGGCGTTCTCGCGCAGGAACTCCAAACCTTCGGGCAGGCTTTCGGCTTTGGCATCCTTGGCCACCGTGCCCATGTAGTCATCGTCGTCGTCGAGAAGCTTGAACTCGAGGCGCGCGGTCTGGCTGATGATATCGCGGATCGTCGCGAAGTCCTTTTCGTCCTTGCCCGGGATCTCGATGATGATGTCTTCGTCGCGGGTGGAGACCGAGGCTTCGCGCAAGCCAAGTTCGTCGACGCGGCGCAGGATGATCTCACGCGCTTGGTTCACGGCGCGTTCGCGGATCCCCGACTCGCTCTCCTCTTTGATGCTGAACTCCCAAGACTTCTTGTCGGCGCTTTGCGCAAAGGTCAGGTCCCCTCGGAAGGTGTCGAGGAAGCGAGTATCGATCTTGTTCGGGTCTGCTTTGTCCGTCAGCGTTAGCCGCAGCACTTTCGCCGCGCCTCGTGGCGCCTCGACCTTGACCAACTCGCGCAGCTTCACGAGGGTGGCTTCCGTCGGTGCCTCGTCCCCGCTGTGCAAGCCGTACAGCTTGGCAAGGGCGGTGCGCATCTCCTCGTAGTAGTGGTCGCGTTTGTCCTTGATGGCTTCGTCGACGTCCACCGTGTAGACGAGCCGCAGTCCGCCACGCAGATCCAGCCCCGCTACCAGGCGAAATTCGTTGCGCTCCTGCACCCAGGCCGGGCAAGGCAACCGATTGTTCGTCAGCGTCGACAGCGTCGGCCAAAGCGAGGTGAACCCAAGGGCGGCCACGGATAGCACCAGGCCCGCGCGCACCCGCCAGCCCATGTCGACGAGCTCCGTCGCAGCGAGTCCTGAGGACAGCGTCAATGTGGCCAACAGAATCATCGGCCAGAACGAATCGCTCCACGCAGCGCCACCGCCGGCGGCGGCGAAAATCGCTCCGAGCCACAACGGCGCGCGCTTGGCGCGTTTCAGGTAGCCGATGCCAACGTAGATGACGAAGAAAGCAGCAAAGATGTAAGCAATGATTTGGTGCGCTTGAGTCACGTCTGTCTCACTTCTTCTTCTCGGCTTCGGTCGCTTCCCCGGTGTCCTTGCCCAACAAGCCGGAGCGCAACACCTCCACCTTGATCCCGGGAGCCAACTCGAGCTTTGCGTAGCGGTCGCCAACCTCAACCAACTTGCCTACGAGCCCCGACTGGGTCAGCACGCGGTCACCTTTCTTGAGGTCTTTGATGGCCGCTGCTTGCTTCTTCTGCTGAGAACGCGTGGACCAGAACATGATGAAGAGCAGCGGCAACAGCAGCAAGATTGGGAAGAGCATGCTGAGCGCACCAGGGGGCTCGCCAGTGGCTGGCGGTGGTCCCTCACTCGCGCCTGTCTGCGCTGGAGCAGCAGCGGGGGCTGGCGAACCAGCGGCAGGACGCCCGGGTGCGGGCGGTACGGCTTGAAAAAATGACGCCGAAGCCAAACCTATTCTCCTCTTGAATGACCGCTCAGGTGCGAGCACATGAGCCCAGGCGCCAGGGTCGCCGCGAAAGCCGAATGCACCGCATTCGGAGAGCCAGGGGGCCGGCTAATACCGGCAATTTTTGGCCCGCGCAAGGGAAGCTCCGGCAGCCAAACCCGCACCGACGCAGTCGACTGGGGAAGCCAACGGCCGCCGTGTCCGCCCATCGTCGATAAGCGTCTGATATTGTTGCGTATTGTATGGCAGATACATGCGAGCAGGTAGTCGCCAGGGAGCAAGCGGGGCGGCGTGAGTTTCTGTGCGCGGTGACTCGATTACGGGTGTCGGAAACCACAAGCGGTCCGTAGCCAACGGAACCAGTAGAAGCCTTCGACGCCCCACGGGCTTGGCACGCGTGGTTTGGTGGAGAACCTGCCTACCATCGGCTTTAGTCCCAGAACCGGTCAGCTTGACAGTGTCGAAGCTGGGATGTACTCGATCAGCCCCCGGATTTGCGGGGCTTGATGGAATTAGGCGCGTAGCTCAGTGGTAGAGCACTACCTTGACACGGTAGGGGTCGTTGGTTCAATCCCAATCGCGCCTACAAAAATGAACGCAGAGAGCAAGAAACACGAGAGAGCGCGCGGCGCGACTCCTATGATTGCATCGCGTCCCCTGACCATGTCCCACTACTCGTGACGGCCATGGCCGAGCAGAAGCGCCAGCTGCCGGTGCGGGAGCTCCTCGAAGCACGAGGCCTGCTCGCCGACGATGTTATTGCCGCACGGATTGGCGAGGCGGTGGTGGACCTGCACACGCCCGTGGACGCCACCGCAGAGTGCCAGCCCATTGTTGTGGGCTCCGACGAAGCCCTCGCGATCATTCGTCACTCTACCGCCCACATCATGGCGGATGCGGTGCAGCGGCTGTTCCCAGGCACCCAGGTTACGATCGGTCCCGCTGTCGACAACGGCTTCTACTATGACTTCGACCGCCCCGACGGGCAGTTCACGGACCGCGACCTTTTGCGCATCGAAAAAGAAATGCGCAAACTCATCGCAGGCAAAAAGCCCTTCTATCGCGAAGAGATGAGCTACGAAGCCGTCCGCGCTCTGTTTGAGGAAATGGGCGAGCACTACAAATGCGAAATCATCGACGGCATCAAAGACCGCGGTGAAAGCATCAGCGTGTATCGCCACGGGAGCCCAGGACGGCCCGAAGGCACTTGGGCGGACGTCTGCGCCGGCCCGCACGTGCCGCATACAGGCTTCTTGGGGGCGATCAAGCTGACTTCCGTTGCCGGCGCGTACTGGCGCGGCGACGAGAAGAACCCGATGCTGGCGCGGATTTACGGAACGGCGTTTCCGAGCCAGGCAGATCTGGACGCCTACCTGAAGCGGCTCGAAGAAGCGAAGCAACGGGACCATCGCAAGCTCGGCAAAGAGCTCGAGCTGTTCATGTTCCACGACTACGCCGCGGCAATGCCCTTCTTCTTGCCGCGTGGTGCCAGCATCTACAATCGTCTCATCGACTACGTGCGTGGTCTGTATGTTGACTACGGCTACGACGAGGTCATCACACCGCAGATCTTCGACCCTCGTCTGTTTGCGACGAGCGGGCATTTGGAGAACTACCGCGAGAACATGTATCTGCCGGTCACCGCCGATGACCTAGATTCCGCCCTGGCACGCGCAAGGGAACTGCTGGCCGAGGGCAAGCCCGTAGAGGAAGCCCTGGGCGTCGCGACCATGGCGCAGAAACCCATGAACTGCCCCAGCCACTGCCTGATCTTTGGTCAGCGGCCGCGCAGCTATCGCGAGCTTCCCTGGCGCATCGCTGACTTCGGGCGGCTGCACCGATACGAGCGCGGCGGCGTCGTGCACGGGCTCGCTCGCGTGCGAACTTTTTGCCAGGACGACGCCCACATCTTCTGCACTCCAGAGCAGATGGAAAGCGAGATTGCGGCCTTCAACCGCCTACTGTTCGAAGTGTTTGCCGCCTTCCACTTCGACGACGTGCGGGTAAAGCTGGCGCTGCGCCCGGAAAAACGCGTTGGCACCGACGCCATGTGGGACGACGCCGAAGCTGCCCTCGAAAAGGTGCTTACCGAGAGCGGGCTTCCTTTCGAGAAGCTGCCCGGGGAGGGAGCGTTCTACGGTCCCAAGTTGGAGTTTCACGTGACTGATGCCATCGGCCGCAGCTGGCAGCTCGGCACCATCCAGGTCGACTACGCCCTGCCCGAGCGCTTCGACCTCGAATACGTGAAGAGCGACGGAAGCCGAAGCCGCCCCGTGATGCTGCACCGAGCCATCCTGGGGTCCATCGAACGGTTCTTCGGCGTCTACATCGAACATGTCGCGGGGAAGTTCCCGGTATGGCTCGCGCCAGAGCAGGCCACGCTGGTCACGGTCAGCGAGAAGCACGCCGCTTACGCGCAAACCGTGCAGTCAGCGCTCACGGCCGTCGGGCTGCGCGTCAACTTGGACGCGGGCTCCGACAAGCTAGGTGCAAAAATCCGGAATGCCCGGAATCAGCGAGTTCCCTACATCGGGGTCATCGGCGACCAGGAAGCAGAATCTGATTCGGTCGCCGTGCGATCGAGAGATAATGGGGAGCTTGGCGCCATCAGCGTCGATGCATTCAAACAGCGCTTACTTGCGGAGTCGAAAGCTCCGCGATTGGACGATAACCGAACCGACAGCTGATAGGTCGGGGAAAGGGTCAAGAGAAACCACCACATGGCAATGGGGCGACGCTTCAACCGCGAACCACGCGGTCCACAAATCCGTATCAACCATCGAATTCGCGTTCCGGAGGTTCGAGTCCTGGACGCCGATGGGTCCAATCTGGGCGTCATCGAAACTGGCGCGGCGCTCAAGCGAGCCGCCGAGCAAGGTTTGGATCTCGTGGAGGTCAACCCGAAGACGTCCCCGCCAGTGTGCAAGATCCTCGACTTTGGCAAGTACAAGTACGAGGAAAAGAAGAAGCAGCGGGAGGCGAAGCGCAAGCAAACCGTCGTGGAGGTGAAAGAGGTCAAGCTCCGTCCCAAAACGGATGATCACGATTTGAACGTGAAGATGCGCGCCGCACGGAAGTTTATCGAGAACGGGAACAAGGTAAAAGTCACCTGCCGCTTTCGAGGCCGCGAGATCACGCACCCGCAAATCGCCCAGCGCCAGCTGGCCTTCTTTGTGGAGAACACCGGGGACATCGCCAACGTCGAGCAGAGCGCGGCGATGGAAGGCCGCACCATGGCGCTGCTATTGGCGCCCAAAGCCGCCGTGATGCAGAAGATCTCCAACGAGCGCGCCGAGCGCGAGAAGGACACCAGCCGGCCAGATCATTCTCGCCCAGATCATTCGGCTCCCCAGAATGAGGCGCCCGAAGAAGAGAGCGCGTAGCCCGCGGGCTTGCCTGCAGTCGATACCGCCGGGAAGCCGCGCCTAGAAGCGTGGCGCGGGCGGCAACCCCGGGATGAGACCCGCGTACCAAGCACCTGCGGCGCCGCCCAACACGACAATCAATAGCAGCAGCGCGATAAGCCCACCCCGACCTCCGCTTTTCTGAGGCGGGGGCAGCGACTGCGGCCGCGTGTGCTGAGACGAAGGCGGCGCCTGCGGCTGGGAATACGGCTGGGAGTGCGGCTGGGAGTGCGGCTGGGAGTGCGGCACAGATGCGGGTGGCGGCGCGGGCGAACGCGGCCCAGGCGGCTTGGAACGGGAGGGTTCGTCTTCGAGCGCGGCAAGATTTCCTAGTTCAAAGGACTCGCTCGGTGCCGGATTGGCGACGTTAGACTCAAGCCCGAGGTCCGCGGCCCAATCTTGACCGCCAAACGCGCCGATGTTGAGCGGGGCCGAGCCGGCGTCCGAAGACGAGCGTTCTTCGCTCTCCGCTTGCAGTGAGGTGAACTCGAAGAGCGCCTCTTCGATCAATGAACCAATGATCGACTTCTTGTTGGCGCGGCTCTTGGCGAGGCTGCTTTCCTCACGCTCCCGCATGATGGGGTCCAACAACCCAGCAATGTCGAAGCTGGATACCGCGCGACCGAACTGGAACAGAACATTGTTGAGATCGCGCCCCAGATCGCGTGCCGCCTGGTAGCGCTGTAGCGGGTCGCGCGCGAGCGCCCGAGCCAAGACGCGCTCCAACTCTGGCGGCACCGAAAGGCCCAGGTCCACCAGGGTCGTGTAGCGGGCGGCTTGCACTTGCCGCACCGTCTCCAGATCCGTCTCGCCCATGAATAAGCGTCGGCCGGCGAGAAGCTCCCAAAGAATGATGCCGACAGCGAAGATGTCCGTGCGTCGATCGATCGGTTGGCCCAACGCTGCTTCGGGCGAGAGGTAGCTGAACTTCCCCTTAATGATCCCAGGTTCGCTCTTTTCGAGCTGGCTATTGGCCTTGGCCAATCCGAAGTCCACGATCTTCACTTCGCCGTGGCGGGTGATGAGCACGTTCGGTGGCGACATGTCCCGATGCACAATGTTCAGGCTCTCGCCCTTGGCGTCCCGAAGCTCGTGTGCGTAGGCAAGCCCCTCGCAAATGCGAACGCAGATCAAACATGCGACCTCGGGGGGCACCGCGCTGCCCATCTTCTGATGGTGGCTGATGACTCCCTTGAGATCAGAACCATCGACGTACTCCATGACGATGAAGAACGTGTTGTCACCGACGCCAACGTCGAAGACCTGCACGCAGTTGGAATGAGAGAGCTGCGCCGAGAGGCGAGCTTCATCCAAGAACATGCCCATGAACTGCTTCTTCTCGGCGAGATGTGGCAGCACGCGTTTGATCGCGACAGTCTTCTTGAATCCTTCCAAGCCCGCGCTTTCGGCACGGAACACTTCGGCCATACCGCCGGAGGCGATCTTTTCGAGGACGCGATATCTCTGTTGTTGTTGGGCCATATGCTCGGTTGGTTCGCGCGGTCGCAGCCTAGGGCGCTCGGTCCATTGCGGTCAAGATTCGGGCCCGCCTTCAGTTTCTCGGAATCGAGAAAGCCGGCGCAACATCGAAAGATGTCCCTCCGCGACGGGTTCAAAACGACTCGCCTCGAACAAGGTCCTGGTTTCGTCCGCGCGGCCAATCGACAGAAGCGCGCCCGTCAGCGACTGCGCCACCGCCTGCGGCACCTTCGTACTGACCATGATGACGTCTCCGGGGATCGGACCGACCAACAGGATGACACGCACTGCCCCCGGTTGTAGTCCCATGTGGATCCAGGGCGCGTGGCTCAGCTCTTGAGTCACTGCATCGAGCCCGACGTGTGAGGCCCCGGTGTCCACGGTGCCGTCGAGCACGGCACGAGTGACCGCCTCGTGTCCGTCGAAAAAAACCTCTTCCCCAAACAGCGCTTTCAAGTCGTACCCCGACGAACGCAAATGCCAGCGGGGCACGACGTAGCCAGATGCACTGTCTTTGCTCACCCAGCCCGCGCGCGCCGCTTTCAGGTCTTCCACCTTGCGGATCGCGCTCTTCGGATGGACGAAAAGCGCACAGTAGTAGCCGGCGCGGAGGCTGCGCTCGACCACGGCGATGGGACGCGCGGCGCCCCGGTCCTCTAGGTCCACGGCCACTAAGGGAGGCGCCCAGACCGCGTCCACGCTTCCGCTTGCAACGGCGTCGACCATTTTTGGGTAGGCGTCCATGATCGTCGAGCGCAGCCGGATGCCTGTCGACGCCTGGAGCAAAGCGCAGAACGCCTCCAAGGGTTCGGCCTGCTCCGGTCGAGCGACAACGGCGAAATTCAGCGGGGACACGCGGGTTCCGAGGGTACTCGCCCCGGCCGCTCGCGGCTACGCTTGACCGCCGGTCCCAAAGCTCACATAAGGTAACAATGGCGCACCAGCAAGAACCCGCACACGCAGTGGAAGTCCACGAGGACCACGATCTGACCCACGTGAGCCCCGTTGACGAGCTGGACAGCGACGAGCCGCGCACCCCCGCGTGGATGCCCCTCTTGGGCGGAGCGCTGTTTCTGGTCGGTGCCCTGACGCTGATGGCGACGCGCCCGGCCGGCAAGACGACCGAGGAGCTGCGCACAGCCGCGGCAACCGCGGCTCAAGAAGCAGAGGCAGCGCGTGCTGCGGAGCTTGCTGCGCAGCAGCCCGCAGCGCCGGATCCGCAGGCTGCCGCAGCTGCGGCGGCGCCAGCGCCCGGCGGACCACCCAAAGGTGGTTGAAACTAACCAAGCCCGCCGGTCGGCGGGACAAGCAGACAAGAAAAGAAACGGGCCCTCTGCGTCAATGCAGTAGAGGGAAAGTGAGTCCAAAAAGACCTCGCGTTCGAGGATCCTTTGTGCAAGGCTCCCCGCCCTTCCCGGGGCCGTAGCTCAGCTGGGAGAGCGCCTGACTGGCAGTCAGGAGGTCAGGGGTTCGATCCCCCTCGGCTCCACAAACTTTCAGCGTCCGCAAATCAGCGCGGACCGTAGCCCCACACTCAACCGTCACTGGGACGGACCAAGCGACGCGCCGCGCGCACGATGTAGTCTTCCAGAGCTTCCCGGGCCGCGGCACCTTGCAGACCGGTCACCCAAGTCAGCTCTTCGTCGCTGAGAAGCGCAAAGCGCACCATCGTTGTCGAGAGCGCTTGAACCGAGAGCCGTGCGTCCAGGGCGTCCACCTCGATATGTGGCTCCAGGATGGTCGCTGCCTGCTCGATAATCGCCCCCATGAAGTCCGGCTGGCGCCGCGGGTGCAACTCCCCCCGGCGCGCGTTTGTCCTGATCCGGACGGCAACGAGTGCGCGCTCTTGGCAGACGAATCGGTACAAAGACCGCGCAACGTGCTCGACCATTTCTCGGCCAACTAAGCCTTGTTCGCTGGTCTGGGTTGCCAGTTCCTGACCCAGCTTGACCAGCCGCGCGTAGTATCCATCCAGGCAGGCCTCCAGTAGCTCTTCTTTGTTGTCGAAGTAGTAGTGGATGGTGCCAAGGCTCAGCTTCGCCCGTTGCGCAACTTCACGCAGCGAAGGGGTTTCCGTCCCCGCTTCCTGCAACATCTCAAGAGTCGTATCGACGATGGTCCGAAATGTCTGCTCTGAGTCCGCGTCTTTCGCTCGAGCCACAAAAACCCCGCACTCCTAGGAGAATGTACCCGCGCCCGCCCCGGCGTCACCGGCGGAAGCCACAGGCGCCACTGTGGTAGTAGACTGCACCTCGCGATGTTCCGCAACGCTCTGCGCCTACTTGTCCTCGCACTACTGCCGCTTTGTGTGGACGCCTGCTCCTCCGAACCCGCAGCAAACGCATCGGCTCCTTGTCTCGACACGAAAACCCGCGCTGAATGCTTGCCACCGTACCTGCACGGCAAGTCGGACGCGGTCGACCCGTGCGCGGCCGGCGGCTGGTACGACGACGAAAAATGCGACGACGGCGGCTACTGCGCCTATCCGGACCCGGACTGCGGCCCGGATCAAGATGCCTGCGGCGATACGCCGGAAACCGAGGGCATGCAGTGGGCGGGCGATCCCAAAATCGGTTGCCGCCTGGTGGGCGCAGATGACGATATTGAAGTGATCCTGACGCAGCCGTTTTGCGATGTGTGCACTGCGGCCGACAAGGCAATCCTCAAAGCGCGCTCGCAACTGGTGAAGAAGGTCGTGGAACTGATCGACGGCGCACAGACCTCCGTGGACTTCGCGCAGTTTACCTTCAGTGTCTCGGAGATCGCGGACGCGCTGGAGCGCGCACACGCGCGTGGAGTGCAAGTCCGCCTTGCCATGGACTCGGCACAGGATCAGTCCGGCAGCCGAGCCAAGCAACTGCAGTCCAAGGGTATTGATGTGGTCTTCGTCGCGGGCAAACCCTCCGGCAGCCGCGCGGGCCTACAGCATGCGAAGTTCGTACTGATTGACGGACGCATACTGCTGACGGGCAGCGCCAACTACTCCTCTACAGGCACGACCATCAACGAAGAAAACGCGCTCCTATTGCGGGGCACACCCGTGCATCCCGTGATCGCGGGCTTCACCTGTCACTTCGAAGCAATGCGCGCCCAGGATCCGGACGCCGCGGGCGCCTGCTCCAACGAGCGCGTCGCGTTCGCGCCGAGCGGCGCCCCGCGCACCATGATACGAGACCAATTGCGCGCGGCCACGAAGAGCATCGACGTGATCATGCATCACTTCACGTTCGCGGATCTGGCGAAAGAACTCAAGAACGCGGCGCAACGGGGCGTCGAGGTACGCCTACTCCTCAACGAGACCACGCGAGAGGAGCACAGCGGCGGCTTCTGGGACGACTTGGTCGTCGCAGGGGGACGTATTCGGTACAAGCGCGTCAACGCGGCCGAGTACCAACTCCTGCACCACAAGCTTGCGATCATCGACGGCCGCGTGCTGCTCAATGGTTCCGGGAACTGGTCCGGAACCGGCTTCTTCAATAATTTCGAAAACTACGGCGTGTATCGGAACGCCCACGTCATGCGGCAGTTCCGCGCCCTGTTCCATCGGCTGTGGCATTGGTCCCTGGAAACGCCGTTCTTGGACGCTAACCAAGACGCCGCAACGCAGCACCAAGCCACGACCCAAACGTACTTCGGCAACCTACACGCCCACTTCTTCGCAAAGGAAGACGGCGTGGCGCTAGATGACGGCAAAGCCGAGCGCAAAGATGAGACGGGACAGGTCGTTGCCGTCGACGTTCCGGCGGCAGTAGACGCCGCGGCGCGGCAGGCCTTCGAATACGCGCGGGACGTTGGCGGCTTGGACTTCATGGCGCTGTCGCCCCACTGCCGGGATGGGGGCGAAGACCCTGAGGACGACGCCAACATGACGCCAACCGGTTACGCCGCCGTCATGCAAGCGGCTTCGGGGGTGAGTGGCGCGGGGTTCTTGGCGCTGCCCAGCATGGAGTGGAGCAGCAACAGCACCGGCAATCACGTCGGGATCTTCGGTTCGCGCGCCATTGCCAAGGTCGACCGCGGGCGCTTTGACTTGCTCTACGGCGGCTTCCTGCCGGCACGAGACGCGCAGGGCGACCGGCCCATTTTCATGCTCAATCACCCGAAGACCTTTGCCAGCGATCCCGCCAACTTGAACGGAAGCTGGGACATGGTTTTCGGAGTGAATTTGCTCGATATCCCCAAGGCAGGGGAACGCGACAAGAAGTTCAACGACTTCGGCATCGACGACTACTTCCCGCTCAAGGCGGAGCGCGATGGCTGGCTGCGCGGCGATGCCATTCCCGACGCCGTCACCGTCGACAAGACTTGGGCGAACCTCCTGGACGAAGCCGGCACCTACGCGCGCTTGGTTGAAGTTACCTTGAACCGTGGCACCGAGTTCGGCTCCGAGTCTCCCCAGAATCCGTCGATCGTGGAAAGCAAGACGGAGCCGGGGGTGTTCGTGCGCAGTACGCACGTGCGCCCCGACTTCGATTACTTCCTGACTCGCGGTTTCCGCGTGGCACCTACCGCTAGCCACGACAATCACTTCGCGAACTGGGGAGCGGGGCACACCAGCCGTACCGCCATCATCGCGCACTCGCTTTCGGAGCTTCGCACCCTGGACGCGCTCGAGCAGCGAGAAGTGTACGCCAGCGAGGACGAGAACCTGGTGCTGCGCTCATACGCCTTCCATCGCGTGCCCATGGGCGCGCAGACGCAGAGTCCGAGCCCCGACGTGCCGGTCCGAGTATTCGTTGAAGATCCGGACTATGCCGGCCCCTTCGACCTGCGCATCTATCTCGGGCGCATCGGGCAGGACGCCGTCAAGGTGTCAATTGAGATGACGGCCGTGAGCCCGGGCTGGCAATCTGCAACCTTGACCCTGCCGGAAGCAGGTGAGTACTTCTTCTACGTCGAAGTGCACGCTACCGGTTCGGATCGCATGGCTTGGTCAGCGCCTATCTGGGTCGAGCGGATCTAGCGCCACGTCCAGAGCACCCGCGAGGCACTCCGGCGCTTCCGGGCGCAGGGCGCGCGGCGCCGACGCTGGATCGTCACTTGCAGAATCGAGAGTCGGGGTTCACCGCATTGCCGCAGGAGAAGAACGACGGATTCGCACCGGTCTTGTACGTGCCTTTCTTGAACGACGCGGTCATTAAGTGCACGTGCGGGCCCGTGGCGCAGCCCGACTGCCCCACGTACGCGATAATGTCGCCTCGGGCGATCTTGTCCCCGACTTTGATGCCCTTCTCCACCTTGTTGATGTGGTGGTAGCGGATAAATAGGTCGTTGGCGGGTTTCTTGGGATCACCACAGGCCGCGCGCAGCACGATGTAGTCACCGCTGGCCAGGCACGCGGCAGTGCAGCCGCCATTCTTGTAACAGCTGGGATCATTCTTGTAGCGAACGTATTGGACGATCGCGTCCATGCCAGCGGGGATGGGCGTGTTCAGTGGGCTGGTGAAGTCGATCGCCATGTGCTGGCGCCCACTGCCACTGTAGGGGCAGTCGTTCCAACCGCCGTTTGTGGGAATGCTTCCGGGTGGTTTGCCCAAGCAGCACTTGGCCGCGCATTTGTCTTCGTAGGTGCCGTTGAAACAGCCGTTGGCGCAGCTCTTGTTGGCGCTCGTGGCCCCGCTCGCGCAGGTATACAAATGCGCTTTGTTGCCACCCAGAGCGCCACCGCAGTACTTGCCGTCCTTCTTGCCGGAACACAGATCTGCGCCCGGGCCCGCGCCCGCACTGCCAGCGCCGGCTCCGCTCTGCCCCGCGGATCCCCCCGCACCGGCACTCCCCCCCATACCGGAGCTCCCCGCAGCGCCGGCGTCGTTGGCCCCAGCACTGCCCGCGGCGCCCGCCCAGTTGGCCCCGGCAACGCCTGCGTCCAGGCCGAAGCCAGCTCCGGACGCGCCGGCACCACCACCACTCCCGGCCGCCACCTCGTCTGCGGCGTCGCCACACCCGACTGCGACGACCACGATGACCAACAGCCCACTCGACCAGCTTTGCTTCTTCATGTTTTTGCTCCCGCGGTCACCGGCTGCCCCCCGAGGCCAGGGTCCACGACGGGCAGCAGCGCCGTAGCCACATTGCGAAGCGCCGGACCCAACGCATCGTCGCTCAAGTCCCCATGCACTGCCCAGCGCGTCACTTGCATGTTCAGGGCGCCGACCAGACTCCAGGCCACCGCATCTACGTGCGTATCATCTGCCGCGCCACGTCGCGCTAGCGAGCGGAGGTTGCTCGCCAGCAAGCCCGCCAGCACCGCGTACAGATTACGCAGGGTCTCGGCGACCAGCGGACTTCCCGCGCCCTCGCTAAGCGCCACCCGCACCACTTGCTTCTTCGGAACGATCACGGCCACCAGAACGTCCACGCCGCGATCAAAACCGTCGGCCAGACCCGTCGCGTGTTTCAATTCCGCCTGAGCGCGCGTGCTGAGCTCTTGCAACAGCTCCATGACCAGCGCGCTGAGCACCGCTTCCTTGGTTGCGAACCGGGCGTAGAACGCGGTCGTGGAGACCCGGGCCGCGGCCATCAACTGCCGCAACGAGGTATCCGCGTAACCGCGAGCTGCAAATACCTTCGCCGCACTGCGCAGGATGGCCTCGCTGCTGGGGCGCGGGGTCTTTCTAGGTTTTGGCACCGCCTGGAAGTCTGCGGGCATGGGTGGCGCATTTCAACAAAAAAAAACGAACGTGTGTTTTTATTGCTCCGCCCCGGGCTTCTTTCGCGACCTCATACGAGGTCCGCCTTCGCTGCGGGCCGTCTTGGATGAGGCCACCCGCCAGACGCAGCCAACGGGCCCTGTCTGGGTGGAATCAGCGCCGCGCTGGCTCAGGGAGCCTTTGCCGCTAGACGCTCGGCCTTGAGGAAGTTCGCCACCAGGCCGCGCCATTCTTCACGATCGCGCTCGCGTCCCATCGTCCCCACCACAAAGGCCATCGACAGGCCCTGGCGCATGATGGAGTACACATCGGGCCCGTGCGCAACGACCTGGATGCCGCCCCCGTCGTCCACCACGCCCTCGAAATCGAAGATCCGGGTTCCGGGCCCCAGCGCACGCTCCACGTCGGCCGCGCTGCTGCCGATACGTGCCGGAAATTCGATCGCTGCAAAGTCCCCAAAGGCCCAGGCCACCGCGTCCACCTTCGCGGACTCACGCTCAGCCGACGGAGCGCTAAACAGCGTCAGCAGTGTGCGATTGGGCAACGACTGGGCCTTGCGGCAGGGCGCGAAAAACCAAATGCGGCGGCTGCGTTCTTGGATCGGATCCGTATCGCATAGGAAGGCTTGCAGGTTCTGACGCTCAAGGAATCGAGCTACGGTTTCGCCAAGGGTGACGCCGTCAAAGGCGAAGCGCGCAGCGGGAACCCCTTGCACCAGGGCGCGACGACACAGCGACGCTTTGGCCTGGACCGCGCGGAGCGTTGGATGCTTCGAACCGTACTTCGACTGAGCAACTTGCTCTTCGCGCAACGCGGCTGCGCACTCATCGGGCGACGGCCCTTGTCCCTCACACTGCGCGTAGGCCGCTTCTATAGCGACGCGACGCGGGTGCCGTTCGCCAAATCCTTGCGCGTCAAAGGCAGCGCGCTCCAAGGCCATCTGACCGCAGCTCTGCGGAAGCGCCGATGGAGTGCCGGTGGCTTGGGATGCCCTTGGCTCCGGGCAGGGTGTCGTCTTCTCGACGACAACGATGCGCTCGGCCGGAGCGCACCCGATCGCCCCCAGCGCAAATGCGAGGCACAGGGCTCGCAGCCAAGCTACTCGCGCTACGGAACCCACCCTGCCACCTCCGAACGCAGCTCCCGCACAACGATCATTCTGTAAGACGTCTAATACAACGACTGTGACTCAGCCAGCCCACTTGCTACCAGCGCGGTGGACGCATGTCGTCGAGGGAGCGGCCGTCACCGCGCAGAGGATTCGTCAACGAGGTCTGCGAACCGAAGAAGTTGCGCCCTTGGCTAGGGAAACGACCCGGTGGAAGGGGTGGCACAGCGGATGCACAGGGGCGAGTTCGATGGAGGTATCAGCCGTGCAAATACGTTCCGTGATGATGGTCGCTTCTCTGCTTGCCCTCGGTACGGGCTGCAAAGAGGAGCCCAAGCCTTCGGCTTCGTCAGCTGCCGCCAGTGCGGCCACCGCTCCACAGCCCGCGCTCGATCCAGCAACCCTCAGCATGTTCGCGCAGCTTCCGAAAGAAATGCCTTCGGATGACAACGCCCTGAGTGACGCCAAGGTCGATCTCGGCCGCATGCTCTACTACGAGACGCGCGTCTCGAAGAACCACGACCTGTCCTGCAACAGCTGCCACAAACTCGACGCCTACGGCGTGGACGGACAGGACTTCTCTACCGGGCACAAAGGGCAAAAGGGCGGTCGCAACTCACCAACGGTGTACAACGCGGCGGCGCACGTCGCTCAGTTCTGGGACGGCCGCGCAGCGAACGTCGAAAAGCAGGCCGAGGGGCCCGTGCTCAACCCAGTCGAAATGGCGATGCCCAATGAAGCCGCCGTCCTGGCCGTGCTGTCGTCCATGCCGGAGTACGTCGAAGCCTTCAAAAAGGCGTTCCCTGACGAAAAGGATTCGCTGACCTACACCAACTTCGGCAAGGCCATAGGCGCCTTCGAACGCAAGCTCGTCACGCCCTCGCGCTGGGACCAATTTTTGGGAGGCGACAAGTCCGCACTCTCCGAAGCCGAGCAAAAGGGCGTTCAGACGTTCATGAACGTGGGCTGCACCGCCTGTCACTCTGGAGCGTATCTGGGCGGGACTCTGTTTCAGAAGGTCGGGGCCATCAAACCTTGGCCAAACCAGAAGGACCTTGGCCGCTTCGACGCAACGAAACAGGACGCGGACAAGATGAGTTTCAAAGTGCCGGGGCTACGCAACGTGGCGAAGACGGCGCCCTATTTCCACGACGCGAGCGCGAAAACACTGCCAGAGGCCGTTTCGATGATGGCCGAGTATCAGCTCGGCAAGACGCTGAAGCCAGAAGAGGTGACCTCAATCGTCAGCTTCCTGGAAGCGCTGACCGGTACGATCCCAGCGGACTACGTCAAAGCGCCGGAGTTGCCCAAGAGCACAGCCAAGACACCCAAACCCGATCCCAACTAGTGAAGAAGGGCGAGTGGCGGCGCCCCTTTTCGACGCCCAGCGCGTAGGCAGCAATCCGAAGCGTGGTGACTCACCGGGCAGCCACCAGCCGGCTGGGTGGGCCTGGCCCCCCGGCGGGGCCGCCTACGGCTACACTGCAGGCACCATGGGCAACTCGGGGGCACGCGCGCAGTTCCGGCATTGGAACGTAGTTGCGTGCATTTGCGCCCTTGCGCCGGCCTGTGCACGCCCCACACCGCCACCCCAAAAAGCGCCCGAAGCGACTGGTCACGTCGCCGTGCCAGCGCCCGAGCCATCCGAAGCGCAGGTGCCGCTCCAGGTGCCTACGCGAAACGCGAGCCGCCTCGCGTTCCGCGGGAAGCGCGATGTGAGTTTCGGCACAACGGGTAGTACGTCGATCTGGCAGAAATCTGGCGAGCACCGCTTCAAGGCCGTAGCGCTGGGCCCTGACGGCGTTGTGTACACCGTGGGGCACGCGCCCTTCACGCACGGTACCGACATGGCCGTGGCGCGCTTCGATGCAACGGGCAAGTTAGACGCGACGTATGGACGGGGTGGTGTCGTGCAAATCGGGCAGCGACGCGCCTTCGGTGAGGCCATCGCCGTCGACGCTCAAGGCAAAGTCGTCGTGGCCGGCTATTTCTATGGCAAGGGTGGCACCAACTTCATCGTGGCGCGGCTGTCGCCACACGGGACCTTGGATGCGAGCTTCGGCACGGCGGGAACGGTCGAGCACAGCGCGGGCCAGGACAATCGCGCGCAGGCGGTGCACGTACGTGCTGACGGCAAACTGCTGATCAGCGGATACCACGGCTCGGATACCAATCAAGTGCTGTGTCTCGAAGGCGATGGAACACCGTGCGCGCAGTTTGGTACCGCCGGCGTCGGGCTGGTCCGACCCGTGCCGGGCAAGCGCGCGTTCGCAACTCGTTCCGCCCTGCACGGCGACGGCGGCATTGTGCTGAGCGGATACCTGCCGTCAAAGGACCGCATGTTCGTCTCCCGACTCGATGCCCGCGGCGCGCCAGACGCCGCGTTCGGAACCGGCGGCTCCATGCTGCTGCAGGACGTCGCCGTCGGCAGTGCCTGGGCGCTGGCCGTTGACAGCGCAGACCGCATATTGGTCGCGGGGCACGCGCCAAGCGGCCCGATCGTGATCGCGCGTCTGCGCGCGGACGGACAGATCGACGAGAGCTTTGGCCGGAATGGGCTCGCGGTGCCCCTGGGAGCGAGCGACGAGGTCTATGCGCTGCTACCGCTGCCAAGCGGGCACATCCTGGGCGCAGGTTTCCGAGGCTTGGGTGACGCCGCACAGCCGCTGTTTGTGCTGCTGACCTCGGACGGCGCGGAAGAGCGCCCGTCATGGGTCGACGACAAGGCGCCACGACCGAGCTTCATATTCGGAGCCGCCCTGGATGCGCGCGGCCGCGTCGTCGTCGCCGGGGACTCCCCGGGAGATCGCTGGAGCGCCTGGGTGGGTCGCTACGATTGAGCGCCTGCGTATACCTTGGGCGCGCGCTCTGCCAAGAAACGCATCACGGCTGTGCGATCGTCGGCGCTGACATCGAAGAGCGCAAACACGAGCTGGTCTAGCTGCAGACGCCTGGCAGCGGTGACACCGCTTTCGGTGAGTGTACGTGTCAGAGGCGAGAGCGCGGCGAACTCCGCGCGCGTTGTGTCCGGCGCTGGCATGCCGCGCAAATGACCGACCTTCATCTGCGGGAAGGCGGCCTGGCGCGCGTCCCTGCGGGCGGCAAGGTGCAGGGCGCGGTACAGCGCGCTGTTGAGCAACGCGACCACAGCTTCGGGCAACAGCGCGTCGTGGGCAAAACCCGCCAGCAGCGAGTTGCGAAACGGTAGCCCACCATGCAGGGCTGCAATGGGCCAGGCGGCGGTTTGACGCACGACGAAACGTGCTCGCGTGTACTCTTCCGCCGGGCGCAGGCGGCAGCGGGACCGCGCCAACACCTCTGCGTCTGGATGCAAAAAAAGCCGCGGTGGGTCTTGGTGGAACTCCCGCACATTGCGACCCTCCAAGAGCGGGTACGTGTGCTGGGCGTCCGGAGCATCTCCGCGTAGAAATAGGCGCTTGGAAACCTCCCCGCTGCTCTGAAAGCCCATCTCGCCAAACAACGCGTCGGGAAACGGCGCTCGCTTCGCGATCCCTGCGAGCACTTCCGGCGGCTGCACCGCGGCGGCATCTGCCGCCCGACGAGTGCGTTCGGAAAGCACATAGGCGCGATCGCCACCGCGAGGATCGGTACCGGGATCTGCCAGCAACACGAAGCAAGGCTGGGTCACGCCGGCGAAAGCGTCTTGGCCCAGCTCCAATAGCGGCTCCCGAACTGTGTGGCTGCGAGCCAAGACGCTGCGCACGGCTCGATAGCCGTCCAGATCTGCGATCGGACTCGGCAGCAATAGCGCCAGGGTGCCCTGGGGCGCCAGCTCTGCGGCGCGTTCTACGAACAGGGCGTGCAGGGTGGGATAGCCGCGGAACGCAGCATAGCGACGCGCATAGAACGCCCGGACTTCCGGCGGCAGCGGCTTGGCAGCTCGGCCCGCGAAGGCCACCCAAGGCGGATTGCCCACGACCAAATCGAAGCCCGACCCGTCGCTGAATACCGAGGGAAAAGCCCCGAGTGTGTCGAGCGCACCTTCGTCATGGGGGCAGCCGTCGGCTGGGGTGATCAGCGCGTTGCCGACCCGCAGGTGCTGGCGTAGGGACGACAGCACCCGAGCGTCCTTCGCCAGCAGAGTGAGGCTTGCTTCGCACGCCGCGATGGCCAGTTCGCTCTTGTCCACGCCGTGGAGTTGCGTCGCAACCACCTTGGTCAGGTTCGCTCCCGACTCGGAGAGTGCGCGCGCGGCGGCGATCAAAAACGCACCCGCGCCCGCGGCTGGGTCCAGCACCTTGGGTGCGGTGCACTTTTGACCCCGCAACACGGTCTGCATGACGTGACGAGTCCAGACCTCGGGCGTGAAGTAGCTGCCACTCGGTTTGCGACCACGCGACCAACTCAGGATCCCTGCATCGGAGATCACCAAATCGAGGGTCCGTTCCAAGACCGCACCGATGGTCTCCAACGGTGCGCCACACAGATCGCCAATCAGCGCTTCGCTGGCACGTGCACGAGTCTCCGCAAGGCAGTACACAACACGCTCTGCATCGGCTTCGAGCTGAAGCAACCGTGACCCACGCAGTAGCCCGACATCCAGATCGTTGCTGATGCAGTAGCGGCGCGCAGTATCCGCGACGAGCAGTACCCGAACCGCCGCCAGCTGTTCCGCAGGAGCCACGGACTTCACTACGGGGCCAGCTTCGGGCAGCATCGCTTGCACAGCGACAAGTCGCGGGTCGGCGCGGGGCGGCATCAGCGACCCGATACACGTGAAAATGGCAGCAGCCGGTGTGCGAGCTGCATCGCGGCGAGCATGCCTTCGGGATCGGCTTTGCGCTGCCACGCAATGTCATAAGCCGTGCCGTGGTCAACGCTTGTGCGGATGATGGGCAAGCCCAGAGTGACGTTGACGGCATCCCCGAACGCGACCAGTTTCGTCGGGATCGTGGCTTGATCGTGCAACATGCCCACGACCCCGTGGTACCCACCGCCATGGGCTACGCGATAGGCTGTCTCGGCTCCGATGGGTCCGGACAGCTCGGCCCCGCCACGTAGCCGCCGACGGGCAAGCCTCAATCCCGGAATGATGGCCGTGCTCTCCTCGCGGCCCAGTAGCTCCGCTTCACCCGCATGGGGATTCAGAGAGGCGACTGCGATCTTCGGATGCTTGATGCCGAGAGCACGCAGAAATTCGGCGAGTTCGACCGTCGCGATGCAGACGCGCTCGGGTGTGATGGCCCGCGTCGCTTTTTTCACCGGGAGGTGCGTCGTCACCAAGGACGTGGAAAAACCGGGCGTATAGAAACACATCACACTGTGCGGCGAGCCAAGGAGCTTTTCGATGTGTTCTGTGTGCCCGCGAAAACCAGCGGCGCCCCGAGCCCCCGAGTTTGCAATCGACGCTTTGCTGACCGGGCCGGTCACCATGGCAGACTTGGGGTGCTCACGGGTGAGGCGCACGGCCGCGTCGATCCACGAGAGCGCCGCGCGCCCTGCGAGCTTGGAGGGTCGACCGGGTCGGTAGTCGCGGGCACTGAGCGTCGGACCGGGATCACACACCGCGATCTGGCCGCGCTTCGGAGCCCGCCCGTCGAAGGCGACCAGCCGTTCGTGGCCCACCCCCAGGCTGGACGCAGCCGCAGCCACGACGATGCGACTTCCGACCAGCACGACCCGCGCCGGCATGCGCAGGGCCGCAGCAACGGAAACTTCGGGCCCTACACCGGCCGGGCAGCCCAGACTCACGAACAGCACGCAGCCGTTCTAGCAGCCGCGGCCACCGGGGCTCATTCAAATTCTGCGGATCGGCGACGGGTCCGGGTGTTGCCGACCGGCGTGTTTCGCACGCTACTTCTTCTGCATCGCACAGAACGCGTTGCACCCCACGTCGTTCGTTTTCTTGGAGCAATCGCAGGTTTTTGCCGGAGTCTTGCTGGCACCCGGCGAGGCAGCGTTGGGCGTCAAGCGCAACGTGACCGTGTCGGTCCGAGCCACCGCAGTCACCACGCTGGTGGAGTAGCCACTGTAGCCGTTGCGCTGGCCAAGCACGGTGTGGCGCCCCGGCGGCAGCACTGCCCGCACCGGGCTAGGGCCAAAGGATTTGCCGTCGATCCTTACGCTCTGGCATTCGGGTTGGCACTTCACCCACAGCTGCGAGTCTTTCATCATGCCGCCGCTCGGCTTGGGTCCCACGGCCGGTGAAGTGCCACTCGGCTTCGCCGAACCGGCATCCGGATCTTGTGCCGCAACGATGGCCACGCAGCCACGGCTGCTGAAACGCATGCCCGACGGACACCGTGTATCGATGAGCTTCATGCACACGTCGCCTTGCCGGCGTGTGCCGTCGGGGCACTTCAACTGCGGCGCGGTGGGTTTGGGCGGCGCTGGCGGCGGCGTCGGGGACTCTGGCGTTTCGCCCAAATAGGAAAGCAGGGTCGGCTCCCACGTGTCCCGTGTGAAGAAAGCCGCGACGATGACTCCCGCAACAATCGCGAGAGTGGCGATGGCCATGGCCGCGCAGCCGCCTCGGCGCGGCTCGACCTGATAGCTGAGCGCTTCGCTATGCGCTGCGGAAGGGGTCGACGCCCAAGGCGCGCCCGTGGTGTGTCCGATCCCCGGCGGTGGCCCATACGCGGGAACGTGGTGCGGCGTTGGCGGCAGGGGTGAGATGCGCGGCTGGGGACCCGGCGTAACCCAGTCGGTTCGCACCGGCACATGGCCCGCGGGGGGCGGAGCGGGCGGCGTGTTGATGCGCAGCGGCGGCATGTCGTCGACCGTGCGCGCGACAGGGGCGCCGGCAGCGCCCATGGCTTCCGGCGCGCCCCCTAGGCTGGGTGCGTCGTCGCCGGCAGGCCCGGAAGTGGCCAGAGCGCCCCCAACGCCCGCAGCAAGGGCACCAGCTTGGTGCGACTGGGCCAGACACTGCTCCAGCTCCGCGCCAGCGACATTGGCGTCGGGGAAGCGATCCTTGGGCTCGCGCTGCACACACTTGTCGAACCATGCGTCGAATCCGGGCGGCAGCCGCGCGTCGTTCGCCAACTCATGAGCACGTTGCGACGCCGGCACGAGTGGGTCGAATAAGACCTCACGCATCAGCGCCTGCAAGGTCACGCCGTCTTCGCGCGCACCAAGCCAGTAGTGGCGACCGGAAAGCAGCCAGAATGCGATCAAGCCGAGCGCCCACACATCCGTCGCAGGAGATATCACACCGCTGCTGGCACCTGCTTGCTCTGGAGCCATCCAAAGCGGAGTGCCGAGGGACGCGGTGGTCGAAGCAGACGCGGCCTCGGAGGTCATCTTGGAAATCCCGAAGTCCAGGACCTTGACGGTGAAGGGAATTCCAGAACGCCGCGGTGCAGCGAGAAAGATGTTCTCGGGTTTCAGATCCCGGTGCACGATCCCGCGCTCGTGGGCAGCCCCGAGAGCGTGGCACAGCTGCGCCATGATCTCGCGCAGAACCGCGGGCCCGGCGCGCCCCGTGGCAGCGGCTTCGAGCAAGTCCGTTCCGTCCAGCAGCTCCATCGCCAGCCACGGCATGCCGCTGGCATCGTCGACGCCTGCGGCGATCACTTGCACCACGTGGTCGCTGGGGATCTGCGAGGCGATCTTGGCTTCTTGTTCGAAGCGCCCGCGCAATACGGGATCCCGCACCAGCTGTGGGTGCATCAACTTCAGCGCCCGCTCCGCACGGGTACTCAGTTGCTCGGCGACGAAAACGGCTCCCATTCCGCCCTGAGAGAGCGGTCGCAGGATCCGGTAATCGCCAGCGAACAGCGTTCCCGGCGCGAGTTGAAACGCCGACATGAGTCAGGATCGAGTGTACACGGGTCTACGGCGTCATCCAGGCCCCGACCCGCGGGGCGTCGATGCCGAGAAAAGCCTGAAACCCCAAAAAAACCTAGGCCATCCCGAAACAGGGCCGTTACTCGTCGGGTGCGCGCAGTTTGTAGCCACTGCCCCGCAGCGTCTCGAGCGGCAGCGCCTCACCAAGCTTTGCACGCAGCCGGCGCACGTGGATGTCGACGGTACGCGCGCCCCCTTCGTAGCGATTGCCCCAGACGTTAGACAGCAGGTGCTCCCGCGAGAGCACACGCCCGCGTCGCTCACAGAAGTAGACGAGCAGAGCAAACTCCTTCGCGGTGAGCGCGATAGGTTTGCCGTCACTACTCACCTCGTGCGCCGCGCGATCGACCACGATGGAACCCACCTTGTGCCGCTCTTCACTCGCGAACTCACTGACCTTCCACTCCAGAGCACGAATACGCGCATAGAGCTCCGCCGGCACGTAGGGGTGGAGCACGAAGTCATCGAAGCCGTTCGAGGGTTCCACGCGGCCGAGTTGCGGCACGGTCACCACCAACAGGGTGCCGACGGCGTCGAAGCTCTTTTCTTTGCGCAGTGCTCGCAGGGCGGCCACACCCAAATCGGGGCGATCGAGCGCTTCGAAGACCAATGCCCGCAGGACAGAGCCGTCTTCGATCAGCCCCTGTGGATCGTCCCAGAGGTCTTGGGCACGCACTTCGGCACCAAGCTGACGCAGCACAGCGACAGCGCCGTCGTCGCGTTCCAAAAGCGGGCTGTGCCCAATTACCCCCACCACGGCGCGTACCCGCGCCGGGGGGGTTTCACCCGATTTGCGTGCCACCGACGGTGATCTTGTCGATCTTGATCGTGGGACAACCGACACCCACCGGCACGCTCTGGCCATCCTTGCCGCAGGTCCAAATACCATCGGAGAGTTCGACGTCGTTGCCGAGCATGGACACCTGCGTGAGGGTGTCGGGGCCGTTGCCGATCAGGTTCACGCCCTTGAGCGGAGCCGTAATCTTGCCGTCCTCGATCAGGTAGCTCTCAGTCAAAGAAAAGACGAAGTCGCCATTCGAGATGTCCACCTGGCCGCCACCGAAGGTCTTAGCGTACACGCCGCGTTTGACGCTCTTGAGGATCTCTTCCGGGTCATGGGGCCCCGCAAGCAAGATGGTGTTGGTCATGCGCGGCATCGGCGCGCATTTGAAGCTCTCGCGCCGACCATTGCCGCTGGGATTAGTTTTGAAGTGCTGCGCGGAGAGTCGGTCCTGCATGTAGCCGCGCAACATGCCGTTTTCGATCAGCGTGCTGGCTTCGGGTTCGATGCCTTCGTCGTCCACATTGATGGATCCGCGGCTCTGCACGAAGGTCGGGTCGTCTACTACAGTGCAGAGATCACTTGCAACGCGCTCGCCGATCTTCCCGGTGTAGTTGCTTGTCCCCTTGCGGTTGAAGTCGGCTTCCAGACCGTGCCCCACTGCCTCGTGCAGAAGAATACCGCTGTCGCCAGGGGCGAGCACCACCTCGAGTTGACCGGCGGGCGCGGGGCGGGCATCGAGCAGCGTCAGAGCTTGTTTCACGGCGCGCTCCGCGTGCCATTCCGGCGACATGTCGTCGAAGTATCCCAGGGTCATGCGGCCACCACCGCCGCTACGCCCAGATTCGCGTTTGTCCCCTTGCTCAGCAATGGCCGAAACACCAAAGCGCATGAGGGGCTGCACATCGTGGGCAAAGCGCCCGTCGCTAGTAGCGACGAGGATCTCCCGGACCTCTTCGGCGAAGCTCGCGTCCGCCTTGACGATACGCTTGTCGTGGGCGAGCGCCGCGCGGCTCGCGCGCTCCAACAGGGCGCGCTTTTCCAAACCCGAAACGTCGATGCTCAGTTTGTCCAGATCGTAGCGTTCCGGCAGCGTCATGCGCTCAAGAGTCGCAGGAGCCACACCGCCACCACTTTCCGCAATGCGGGCCGCGGTCTCTGCCGCGCGTTTCATGGCTTCGAAACTCAAATCCTCGACGTAGGCGTAGCCCGTCGCGTCGCCGCGCTGAACGCGCACTCCCAGGCCCAAGGAAACCCCGCGCGACGCGCTGCGCGTGATGCCCTCTTCAAACAACATAGACGCCGCCGCCCGATACTCGAAGTACAGATCGGCGTAGTCGCCACCTCGCGACAAGGCAACGCTGAGCAATTTGCCGCAGGTTTCGGGATCGATGGCCTGAGGTTGGCCGGGCGCGAAGGGCGCACGATAGGTGAGGCTGGCGGTTGTCATAGCGGACTGACCATGCGACGGGCGGTGCCCATACGCAAGACAGGCAGGATCAGGGCTCCCGAACCGCTGCGGGTTTCACTATGCTGCCTATCCAATGACTGCCCAAGCTCTGCTGCTCGTGCTGCACATCACCGGGAACCTGCTGTGGATCGGGGGGATCGCGGGTGTCGCGGTGGCTCTGGGCATGGCGGGAGCGGCCGCGGTGCGGAAACCCGTCGCGTTGCAGATCTACCGCAAGGTGGCCGTCCCCGGGTTCATTGCCTCCCTGATCGGGGGCGGAGCCGTGCTTTTCATGAATCCCGCGCTCTACTTTTCACAGACCCGCTGGATGCATCCGAAGCTGACCCTGGTGCTGGTCGTCATCGCCCTCCACCACGTGCTCGGCGCGCGGGCGAAGCGGCTCGCCAGCGATGAGCCGACGAAAGGCGCCCATCCCATGGGCGCGGTGCTGGTCATCTGTGCGGTGGGGGCGGCCTTTTTAGCGCTGACGAAGCCGTTTTAGAGCCTGTGCAGAGCGGCACCGAAGGCGGGCCGGTTCTTGACCGAACCCCCCGATATCGCATAGAATTTGGCGTTCCACTCATGTGTTCAGCTCGGCCCACGCGAGTTGGAACGCAAAGTTTGTCGTGTCGATAGATCGCGAGAAGATCCTCCAGTCCGCCCAAAAGTGGGTGGACAAGAAGCGGTACGACCGAGCGATAGAGGACTATCAAAAGATCGTCGCGAGCGATCCCAACGACGCACGCACGCTGTTGAAGATCGGGGATCTGCAGACCCGAATGCAGGCGTACCCCGACGCCATCGCGACCTACGACAGGGTCGGAAACTACTACGCGAAGCAGGGCTTCGCTTTGAAGGCCATTGCGGTCTTCAAGCAGGTCCGCGAGCTGATCCGCAAGCATTCGCCCGACCTATCGGACCGCTACGCGCATATCGTTCCGCGGCTGGCGGAGATCTACACCCAGCTCGGTCTGACCAGCGACGCGCTGCAGGCCTACGACGAAGTGGCCACGACCTTCCAGCGCACTGGGCGCGAGCGGGATGCAATCGACATCTTCCGCAAGATGGTGGAACTGGATGGGACCAATCCCCTACCGCATCTGCGCCTGGCGGAGGCATGCTGTCGCATTCAGGACCTCGACGACGCCGTCGAGGCGTTCTGGACCGCGGCGGAACTGCTGCTCAAGCTAGGGCGGCGTGACGATGCGCTCAAGGTGATCGAGCGGATCCTGCACTTCAAGGCAGATCCGAAGTTCGCCCGCATGGCGGCGGAGCTTTACCTGGCGCGCGGCGGGCGTGAAGACGGCATGCAAGCCCTGGCCAAGCTCCAGGTCTGCTTTCAGGCCAACCCGAAAGACCTCGACACTCTCGGCCTCCTGGCACAAGCGTTCACCCTGATCGACCAGCCCGATAAGTCCATCGAAGTGTACAAAGAGATGGCTCGGACGGCGCGGGAGACCGGGCGCCAGGATCTGTTCCAGGAGCTGCTTTCGCACCTCAACCAGGTGGCGCCGAACGACGAGCAAGTGCGCGCGATGGCCATGGCCGGTCCTGCAGAGCCTGCGCCAGCGCGCGAGCGTTCCGTGTCCGCCGTGCATGTGGACGACGCAGATCTGGAGTTGATCGACGAAGAAGACCCTCACGTCGACGACACCGCTGCGGAGGCGCCCTTCGAACTGAATCGCCAGAGTCACCCCAGCTTCCGGCCGCAGCAGGCCAGCGCGCCGGACGTCGTGGTCGTGGCCGATGACATACAGGTCGCCGAAGAGCTGATCGACGGGGACTCCCTCGAAGCCAGAGATCACGCGCGCAAGGCCGTCGTGGACGCAGAATCGTTCCGGCGCTTGCGGCTGTATTCCAAAGCGCTTGAGGTGCTGCACATCGCCCTAGAGGTTGACCCGCGGTCTTTGGACGCCCGGGAAAAGCTGCGTGAGATCTTGATTGAAAGCGGGGATCGCGACAACGCCATTGGCGAGTCGATCACCCTGGCAGCGCTGTACTTGGAAGCAGCGGACCCGTCGCGCGCGGAGTTGATGCTGTACGAGGTGCTTGAGGCGGAACCCAACCATCCCGCTGCCCTCGAAATGTTGCAGGGCATGGGCGGCGAAAGCACTCAAGCGGGCATGGAGTGGAGCGCCGAGGCCGGCACCTACGAAGCGCCTGAGTACGACCCGGCTGCCTACGACCAACAAGCGTACGAACAGCAGGAGTACGACCGGCAAAGCCACGCACCGCAAGACCACGGGCAGCAAGACGAGCCGTATGTACCGCAAGCGGGCTACGAGCGGCAGAGCGGTGGGCACGCAAGATACGAAGAGCCCGGCTACGAGCATTTCGACGAGTCGTCCAACGCCGTGACCTACGCGCAAGCCGATACGGCCTACAGCACAGAGTCCAGCTACGACGCCTACGATCCGCAAGCACCGCTGCCGTCTTACGACCTAGAGGAAGTCAGTGCCTCCAGCGCGATGGCCAGCACGGAGCCGTTTACCGACGAAGACGCAGTGCAGTACGCGGAGATGGATCCCTTCGCGGATGCCAGCATGGACGAACCCTTTGGGGAACAACCACTGCCTTCGTTCCCCCTCGGTCTGGAGTACGAGAGCTCGCCCCGCGCAGCAACGCCGCCAGAGCAAGAGCTTGATTCCGCTCCCTTGGCCATCGAAGCCGACTCAACCGAACCAGCGTCCATTGACACCATGGCGGTGGAGGAAGCTCTCGAAGAAGCCGAATTCTTCGTGGCGCGGGGATTGTACGACGACGCACGCGCCATCGTGTCGGACCAACTGGCACGCACTCCTGGCCACCCGCTGCTCATCGAGCGCCAGCGAGAGATCGATGACATTCTCGCGGCGTCTGGCGAAAGCCGCACCATCGATCGTTCTCAGCTGCAGCCGGGTCAACAGCTTCCCCACGATGCCGAAGAGGAAGACCGGGCCTTCGATATCGCTGCGAGCCTGGAAGCCCTCGATCAGCTCGAGCAGGCTCAGCCCGTCGACGCGCCGCCGGTGCCCGCGGACAACGTCGATGTGGATCAGGTCTTCGAGAAGTTCAAAGAGGGAGTGCGCGCACAGGTGGCGGAAGCCGACAGTGCGACGCACTACGACCTGGGCGTCGCCTACAAGGAAATGGGGCTGTTGATGGACGCCATCAACGAATTCCAGCTCGCCGCCCGCGACCAGACTCGCGAGTGCATGTGCCACGCGATGATCGGGATGATCCGCCTGGAGCGCGGGGAGCTCGACGACGCAGCCCGAGCCTACGTGGCGGCCCTGGAGTCCCCCCAGAAGACCATCGAGCAAGAGATGGCGCTCTACTACGACTTGGGCAACGTCTACGAGATGAAGAGCAGCCCCAAAGAGGCCGTGTACTACTTCAAGAAGATCGCACGGCGAGATCCGGGCTACCGCGACGTCAGCGAGCGCATCACGGCGCTGGCACCCGGCGAAGCGCCACTACCGACACAAAAAGCCGCGAACGGCGAAGACGACTTCGACGCGGTTTTCGACGACTTGTTTGAGAGCAAGTAGCACGCCGTTCGTCAGCGTCCGGGGCTCATTTGGCGTGCCACAGGAACTCGACGAGCTCAAGAACCAGTGGCTCGCTTCCGAGTTCTTGGCGAACGGCCGGCAACGCCACGGCGAGGGGCACACCGCGGCGGAACAGCATCGCGAACGCCTTCTTCAGCGCGCGCTGGCTTCCTTCGGACACCCCGAGGCGTTTCAACCCGACGCGATTCAGTCCGCGAACCCGCGCACGGTCGCCAGCGGCGATCACGAAGGGCGGCACGTCGCGCTCCACGCATGCGCCGCCGGCGAGAAACGCTGCCCGCCCCAGACGCACGAAGGGCGCGACGGCCACGTGCCCCCCGCATACGACGTTGTCCGCCACGGCCACGTGCCCGCCAAGGGTTGCCAAGTTCGTGAGCACGATGCCGTCGCCCAACTGGCAATCGTGGGCCACATGAGCGCCCACAAGGAGCCAATTGCCGTTGCCGATGCGGGTGACGCCAGTGCCCTTGTTGGTCCCTCGATGCACCGACACCTGCTCGCGGAAAACGTTGTCGTCGCCGATCTCTAGCCGCGTCTCTTCATCCTGATGGCTCTTGTCCTGCGGCGCCGCCCCAAGGGTCGCGTAGGGGAAGACGCGATTGCCCGAGCCCAGCCGAGCAGGACCGAGCACCGTCGCGTGCGCCACGAGCTCTGTGCCGGCCCCCAATTCGACGCCTGCACCCACGTAGCAAAAGGGGCCGACGCAAACGCCATCGCCCAACTTGGCTTGCGCGTCCACAACCGCGCTGGGGTGCACGTTGATGGCCAACTCAGCCCTCGCGCGCGACGATGGACGCCAGCATCTCGCCCTGAGCGCACAGGGTTCCGTCCACGCTGGCTTCCCCACGGAATTTCCAGACGTTGGTGCGGTGCTGCATCACTTCCACGTACAGATCCAGCTGATCGCCAGGAGTCACCGTGTGGCGGAACTTCGCCTTGTCGATGCCAAGAAAGTACATGAGGTGCGTACGGGGATCGACTGGGTCCGAAGCATAAGCCAGGATGCCGCCGATCTGCGCCAAGGCTTCGATGATCAGCACGCCGGGCATGATGGGGCGCCCGGGAAAGTGGCCAGCAACCCAAGGCTCGTTGTGGCTGACCATCTTGATGCCACTAATGCTCTCCGTTGGCTTCAAATCGATGACGCGATCCACCATCACAAAAGGATAGCGGTGCGGCAAGATCTCCAAGATCTTCTGGATGTCCAACTTGACGGGAGCTTCTCGACTCATCTCTGCCTCTTGCCGCGCAGGAGTTCACCCATGGCGCGTAGCCACCGGCTCTTTTCCACGGCGGGAAAGCCTGCCACGACAGCACCCGGCGGGATATCCCCAATCACGCCGCTCTTCGCAGCGATCTTGCAGCCGGCGCCAACCCGAACGTGGTCTTTGAATCCAGCCTGACCACCGACCTGCACGCCGTCACCGAGCACGACGGATCCGGCAAAGCCCGCTTGCGCTGCTACCAGACAACCACGACCGATCTGTACGTTGTGGCCGACGTGCACGTGCGCGTCCAATTTGCTGCCCTGTCCGACTCGCGTTGGGGTCAGCGTACCGGCGTCGACGGTACACAGTGGACCGAGCTCCACGTCGTCTTCGATCACGACGCCGCCGAGCTGAGGCATACGTTTCGCCGCACCGCCGGGGCCCAGGACGAATCCGAATCCGGGGCGGCCAATCACTGCGCCGGCGCCGACGTGCACGTTACGGCCGAGCTGGGTGCCCCGATAGATGACGGCATTTTCTTCCACGACGCAGCCTGGGCCGACGCGTGCGCCCGGTTGCACAACGGCGTTGGATCGCACCTTTGCGCTGGGATCGACCCACGCCGGGTCCGGCGGCTCGTCGTTCCGAGTCTCGACGTCATGGAGCAGGCTAGCCAGGACCCACAGCGGCTTTTCGTGCAGCAGAAAGCGTTCCGACCTGAGCCGTACCCGGTGTTCCGGTGCACAAATCGCCACGGCGGGCGAAGCGATGGCTGCGCGGGCGTTGGCGACGAAGACCAGAGCGTCCGCAGCCGCGTCTTCGCCGGGTTCGACGATACGCCGCACCACCACCTCCTCGAGCTGGGTGTCCACGCTGCAGCCGAACTGACGCGCTAGAGCGCCGATGCAAATCGGCTCCGGCAGAGTCACCCCCGCCAGCGTTGGGGCGTGGACTGCCGATGCGCTCATGACCTAGGCGAAATCAGTTGGACTTTGCGGGAGCCTTAGCTGGAGCTTTCTTGGCGGCTCCAGCCGCCGGAGCTGCGCTGCTCTTGTCGCTGCCGCCACCCTGGTTGTAGAGGGTAATGACGCGATCGGTCAGGTCCAAGTCGCTGCGCACGTAGGGCACCGCCTGCTTGTCCATGACAAGGTCGTAGCCCTCTTGAGTGGCCATGCGCCGAATCAAGCCCATCGCCTTGGTGAAGATGGGTTGGGTCAGCTCGTTCTGCTTCTTCTGGAGTTCTTTGTTGTAGTCCACGAACACCGTCTGCAGCTGGACCATTTCGCGCTGCCACTTCTCGACGCGCTTGGCCAAGGCACCCTTGCTCAACACCTCGCGCTGCTTGTCGATGTCCTCGCGCTCCTGCTGCAGCTCGGTTTGCTTCTTGTCCAGTTCTCGCTGGCGCTTGTCGAAGAGCTTCTTCAGCGTCGCCTGTGCGCGAAGCCCGTCCTCGGTCTCCATGATCGCGCGCTGGGTGTCCACAACCGCGATCTTGCCCGCCGCGGCTGCAGTCGACGCAAAGAACCCCATCGAGAGAGTTGCCAAGAGCACGGCTGCGCCGCGCTTGAAAAAGCCCTGAGTCATGGCGCGGGCATAGCTACCGAACGCAGCCGGGTCAAGGATCGGCCGGGCTTTCGCGGACTTTTATGGGTCCGCCGGCAGCCTTAGATCAGCACGAATTCGTCGGCATCGGTGGCCTCTTGGGCCACGATTGTGCTGGTTTCTTCGTCGCGGCGGATCGCCAGCTCGTACAGCTGCGCAAGAATGGCCGGGTGCTGTTTGATCAGCTCCAGGAAGCGCTCGCGGGGCAAGTGCAGGGTGACCGTAGGGCAGTTTGCAATCACATCGGCGCTCGACGGGCGCCGCAGCACCAGGGCGACCTCCCCGACGACCTCTCCAACCCCCAGCTTGGCGATAACGGTCGTGTCGTCCCCCTCGTCGTGCACGACCGCGACTTCTCCAGAGGCGATCAAGTGCAAGCCCTCGGATTCGTGCCCTTGCACGATCAAGCGCTCTCCCTCTTCGTAGGTTCGAGTCAGGAAGCGATCGACCAGAGCCGGACGTTCATCCGCATGCACGGCGCTCAAGATCGAACTCGTGCGTACGAGGTTCTCCACCATGCGCCGCCGACAATGCTCGGCGAAAAGCTCCCCGACCTGCGGCTGCTTTTCGGCAATCCGGTCCAAGGCGTCTTTGCGGGCGACTAGGATCATGCTCGGCCGGCGTGCAAGCACACTGGCGGCGCGCGGCGCGCGGCTAAGCAAAGCCATTTCGCCGAAGAGCGCCCCATTGCCGAGCAGCGCAAGCTGCATGGTCTCGTTGGTCTCTTCGTTGACACGCCGGCGCACCTCGAGCTCACCCCGTGCCACGATGAAGGCTTCGGCCCCCGTGGTGCCTTCTTCGATCAATACCGTGTCCGTCGCTACCGTTGAGGTTTCGAAGATCCCCACCATGGCACGCAACTGCGGCTCGGTCAGTGCAGAGAACAGTGGGTGCGGCGCAACCTTTTGAATCGAATCCCGCGCGGCGAGATCCGATTCCAGCACGCGCTTCGCTTCGTGCACGGCCTCCTGGGCCTTAGCGACCAGGGCCTTTCCGGAAAGGGCCGACGGCAACGGCTGGAATTGTTCCGCTTCGCCTGGGAGCTCGGGCGGCGCCGCGCCCTTCGCTAAGAGCCGGGGCGACTCGGCGCAAAACGCCTTCGCAATGGCGTCCAAATGCTTCTCGGCATCAGCGCGCATGGTCTTCAGATCGCACGCAGCGGTCACCGCAAGGGGCAAGTTGCCCGCGTCGAGCGCGCGCACGACACATACTTCCAAGCCTTCGACGGCGACTTCGCGACGGCCCAGGGCAGCGAGGAGGCGCGCGGAGACGAGGAGTGCCAGCGCAGACGCCGGCTCGCTGCGCAGGAGTGCCGCACTCCAGCGCAACGCGGAGTCCTTTTCATCGGCCAACGACAGGGCCAGGGCGCGATCGACCGGGCTTTCGCCAGGGCTTTGACCGGGGAGTCCAGGAGGGGCCGTCGGCATGGGCAGGCGAGCGTATCACGCCCTTTCGAGGCGAGTGGAAGTCCTGTTCCTCATGTGTCTCCGTCGCGACTTTTTTCGTCGGTCAGGGACAAGGCAGCGCTCATCGCGTCCGCCGTGGCGCCAACAATGGGCACCACGCTCGCGTAGTCCATCCGCGTCGGTCCAAGCACACCAACGGCGCCACCGGGGATCCCACCGTCCGTATACGGAGCGGCAACCAGACTCACGGGCATTCCGGCCATCTCCGCCGTGTCTTCACCCAGGAATACCTGGACCCGCTCCGCATTGAGCACGCTGTCGAGCAGGCCGACCAGTTTTTCGCGCTCGTCCAGCGCGCGCAATAGTTCGCGCAGGTTGTCCGTGCTGGCGTCGGTTCGTTCCAGCAGCCGCGACTGACCTTCAACCACGACGTCCATGACCCGCGCGCTGCCGTCGATTGAGGCCTTGACCATCCTCAGCCCCAATCGTCTGAGGTCCGAGACTTCGTCCCGACTGTCCTTGAGAACCTTTGCAAGGTGGTCGCGCACGCCGGCAAGGGTACGGCCTTTGGTGGCCTCCTCCAGCATGGCATGAAGGCGCTCTAGGACGGGACTTGGGAGTTCCTGTTCCACGCTGATGAAGCGGTTCTCTACCGTGCCATCGGAGAATACGATCACACTGAGCACTTCCCCGGGACGAGTGGGAATGAAGCGCACCTTGACAACAACCCGCGTTTCGATGCGCGGCCGCACCAGCACCGCCGCGGAGCCGGTCAGATCCGAAAGCAGGCGGCCAGTTTCGCGCACGATGTCGGTTCCCGGCGAAAGCTCCTCGAACCACTGCGCGATGCGGTGTTTTTCTTCATTGGACAGCTGTCGGATTTGCATCAACGCATCGATGAACAGCCGGAACGCTTTTTCCGTTGGCACCCGACCCGCCGAGGTGTGGGGCTGAGCGAGGAAGCCCGTGTCTTCCAGGTCGGAAAGTACGTTGCGGATCGTCGCTGCAGACAGGCTGAACGCGTACTTCTTCACCAACGTGCGGCTCCCCACGGGCTCGCCTGTGGCGATGAACTCGGAGACGACCGCGTACAGAATCGCGCGGGCGCGCTTACTCAGCTGCAAAGAAGAGGAACTCAAGTGAGACATTTTTGGGGCTTCCGGGCAGGCCGTCAACGGCCCCGGGCGCCGGGTGGTGGCGGAGCGTGGCAACTGAATAGGGCTTTTGCGCGTAGAAACCCCCTGAAGATGCGTGCAGCCTTGGGGTTTCCAGGGCCGATTCGGCGCAAAACACCAACTTTGCTCCGGAGCCGCGAAATCCTTGACACTTTTCGGCGTGGACCGCCATGATCGCCCACGGTTTTTTCATGTACCAGGAGGCCCTTTGACCACCACGCTGCTGGCCGTAGATGACAGCAAGACAATGCGCAAGGTGCTGGAGATCACCTTCGCGGGGGAAGACTACAAGGTCGTCCTTGCGGAGAACTCACAGCAAGCGCTGGAACTCCTGAGATCCGAGCGCCCGAGTGTCGCTCTGGTCGACGCAGCCCTTGGCTCGGAAAGCGGGTACGACCTGTGCCAAAGCATCAAGAGTGAGTCCCCCGGCACCGGGGTGATCATCTTGAGTAGCAAGCACGCACCCTATGACAAGGGGCGGGGTTCGAGCGCAGGCGCTGACGACTTCATGGACAAGCCCTTCGATACCCAGCAACTGCTGGACAAGACGGGGGGGGTCGCGCGCAAGGCTGCTGAGGCACCCGCTGCGGCACCGAAGCCTGCGGCAGCGCCCGCGCCCGCACCGTCTCCCATCGCACCGGCCGTCGCGCCACCCGCCGCGGCTCCCCCAAGCGCTGTGGCGCGCACCCAGGCCTACGGCGCAGCCCCCGCTGCACCGAAGCCCGCAGGCTTCGCTCCGGCAGCACGAGCGCCCGTTGCGGCACCGGCGCCGGCCGCGCGTCCAGCCGCGGCACCCGCAGCACCCGCAGCACCCGCAGCACCCGCGGCCGCTGCTGCAGCCGCAACAAGTGGCAACGGAGCGCTTGCTGGCAAACTCGCGGACATGGGGCTCTCCCCACAACAGGTCGAAGGCGTGCTCGCGCTCTCGCGCGAAGTCGTCGAGCAAGTCGTTTGGGAAGTTGTGCCGCAGCTCGCCGAAACGATCATTCAAGAAGAGATCCGCCGCCTCACAGCGGAGTGACGCGCCCGCAAACCTAGTGCCGGTGCGTCGCCGTCGTGGGCGATCTAGCGCTGGCGCGGCTTCTTCGTAGCGCGTGTCTTCTTCGCCGCGCGCGTGTTTTTCGCGGCGCGCGTCTTCTTCGTAGCGCGCGTCGCAGGGGCTTTGCGCCCTTTCGACGGCCGTCTTGCGGTTTCCGTCACTCCCTCGAAATCCAGACTGCGGAGCAGCGCCGTGCGGCGCTTTTTTACCTCTGCATCGAGCACCGCATGCGCTCGGGCAGTGTGATCCGCAAGCGCAAGACCCCGCTTCTTCATCTTCGGATCGCTGAGCAGTGCGTAGGTGATGAAAGGCATCACGGCCGTGACGTCTGCACGGCAGGACACACTGCCGGTCTGCACGCTCTGGGCGCTGGTCTTACCCCAGGTGTGCCCCTCGGCCGCCGTCGCCGGGGAAAGCGCGCCGTTGTCCGCGACGTCGACACAGATCTGCACATCAATGTCGAAGCCCCGAGTGGGGATGTCGAAGATCTGCCCAAGCAGCGGTTCGCCCTGTAGCGTGTAGTTTTTGGGCACGCCGCCCCCAAGCATCCACACCGCCAGCCGCTTGCCGAGGGTCTTTTGGCAATAGTGCTGCAGCGCGCTCATTTCGTAGACGTCCAGAATCGGATCGACCTCGCAGCGGAATTCTTCGCCCAGCAGCGCGCGTAGCTTCACTACGTTCAGGAAGATCGACCCATCCTGCACGGCCCCTACGTAGATCGGCACCTTATGCCGATAGGCCGTCGCCAGCAGTGACGATTCTTTAACACCCAAAACGCGTTCGAGAGCGTCCATCTCTTCACCCAGCAGACGATGCAGCTCTGCGGTGCTCATGCGCTTCTGGAACTGCGGCTTCTGCAACATGGCGCTGAAGACGCGATCGCAATCGAGCAGCGCCTGCTCCGGGAACGCCAAGTCGTAGATGCGGATGCAACGCGCCTTGCGCAGTTCGAGATCGCCCGAATTCGGGTCGATCTCGTGCACTGCGTGGCCAATGACGCGGTGCGCATCGTGGTACAGGTTGGCGCCGGTCGTGGTGATCGCATCGATCATGCCGCGTTCGATCAGCGGGATGATGCAGGAAGAGTGGATGCCCGCCGGTGTCATCGCACCGCTCAAGGTCAAGAACGTGGCGGCCCCTTCGCGCACCGTCGTGCGCATCAGACTGTAGGCTTCGCGCACTTGGCGCCCCGCAAAAGCCGGGAACTTGTCTTCGAGCAGGGCTTCGGGAGTTTCCTTGCCGGTGATGCCCATGGGGCGGACGGTGGGCGCGCCGGAGACGCGTGACTTCAGGGACGTCTTCATGCGTGCCCAATAACACGACCGGGCGCGGGCATGACCAGCAGCGCAGCCCGGGGCCGATCCGCGCCTGCGCGTAAACTCGAGGGGGGGCCCTGGGCCTCACGCCGCCACGCGGTGTACCCGCACCACGCTCTGTTCTGCGGGAACACCAATGCGCAACGGAAAGCCGTAGTGCCCCGTCCCCCGATGCACGTACAGGCGGTTCTTCCCTTGCGCCCAGAAGCCGTGGTCCGGGCTGTTCATCAACAGGCGCAATAGCGTCAGGTGCAGACCCAGACTCAGAAAGCCCACCTGGCCGCCATGGGTGTGTCCCGACAGCACCAGGTCCGCGTCTCCATCGGGCAAATGCCGAAACGCACCGGGGTGATGCAAGAGCACCAGACGCAATGCTCCGGGCAGGCGCGGATGCGCCGCGAGCACCTTGTCCATGCGCGCGCGACGCTCACGGTAGTGGTAGTCCATGCCGACGATCTGCACTTTGCCGGCCGCCGTTTCGACAACTGTGGCGTCGTCGACCAAGAGCTGCACGCCCGCCGCACGCAGAGCACCACGCACGGTCTCCGGTGCCTCATGGTCATGATTGCCGAAACACGCAAAGGTGCGCCCAGAGAGCACTGCCAGGGGCATCAACGCATCGCGCAGATGCGCCACGTCACCGTGGGACTCCATGGTCAGGTAGTCGCCGGTCAACAGCACCAAATCCGGATTTTCGGCAACGGCCGCCTCGCTGACGGCGCGCAGCCGCGACACGCTCATGAACGGCCCCAAATGCGGATCCGTGATTTGAAAGAACGACAGCGGCCGCGGCGTGCGCTCGCTGCCATGCGCGCGTCGCGCCAGCTCTCCCGCGTCTCCGTCCCCAACCACGATGTCCACCTGGCTGCCCCGGGTGCGCAAGCTCTGCAGCACGCCGATCAGCGACAGCAGCGCAGGCAGCCAAAACCCAGGCAGCGCGAATCCAAAGGCCGCGACCAGCGCGAAAGGCAGCGAAAGCAGAATCGACGCCGCCCAGAGGGACTGTGGAATGCTGACCAACCCGCGATAGACCAGCGAGCGCATGCGCGGTCGCACGAGGAGAAGCGAATGCAGATACACGGTGCTGTGCAGGTAGAGCACCAAGGGCCACAACGGCGTCGCAAGCCAGCGGGAAAGCACGCCCCAGAAGATCAGTCCGTAGATGCCTAAAGTGACCGCACGAAAAATCGCATAGGTACGGCTGCGCAGCGCAGCGCCAATGACGACGACGGCGCCGTACGCGATCGCCGTCGCGAGCAGCACGGTGGAAGGCGCGGGCGGAGTCACCTTCGTGACATAACTCAAAACCCGTCCGCTGGAGCCTTTTGCCGCAATCCTTCGAGCAAGCTGTTATTCTTGCGCGTGATGCAAAAGCGCGCTTGGTTGGTTTTGTCGGTCTCGCTGCTCGTTGCCTGCAGCTCAAGTGGAAACAGTGGCGGCCCTGCGACCGGTGGCAGCGGGGGCGCGAGTGGTGGCAACAGCGGTCAAGACGCTGGCGGCAGCTCCGGCAGCTCCGGTGATGCGGGCGTGACGGGCGGCAGCGGTGGAAGCGCAGGCTCTGCAGACGCTGGCGACGCCGGCACGCTGGAGTGCTTCGAATTCTCGAACAATCCGAATGAACCCCTCGCCCTCGACGGCACGTTCACGACCAGCAGCAGCTTTTGGAAGCGCCCCCACGACGAACCGGAAGTGTGCCCCGCCACCTCGCTGTTGCCGGCGAACGCCGCTGACGTGCCCCACGTCGTGTATGCGTTCTGCAACAATGACAGCGTCGAACACACCTACAGCTTCGAAATGCTGGCGCAGCAAGGCCCCGGTGGCGAGCAGCCGCTGGACGATCCCTATTTGGTGCTCTACGCAGGCCAAGGCATCCCGGCGGACGCCAAGCAGTGCCTTGCCATCAACGACGACATCCCCAACTCCCTCAACGCAACGGACTCGGAAATCTTGGACGTGAAGGTCCCCGCAGGCGGCGCGGTCACCATGGTTGGAACTACGGTGACCTACGATCCGACGGACGGCACCGGTCAGGGCTACTACATCCTGGTCGTCCAAAACACGGACTAGGCGGACTCGTCCGTGGCACAGGTTGCCGATCGCCGAAACCGGCGGGAACGCGATATTTGGCGGTGCCTCGGGCGGCGTGGCTTCCCACGGATTCGGTCGGGCATGCGGCTTGCTCTCTAGATTCACCATCTGGATGCACCCCAACGAAGGGGGACTTTTCCCGTGGTGAAGAACATGCCGAAATCCAACGATAAAACCTTGGTTCCGCCCCCGTCGGGCACGGCGAATCGGATCTCCGGCCGGCGTGACGATGCTGACGGGTGTGTCAATTCGTCAACTTTTGCGCCGGTGCCACGACTCCGTGGCCGGCTCATTCCCCGCAAGGGCGGCCGCTGGGACTTCCTGGTCACCCGCGGCTAGCGAGATCTGGCCCAAACCTTTGGCGGCGTGATACCTCGCCGGCATGCCTGCGCGCCTTTGGCCTCTATCGATCGGACTCGTCGCACTTGGCGGCGCCCTTGCTTGCCAACGCAGCGAGGGGCCCGCTGCGAGCTCGATGACAGCGCCCTCGCCCAACGCGCCCACCCCCCACGCTGCTACCTCATCCGCGGCGCGTGCGCCCGTCGAGGCGTCCCCGAAACCCGCAGCGAACATCCCCGCGCCCGTCGACGAATCGCCAGAGGCTCCGCCGGCGGTCGAGAACCCAGTTCCGGCGCTCGCCGACGATTCCGGAAAAGCCTTCGCCCAGACCGAAGACCGCCCCAAAACGGATTCGGCGTTTTTCGCCCACTTGAAACAGACGCTCTTCGCGGCAATCCAAAAAGACGATCCCGGGCACGCGCAGGCGCTGTTCTTCCCCATCGAAGCCTATCGCCAAGTCAAGAACATCGCGAAGCCAGATCGAGACTACGAGACGCGTCTGCTCAAAGCCTTCGCGCGCGACATCCACGACTACCACAAGCGCCTAGGCAAGAACCCTGACGGCGCCAAGCTCATCGACTTGGAAGTCCCCGAAGCTCGCGCGCGCTGGATGAAACCCGGCAGCGAAGGCAACAAGCTCGGCTACTTCCGCGTCCTACGCTCGCGTCTGCGTTTCACGGATGCCGAGGGCAAAGAGCACGCTTTGGAGATCACTTCGCTGATCTCCTGGCGCGGCGAGTGGTACGTCGTGCACGTCAACGGCTTCAAGTAGCACCCCAAACCCCAACAACGCAGCGCGCTGGGTCTAGCTCTGCCCGCGCTGCGCCGAGCTTGGGACTACTTCCCGCCCGGGAAGGCCAGCTTGCAGGCGTCGACTTTGCCGGGATCGATAACGGGCTCGCTAAAGGACGGCGGGGTCTTGTGCGGCGCTGTTTGGAAATCGAACATGTCCATCAAGGCGTCGGAATTGGCGTCGCGCTTGGTGAAGGCGCCGATGCCGTGCCTAGCTTGGATGAAGCGCAAAATGGCCGTGTGATCCCGCGTCACGTGGGACACGAAACCCTTCTTGGCGAAGGGGGACACGACGATCAAAGGCACGCGGAATCCAAGCTGGTCGAAGCTGCCCTCGGTCACGCCCTCAGGCTCGCCATCTCCGGGGTTACAAGCCTTGGGGGGCGGCACACTGTCTGCAAAACCGCCGTGTTCGTCGTAGGTGATGAACAGCACGGAGCGCTTCCAGACTGGGCTCTTGGTCAGTGCGTTGACAACCTGCCAAACGAACTGCTGGCCGTGGTGTGGATTGGCTGGCGGGTGTTCGCTCGTCTCGCTGATGCCGGTGCTGTACTCGGGCTCGATGAACGTCACCGGCGGCACGTCACCGCTCGCCAAGTCGGGCAACAGTTGATCGAACTCCGCCAAACGACACGGACCCAGCTCGGGGTCTGAGCAGCCTTTGGTGCTCTCGAGCCACGTCTTGAGAAACATGGCCGCCGGCGGCAGATTGGAGCGATAGGTCTTCCACTCCACGCCCTTGTCGATCAAAGCAGAAAAGATGTTGGGGGCCTGCACGTCCAAGGGCAATGTGTTCTTCGTCAGCCCGCCACTCGATCCCGCGTATAGGTACATGCGGTTGGGCCAGGTGGGGCCAAGCATGGAGCAAAACGTGCGGTCGCCGATGGCAAACTGGGACGCGAGCTCGTAGTAGAACGGCAAATCCGTGTGATCGAAGTAGCCCATGGCGCGGGCGCCGTCGGGTTCGTTGTTGAGGACAAAGCCGTCGTTCTTGCCATTTGCCCACTGCTCGTGGCTGTTGTTCCAGCTGTGGCGCGGATCTTCGACGCAATACTCCGTCTCGTGGTGCCAGGCGACGGTCTGTCCGTTCTGATCCAAGTTGGTGAAGCTGGCGTCTGCAACGGTCACATCCGTAACGCCGTATTCGGGCAGCTTGGAGAAGTAGTGGTCGAAGCTTCGGTTCTCCATCATCAGCACGAAGATGTGATCCACCGGGATGCTCTTGCCGATGCGATCCGAGGTGCCCAGACTGTCCTGCGGCAATGTGCCCGCCGTGAACTCGCAGGCGTCCCGCGCTGACTGGGCCACGCTGTCGTCCGGCCGGGGGATCTTTGGCTCGCTCGTTTCTTCGTCGGCCGATGAACAGCCGAAGCCCACGGCAAGAAACGCTGACAAGCAACCCATGTAGCCCATGCGGTAGATCACGTTCACGCTGGCCGGCCTCCGCTGGAGAGCTTACACCTTGGGGCGTGCGGAAGCTCGTTACAATTGCCCTGGTCACGAACGTGTTGCTCGGCGGTTGCCGCTCCAGCAACACTGACGGCGGCGCCGCGGCGAGCAGTTCGGACGCGAGAAGCGCGCCAAAAAGCAGCTCCGCTGCGGGTGTCTCCCAAGACGCGTCGGAACTGCGTGCGCAGATGGTGCGCGATGGCGACGCCGTCTCCGTCGCGTTCAGAAAGCTGGAGCGCGCGGCCAAGTCACAGAACAAAGCCCAGACCTGGGCGGCATATCTTCAGCTGCGACGCGCGTTTCGACGACTGCTGCCCATCGCGGGCCTGCTCACGTATTCGTCGACCCTGGATCCGGACGACGAAGAACCCGATGAAGTGCCGTCGGACCTCGGCCTGCGACCATTGGGCGACGCGCTGTTGGTGCAGCCGCCGGATTTCGATCGCGTTGGGTTGGTCTTGACCCGGACACGACCAGCCGCACGCCTGGCCGGCAGCGAAGCGCGCACCTGTTCACTGCGCCAGGAGCTGGTGGCACACGCAGTGAGTGAGGCGGTTTTCAAGTGGGGCGTACTTCTGGATGGATCAGCAGCAGAGAGCCCAGAGGAGGCCAGCATCGACGCTATGGCGGGTGGGCGCGCTTTGACGGCGTACGCCCGCCTACTCGCGGCGGCCGGACCGTCCAAAGGCGCAATGCATGTGCAGGTCAGCGCGCGAAAATTCGACGCTTGGCTCGATGCTCGGCAAAAGGAACCGGGCCACGCTCTACGGGACAAGCTCACAGGCTTGCTGTTGAGCGCGCGCCTAGGCGGCGCACTGCGAGAGCTGTTTGCCCTGCGCGGAGCGGTCGTGCCCGCTCCCTTTGCGCCACTGCAGGACGCGCCCAAAGTCAGCAGCCACGCAGCGGCCGTGAGCGTGGCCACGTTCCCACGCCTGCCAGGACCGAAACAAGACCCTGCCTTAGTGCAACTGGGGCGCACGTTGTTCTTCGACAAGCGCCTGAGTGCAAACGGCAACATGAGCTGCGCGAGCTGTCACCTGGACAAGTATGCGCTGTCCGCAGGTCCGAAGCGTCCACGCAGTCACAACGGCAAACCCCTGGCGCGCGATGTGCCCGGCCTACTCAACATCGCGTACGAACCGATGTTCTTCTGGGACGGGCGCGCCAGCACCCTCGCGCGGCAGGTGGAGATCGCCGTGGAGCGCGACATGGGCGGCAACTGGAGCACCATTTTGGAGCGACTTGCGCAGCTGGACGCCGGCGGCGCGGGTAACTCGGCAATCCACGCGGTGTTGCCTGGCGGCCTCACCAAAGAAAACGTTCAGGCCGCTATCGCCGAATTTGAGCGCAGCTTGGTCGACGCCAGCGCGCCTTTCGATCGCTATGTGCAGGGGCAGCTGAGCGCGCTCAACCCTGAGCAGTTGCGTGGCTTTGATGTGTACTATGGCGTTGCGCGCTGCAGTCGTTGCCACCGCTTGCCCCTCACGAGCGGCGCGGCGCCTCCGCGCTTCACGACTACGGAGCTGTCAGCCATCTTCGTACCTGCCTCGCCCAAAGCGAAGCGGTTGGATGCGGACCAGGGCCGCGGCGCCATCACAGAGCGAGAGCGCGACGCGCATGCTTTCAAAGTACCGACGCTGCGCAATCTCGCGCGCACTGCGCCCTATTTCCATAACGGCGCCTTCAAGACTCTGGAGCAGGTCGTCGACTTCTACTCCGCGGGCAGCGGATTCGGCGTTGGTATCGCCAAAGACAACTTTGACCCGGACGCACGCGCTTTTACCCTGAGCAAGGAAGATCGCGCCGCACTGTTGACGTTCTTGCGGGACGGACTCGCGCACCAACCCCCCGCGCCGGCGCAGTGAAACCCGCGACGACCGGCCTCCGGCATGCGCAGAAGGCGCTACTCGCTGCGGGCGATGACGTGGAAGCCGCGCTCGGTTTCTACGACGTGGGACAGCTCGCCGGCTTCGAGGGCGAACGCCGCGGCGCCGAAGGTGGCATCGAGTTGGTCCATGGCAACGCTGCCCAAGTCACCGCCGGTCGCCCCTGCCGCGTCGCTGTACTCTTCGGAAACCGCCGCCCACTCGCCGCCTGCAAGCAGCTTCTCGCGTGCGGCTTGCGCACGTAAGCATGCCTGCCCCCGGCTACGCGTGGCGCCCTCGGGGCGTTTCAGGTCCTTGTGGCGCACCAGGATGTGGGAAAGGACGATCTTGTCCGGTGCACCTGGCTTGGGGGTTCGCTCGGCTGCGGCCTGCGCCAAGCACGCGGCTTCCGGGGATGCGGTCGTTTCGGCAGCGTTGGAGGGCGACGTCGGCGCTGGCGGCGCCGTAGCGCAGCTGGTGCCGACGACCGCACAGAGCGCGATGGAAGTCATGTGTCCGAAACTCATCTGCACATTGTAGGCACATCTCGGCCTAAGCTCACCAGGTCATGAGCCATCACCCCGTGAGTGTGCAGTACTTCTCTGACGTGCTCTGCGCCTGGGCCTACGTCGGTCAGGCACGTTTGAATGAGCTAGAAAGTGCCTTTGGCGACGAAGTGGTGACGGACTGCCACTTCATGACCGTATTCGGCGATGCGCGCGGCAAACTTGAGTCGCGCTGGCGGGATCGCGGTGGCCTGGCGGGCTACGCCGCGCACGTACGCGGAGTCGTAGCGCAGTTCAATCACGTGCAGATCCATCCGCATGCTTGGGAGAAGGTGGTGCCCACTTCGTCCCTGGGCTGCCACATCTTCCTGGCAGCTGTGAAGCTGTACGATGCTGAGATGTTTCGCAAAGCAGCATGGGCGGTGCGCGTTGCGTTTTTTCAAGACGGCGTCGATATCTCCAAGCGCAAGGCGCAGCTGGAAGTCGCCGATAGCATCGGGTTGCCAGTCGGCAAGATCGAGGACCTCCTCTACACCGGTCAGGCGCACGCGGAGTTGTCTCGGGGACTGGACCTCGCGAAGCGGTACTCTATCGAGGTCAGCCCCACATTTGTCTTTAACGAGGGGCGGCAGCGTCTCAATGGCAACGTGGGCTACCGGGTGATCGAGGCCAACGTTCGGGAGTTACTGCGCGAACCGCGAGACGGGCAGTCCTGGTGTTGACGAGCACCCGAGAGTCTCCGGATTGCGGAGCATGCGCGGAAATCTGCACAACATCCGTGCCTGGCACTCAACGACCGCGCGCTTTGCGCCAGGCGGCGAGGCCACGCAGGGCCGCTGGGTACAGGGATAGCTGAACGCAGTGGTCCGGCTTGCCGCCACCGGCGTAGCCGCGCACATGCAGTGAGCCGTGGCTGAACGCGTGGATCAACGGCATGCCGGGGGGGTCCGTGCGAGCCACACGTAGGGGCCGAGTCGTAAGCGCAGCGAGCCAACGATGTGTACTCTCTGTGGTCGAAGCGTAGCCGTCAGGCACGACAGACGAATGCGTCGCGAAAACGAAGACCTCATTTTTCAATGCGCGGTGGCCCAAGACTACGAACGGGCGCAACTGGAACACCGCCACCTCCGGACGCCGTGCCACGTGCAGACCATCCAGCAGGATCACCGCATCCGCATCGACGTCTAAGCTTTGCTCCAGGAGCGTGGATATTGCTTCATAGCCCCCGCTCCAAGCGGCGAGGGCGACGCGACGCGCCTTGACCTCGCGACTGAGCACACGGCCCAGGGTCTGCTCCATCGCATCCACCAGATGGCGGTACGCTTCTGGGCCTCCGAGCTGCGTTCGCCAGTCCATGCCGCGCTTGCGCTGCACCCCCAGCATGACCATCGGGACGTTGGCTTGGACGAAGGTGAGTCGTGCCAGGTCGTGGCCGTGGAAGTGGATCAGCAGATCGAAGTCACCGTTTGCCGCCACGCCCGCATCCCGCGGTAGGCTGTAGACCCCGACCGGTGATGCGGGATTCCACTTCGTGAACATGCCGGAGCCGGTATCCGGGGGTGCACACGGATCACCGCTTTGCTCCGTGATCGAGAACCCGCGCTTGCGATCGCTTTCCTTCGGCGGGGCCGGTTCGAAGCTTCCGTCCGGATCCGCGTAAAGGCCGTCGGGTCGCCGCCGTAGCTCCTCCCGGAGCGTGACGGGGCGCTTGGCATCGAGAGGATCCGGCAACTGGATGATGCGAACCTTCGGCACCTTCGCGTTCGCAGCGCCTGTCCGCATACGCGGCATGGGCGCAGCACTGAGCCAAATCAATCCCACCAGTGCCAGGAGCATGGTGCTGCCCGCAAAGAGCTGGATTTGCCCACTGGTGAGACGTGGCGACAGGTCGGTCATGGCAGGGCGGGAGCCCGTAGTTTCACCCTTTACGCAGATTTAGACCAGCGAATGACATGCACGCGGCGCGGGTCGCCTCGCACAACGCAGCCTTTTCCACGGAGCTCTCGTGCTTGCAGCCCATCGCACCGAACACGGATGGCTCGGAGAGCGTGACCATCTGGCACAAGATCCGGTGGTGGCTCTGCTAACCATCCACGGTCCAGTGCAGCGTGTTGGGCCCGTCCCAGTGCACGTCGAGGGCACCATTGTCGAAGTGCGTCCCCCACAGGCTCTGCCCAAAATTCGCGTAGCGCTCGGGAGACAGCAGCACTTCAGCCATGGGCCTGCGCGGCGCGCGACTCCCGGGGCGGCGGCGCCAAGCAGGTCGCAACGATGCCCACCCAAGTGATGGGCCACAGCAACAGCGAAAGCACGCCGAGACTGGCATAGATCGCGAATCGCGCGCTGTCGCCCAGGGTGGGTTCGGGCGCGTCCGTGATGCTGAGCTCGCACCGTACCTCCTCGACACTCCGGCTGAGCAGGGCGTCGGAGTAGCCCAAGCGAAACAGATTCCGGGAGCGTCGGCCGCGCGCGAATGCCTGCAACGTACGCCTCGGTGCTAGCAAGAGCCCGAGCCCGCAACCCGCCAGATCGAACCCAAGCGCCGCGACATACCAGCCGCTGCCGCCAGCGAGCTCCCAAGCGCTGATCTCACATTCGCCAAGGATGCTCGTGTCGTAGCCGGTCAGCACATGATGCAGATCGTGCAGCCGCAGCGCGCGGCCGTGTGCGGGAGGATTGGGAATACCAATGTGCACGCCGTAGATCGGTAGCGTGATCCACCAGGCGTCGTAGTCGATGCCACTGGTTCCCAGCGTCTCGAAGTAGCGCTGACGCGCTTCCTGCAGGCAGAGCTGGGGCTTCGCGGTCACTCTTCACCTTGGATCCGGTGACCGGCCCTCGCAAGCGCCCGCCGCACACGCCGGCCCGGCGCTCGCGCTTTTTCGCAACTACGAGCCGCCTGACACAGCGAAGTCACACAGGGTACTTCGCCGCTAGTTTTCGCAGCGTCGTGATGCTGCGCATCGTGGCAGGCACTCCCAGCGCTTTTTCGAGGGCCGCGTTGGAGAACTTGGAGTCGCTGACCTTCGTGCGACACCACCAGTGCACCTCCCGGCCGGCGATGGAGAAGTCGTCTTGAGCGTTGCGCAGCGCCATGAGTTTCTGTTTGGCTGCAGGCTTGGGCGGTTGGTGCAAGAACGCCACCATGTCGGCAGCTGGCTTTCCGATGCTCGACTTTCCTGAAAACGCGTCCCGCTCAGCAACGGCTGCCAGCTCCGCGGGTGTACGCAAGAACGTGGCCACCTCGTAGCCGAGCGCGCTCTGCAAGTGCGCCGCGATCCGGGACTCCAGCTTCGCTGCTGAGGCGCGGGACTCGAAGATCACGTTGCCACTGGCAATGAACGTCTCTACTTTGGAGAGCGACAGCGCTTCAAAGAGCTTGCGCAGGTGATCCATCTTCACGGTGTGGCCACCGACGTTGATGGCACGCAAGAGGGCGATGTAGCGGGGCAAGGCTGCTCTCCTGATCTGGTGTGTGTGCGCCTAGGGATGGTGCAGCGGGCTGCAGTTCGGACATGGATCGGGGATGAGCTGCGGTCCAGTGTAGTTGTTGAGCTTCGAAACGCGCACCAAGCTCAGCGCCTGCTTCGTGTCCAGGTAGTGTTTGTTCATTCCGAGCTGGCCGATAGAGCAATTGCGCGGCCCGGCAAAATTGTTGACGCCCTTGTTCGTGAACAGACCACCCGCGGGGTTCGTGTCCGGATCGAAGCATCCGTCGATCCAGGCCTGGATCGCGGATGGATTCCAGCCGCCGAGCCAGTCACCGTGCAAACATCCCCCCGGAGTCGGCGGCGACGCGGATTCGAAACCTTCGTCGCAGGAGAGGCGCCAGGTCGACGCGCTGATGCCGGGATTCTTCCACTTCACCAAATACGAGATCTGCGGCACTCGGTACGGGTGCGTTGACGGGCACGGATCGTTGTTGGGAACCATCTTGGTGTGACTGACGAAGTCTGCGCTGGACAGCACCGGTTTGCCGGTGGGCGTTCCGTCGTCCGTAGCCAGACACTGAGGAAACTGGATCGTCGCCTGTATGTCCTGCCCCGGCGGACACGCTGGTGTGCCAGCCGTGCCCGGGATAGTCGGTGAACGGGTGACGGTCTGGCCTGCGGATGGCTCGTAGCACCCCCAATGCAGGGAGTCCGACTCCACGAAGTTGTTGTTCACACTGCCGCCGGGGTTGACGTTGCCGATCAAAAGTTCGATCCCGGCGGGCAGCGGCTGCACCTCCCAGGGGCGGTAGGACTTGTAGTAGAGCGTGATGTTCTCTGGGATGACCAAGTTGCGCGCGCCAAGCGGGCCGTCGTAGAGCGCCGGGATCCAATACGCCGAACGGTTGAGCGGTCCGCCCTGACACGTGCTGCCGCCGTGCTCCATGATGTCATTCGGGTCGGAGGGCAGCGACGGATTGTTGAACACGGAATACGCACTGGCGTTGGTATTGCCCCAGAACATATGCAGGTGCGCTTCACACGGTCGCTTGGGTTTTACGATGGGGTCTTCGTAGCCAAAGTGTGAGTAGACACACCCGATGCGGAACTGCCCCTGGGTTCCCGGCCCAGGGCCGTTGTCGGGCTGAGCCACGCTGTCCGTGAAGTCCGGGTTGTGCACGCCTTTGTAGTACCCAGTACCCGAGGCGTCGAGCTGCGCTTGGGTTGCAGCCTTGTACTTGTCGTAACCCGCGAAGTTGTCGACGGCGCTGAAATCGTTGAAGTCACATTGGGCCTGTGCACCACCCGCACCGCCGGAACCTGCGGAGGCGCCGGTACCGACGCCGCTCGTGCCACCGCTGCTCGTGCCACCGCTACTCGTGCCACCGCTACTCGACGCGCCCTGACCGCCGGCGCTTGGAACGGCTCCGGTTCCCGCAGCCGCTCCACTATCGCTGTCCGAGCAACCGACGCACAGCGCGAAGAGCAGCGGAAGTGTTGCATGCACAGCCGGTTTTCGCGCGCGGGTACAAGACTCAGGGGTGAGCATGCGAAGGGAGCAGCAAGCGACATGCCAGCCACAATGGCGCGGACGCGACCCGATCTTGCGCCCAACTGCGACCGCTGAGGACGCACGTATGACCTCAGAAGCCGCGCCGCGGGCGTTCGGCGGCGCTGGATTAGCTCTTCAGTTGCCGCGCACGATGCGCAACTTCCTCAGGTCGACGAAGCTCACGGGCTCGGCGTCGGGGGCGTCCCCGATATTCAATCCATTCGCGAGTCCGCGCAGAACGTCCATGGGGGCGACGATACCCGCTAGAGTGCCGTCGTCGTTCACGACAAGTGCCCGATGGATCTCTTCGTCGATCATCAGTCGCACGGCGAGCATTACCGGATCTTCCGCGCGAACGGCGAATACAACGCGAGTCATAGCATCTTCCACCAGCATCTCCCGATCGGGAGGCTGGTGCCGCGAGTCAAGCAGATCCGTCTTAGACACCACCCCGACGACGCGGCCATGTTTACCAAGCACCGGCGCGCCGTTAATGCGGTGCCGCGCCAACACCTCAGCCGCACCGCGCGCATCGGTTTCAGCATGAACGAACACCACGCCCTCGGTCATCACGTCGGAGACCCGCGCCACCCTGACCATGGCCACCTTGCTCATTCCCTTTTGGAGCTTGCGACGGCGGCGCAGAAACCGCAAGGCCGCGCTGACCGCAGATGTTACGCTCGAGACATGCGGCGTCGCTCCTACCAGTTCGTGATCACAGTATCGGCGTTTGCGGCGTGCACACCGAGCGGCGCGAAGCACAACAGCGGAGAGCCGAGACCCACCTCCGTCACTTCCGACGCCCCGGCGCCCAAGCACCAGCCCCTGGTCGCAACAACTGAAAGCGCAGATGCAGCGCCCGCCACAAGCGACGCGGCTAGCGCCACGGCGGATCCCCTGCGGCTTGCGGACTATCCGAACCTCATGAATCCCAAGGACGCCGCGGGGCGTGTGATCCACCGCGCGTGGCAGGGCGCGGGCTGCTACGTCGAGCTGCCCTTTGCTGCGCTGAAGCCCGGGGAGCAGCGCCCGCCAGGCACCGCCCCGCCAACCAAGCCGGTCGCGTGTCCCCCCGCGATGACGGATCCCGCGTACGCGCAATGCCGCGGCGGAACGATTTCTCAGAACGGAACCGGCGACGCTTGCATTTGCTTCATCAGGGGCACCCCCCCGCCGTTGCCCAGCACTGTGCCGTGTCCGAGTAAATGAGCCGCACCTGGCCTGGCAGGGCGAGCGGCGCGCCAGGGCGCTCCCTACTCTTGAACACGTCTGTGCCGCACATAGCCGGCATCTCGCGCGGTGCGTCTGATGGCCTCGACGTACGCTGGCGGGACTTCGGCCCCTGCCTGGAGAACAAAGCTCCCTGGGAACGGCTTTCCGGGGAACAACTGCTCAAACAGTTTCCTCTTCGCCAGGAGTTTTTCGTACAGCGCGTCCAGTCGCCGTAGTTGGTCTGAATCGCCAGGGGCTGGGAGCGTTCCGGCGGGCGCTCCGTCCACGAGCAGCTGATGCTTGATCACCGTCACCGTGGGCGCGTGCATCCAGAGGTCGCGTTCCCTCTGCTCGTCGAGGCTGAGGTAGTCTTTGCTCCTTTCCTGAGGCCAAAGAATCTGGGTCAGCACGACCGCGGCAACGCAGGCGAGCAACGCCGCAGCTCCAAGCACCCAGGCAAACTCTCGTTTCATCGTATCGCCTGGGCGCTGCCGGTGCGGTCGTCTTTGGCGCTTCAGAACTCAAAGGCTCCACGGTCCCAGCAGCCGTCGGCCCCCCGAAGCTTGCCCAACATATCCCTGTCGTAGGGCGCAGGGAGGGCGATGCCGCATGACGTGGCAGAGGCTAACTTGAAGTTCTTTCCGGCGAAATTCACGAAGGTCGAGCTGGGCATGCTGACTTGAGCATTCGTTCCCGTACTGGTTGCGGACGTGCCGAACGCATTGTGGGAATTCGTGGCCCCGGACCCGAGACTAAAGTTTGGGATCTGCGAGTTCACCTCAAACCAAATATTGTTGCGGTGGATATTCCCGGAGCCATCAGGGAACTGCAGCCCCCAGGTCGACGCAAATTCTGCCCCGCCATCGACAAACGTATTGTTCGTCACGACGCAGTTGGTGCAGTTGCCTCCGTTGGCTTGATTGCCCAAAAAGCCCATCGTGCCATCCGTTGACCCATAGTCATAGAAGAGGTTGCCGTACAACTTCACGAGAGGAGGTGTAGACGTGCCGTGGCTGTCAGCGACGGGAATCATGCCTGTGCATCCTGTCGTGCACGCATTGCGGGCGACCCCCCACCGGATAGTGACATCCTCCGCCGTAAAGTACGCGTTGATGGCATCGCCGTGGTTGTTGCCGTCACCCGTCAAACGATCACCGGCCCAGTATTCAATCGTGGTGTGATCCGTGCCACGGAGAAAATACCATTGGTTGCTGTCGGTGCTGAGGTTTCTTGAGAAAAGCAGGTTGGTTGAGGTGCCGCCCGTTTCACAGTCAATGGAGTAACGTCGCTCGGCACCACTAAAACCTCCTGCGCGCCCTTCTAACCACACGTGTCGCAGGGTGAAATTATCCAGCGCCGCACCGAACTTCAGCTGCACCTGTGCGGCGTTCGCATTGTTAGAAATTTTGAATCCATACGAAGTCGTATTGAACCAGGAGACTGGAGGATTCGATTCATCTCGCGCAGACCCATCCATGACCCAGTCGTCGGTCGAGAACGTCACAACGGAATTGAAGATGGCCTGCCCATCGCCGTAGGTATTCACCCAGCCGGTTGCCGTGCCATGGTCGGCCACGGTCGCCTTCTTGATCGTGATGACTAGATTGCCATTGGCGGCCGTGTTGAAGTTTCGGCTCGCATACGCCCCGTCAGCCACGTAGTAGGTGTCGCCACGCACGAGCGACCCGATGGCGCAGGACCCTGTAAAATCTGTGCAGGCATTTGTCCAATCGCTACCGTCTCCGGCTCCCGTTGCACCGGAACGAACGTAGTGGCTCGTGCCGCTCGTGCCGCCTGCGCCGCCTGTCGCTGCAGTGCCGCCCGTGCCGCCGGTGGTCGTGGTACCTCCCGTGCCGCCGGTGGTCGTGGTACCTCCCGTTCCGCCTGTCGCTGCAGTACCGCCCGCGCCGCCTGTCGTCGCGGTACCGCCCGCGCCGCCTGTCGTCACAGTGCCAGCGGCACCCCCGACACCTGCTCCTCCGTCATCGTTTCCGCAGGCCGCGATCACCACAGGCATCACGCACAGCACGGACAAGGTCCGGATATTCGCCACGTCGCCTCCTTCTGCACCCCAGCCATGACCCGCGCATGACGCTTCACAAGATACCAGAACCGACACCGCCCAGCACCTCGCTGTCCGCTTGCGGGCGGCTCCTCGCCACCGAAGTGTCCGAGCAAATCCGAAGCGCGCGGCTGTTTCTGAATCGTAGCCGCGATCGTGACAAGCGTAGAAGTCCCAGCATCTCGGGTTGGATGTCGATGCCCAGGGCGCACAGCGTCGCCAGCTGGAAGACTGGCGCTTGCAGCTAGGAACTGCCCGCAGTAGCGTCACCGGACCAATCACCGGTCAAGAGTTTGATGAGCATCGACTCATACCGCTTTCTCGATTTTGCCACGCGCCAGATCATCAAGGCTTGGGTCGCCCGTGAGGCGGGCAATGAGCGCCCCATTCCTTGGGCAGCAATGACGAAGCCACTCGCCGGATGCACGGTTGCCTTGGTCACGACGGCAGGCGTGGTGTGCGGTGATGACGAGCCCTTTGACGAAGAGGGCGAGCGCAAGAATCCGTGGTGGGGGGATCCTACGTATCGGACCATTCCCGTAGGCGCGACTGAAGGCGACGTCAGCCTCCATCATCTACACATTGACCGGCGATTTGGACAGCAGGACCTCGACGTCGTGCTCCCCATGCGCCGCCTCGCAGAACTTGCCGTCGCCGGAGTCGTCGGCCAGGCAGCTGACACCCACTACTCGATCATGGGGTATCAGTTGCAGCCTTACGTACTGGAACAGGAGACCGCGCCTGCCATCGCGCGCGAGATGAAGCAGCGGGGTGTGGACGCGGCAGCGCTGGTGCCTGTTTGACCCTATTGCTGCCGGTCCGTGGGACTGGTGCAGCGGGTGATCGAAGCGCAAGGCATTCCGTCCGTGTCGCTATCGATGATTCCCGACTTCACGCGCGCAGTCGGAGTGCCTCGGCTCGCGGGGATCGCGTATCCCATGTCACGCCCTCTAGGCCGGCCTGGAGATGCAGACGGCCAGCGCTTGGTACTACAATCGCTGTTGGAAATGCTGGACCGCGCCGAGACACCCGGCAGCTACGTCGAGCTGCCCTTCGTGTGGCCCGAGTCCCCAGCCCAGGCCCGAAAAGGCAGCGACGTGCATCCACCCATTGCGCAGCTGCTCGCTCGCAAACCGTGGCTGCTGCCGAGGCTCTATGCCGGCGAGATCCCTGACGAAGTGTGAGCGCGCTTCCAGCTTTTGAAAGCAGACGTGTGCAAAGTATCGCGAGCTAGGCATTGAACGCCGGGAGTCCACGGCACAATACAGCCTACTTCGGCGGACCGGACGTCGAGTTGAAACCCAAGGTCAAGCGTAGGCGCTCCGTAGCGCCAACGGTGTTGCCCATGGTGGTGTGGGTCTGCAGATCACCGTCGATGCAGTTGCCCACGTTGGCAGGCACGGCGTTGTCGCCGAGCGCCACGAAGCTCGCAACGTAGTTCCCGTACTCCACTGTTTTGTCGGAAAAGTTCAAACCGATTTCCGCCAGGTTCAGGCCGCCGCCCGCGGGTAGCGCCTGGGCGAAGACACCGGAAATGGTCAAGTAGCTGCCGTCGATGTTGAAGCTACCGTCTTCATTCGAATAGTAGACATCGTAGAATTCGCTGGTGGCGCCCGGAATGTCGTGGCTGGTGTCGGTCATCGGATCCGTCAGGCGCACGGTGAGCTCCGGACCATTGACCAAGAAGGTGTAGGCGGTAGGCGCGGTGCCGCCGGTGCGCTCGTGAAAACTAATGCTTTCGAGCGCGACCAGAGAACGCACCGGAACCTGCGCGCTACCGTCGAAGGCGATGCCGCCTCCAGTACCTGCGGAACCGCTGACGCCACCGCCCGCACCGCCGCTACCGCTCGCACCTCCGCTGCTGGATCCAGCGCTCCCACCCGAAGACGCGCCGCCCGTGGCCGGATTGTTGTTGGCAACGCCCGCATCGTCGGCGGAGCAGCTCAGACACAATGCCGCTGGGATGAGGCAACCGAGAACCTTGCGAAACATGCCGCAGTCTAGCGCGTCCGGAATGGTCCGACGCCGCGTCCAGACGCCGGACAGTAGGGTCGAACTTGTGCACCCGGTGCCTGAGCGACCGCGGCGCTAAATCCTCGCATCTATTGGAAATTGTGGCCTATGCCCACGCCACCAGGACTCCCACGGGACATGGCGTGACTCTTGCTCCAGAATGAGGAATGCGCTTTCGGAGACTTGGGGTCCGCCTGTCGATCTTCTCGCTCTCGCTGCTGGCGATCCGGCTGGCGGGATGCTCGGCGGATGCGGGCGAAGAAGATTTGGCTTTTGAGCGTCCCATCGGCAGCGGGGGCAACGGGGCCGGTAGCGGCGCCGGGGACGGCGGCGGCACGATCTTGATCGACGCCGGCGGCAGCGGTGACGGCGCGCTCACGGCCGATAGCGCCTGCGTGGGCGAGACCAAACAAGCCGAGCTGATCCCGCTGTCGATGTACATCCTGCTCGACAAGAGCGCGAGCATGACCAACTTCGGCAGCCCCAAGTGGTCGCAGGCTGTGAGCGCCCTCAACGCCTTCGCCGGCGACCAGAGTTTGGTGGCAACGAAGATCGCACTGCAGAGTTGGTCGGGGGATGGACCGTGCAACGGCTCCGTCTACGACACGCCGGCGATCCCCATGGGGTTGGTGCCCACGACCGCGCCCCAGGTGCAGAGCTGGCTGGCGAGCATCAACCCGAACGGCAACACGCCCACTCAAGGCGCGTTGCTTGGGCTCACGAAGTTCACGACTCAATACGCGACGCAGAACCCCGGCGAAAAGGTCGTCGGGCTGCTGGTCACGGACGGTCTGCCCACTCGCTGCAATCTCGGAACGTCAACGCTGACTGGGATCGCCGCCGCGGCCTTCAACGGCACGCCGTCGATCCTCACCTACACCATGGGCATGCAGGGGGCGGACTTCGGCTTGCTCGACGCCATCGCGCAGGCGGGCGGCACGAGCAAAGCGTTCAACGCCACAGGCGGCACGCAAGCGTTCATCGCGGCACTGCAAGCGATCACCGGTAGCGCGCTGGCCTGCGAGTTCGAGATCCCCAAGCCAGACAACGGCAGCACGCTCGACCCGGACAAGGTGAACGTGGAGTTCACGCCAAGCTCTGGCGGCAAGCAGCCGGTGTACAAGGTCGACAACTTGGCGGCGTGTGTGCCCTGGGGCTGGTACTACGACGACCCCATCAACCCGACGCGCATCTTGCTCTGCCCCGACGCATGCAACTCCGTCAAGCAAGACACCAGTGGTCGCATCGATCTGATCTTGGGCTGCAAGTCGACGCCGCCATCATGACGTTTCGTAGCTGTGCCTTGCTGTGCGTGCTCGGCGCTGGTCTCGCGCTGGCCGCTTGCGGCGACTCCGCCGACGACGGCAACCAAGTGGCGCTGGGCGGCAACGGCGGAACTGGCGCCAAAGGCGGCAGCGTCGGCACGGACGGTGGGATTGGAGCGTTCTCGGGTACCGGTGGCGGCGGCCTTGGCGATGCGGATGTGTGCGCTGCAGACTCCTACGCCGCAAAGCCAGCGCCGGTAGACCTGTACATCATGCTCGACCAGTCGACGTCGATGAACAACAAGCTCCCGGACGGCAAGACGCTGTGGTCGGCAATCACCGGCGCAATTTCGGACTTTGTTGCGTCGCCGGCGGCGAGCGGCATTGGCGTCGGCATCCAGTACTTCGGCCTCGGCACCGGCGCTGCCGCATGTAACGTTGCACAGTACGCAACCCCCGACGTACCGATCACGGCGCTGCCCGGCGCGCAGGCGGCGATGCAGGCGTCCCTCAGCAAACATGGACCGCAAAGCTTCACCCCGACAGGCCCAGCGCTAGAAGGCGCGCTGCAGTACGCAAAGACCTGGGCCACGGCGCATCCCGAGCGCACGACCATCGTCGTGCTGGCGACGGATGGCTATCCGAGCGAGTGCCAGCCGCAATCCACGCAGGGTCTTGCCGACTTGGCGACGGCAGCGCTGAGCGGCACGCCGCGGGTGTTTACCTTCGTCATCGGCATTGGCTCGCTGTGGAATCTGAACAACGTCGCCAAAGCAGGCGGCACCCGCGAAGCGCTCATCGTCAGCGACACCAGCACTAATGCAGCGGCGGAGCTGCAGGCCGCATTGCTGGCGGTAGCCACGGCGCCCCTGGCGTGTGACTACCCGATCCCGACGCCGGAGGACGGCGGGAGCGCCGTGATTGGAAAGATCAACGTCGAGTTCACCGATCCGAACGGCCAGAAGCGTCTTCTGGGTTGGGTCAAGAGCGCCGCGGATTGCAACCAGGTCAATGACGGCTGGTACTACGACGACCCCACCAATCCGACGCGCATCATGATCTGCCCCAAGAGCTGCACGGGCTTCGGCACGGGCAAGCTCGACATCCTGCTCGGCTGCGACACCGTCGTGGTGCGCTGAGCTAGTCCACGCTGCAAACTTCGCTGAGCAGCATGACGTGGCTCTGCCGTGCCTGATCCTTGGACCACCAGCCGACAGCCAGCACGCGGCCGGCAGCGTCGACGTCCAGTGCGCCGAGCTGCGCCACGCCTTCGCCGTCGGCGCGGTGGCGGCGAAGGATTTCGCCCTCTGCGTCGAGCTGCACCACTTCGTACAGGTCTTCGCTCGTGAGGGACCAGCGCGCGGCGCCCACCACGAATCCACCGCCCGGCAGGGCGCGGACCTTCGCCAGCCCGGCGCCAACTTCCGCATAGTCCCGCGCCCAGGCAACAGTGCCGTCCGCGCGCACTCGCCAGAGTCGACCCTGGGCGGAATTTGCGGAGTAGCCAATGAACGCGAAGCTCCCGTCGGACAGCTGAATGCCGTCGCTGACGAGCTGTTGGTTCCCGGAACCGTCGTCGAAGGAGCGCGCCCAGACGACGTCGCCCGACGCGTTCAGATGCAGCGCACGCGCCGGTCCGCCCGCCACTCCGGAGCCATCATCGATAGAACCAACCACCACGGCGCCGCCACTGCTCGTTTGCAAGAGTACCTGTACGGCGCCGCGGGTGAGATGCACTGAGTCCGTGTACTGCCAGCGCATATGCCCATTCGGATGCAGAGCGACCAGCCATACTGGGCCGTGGCCACCATTGAGCCAACGATGGATGGCGACCACCGCGTTGCCCTTGGCGTCGGCGAATGCGCCGATCACTCGCAGCTCGAGCTTCTGCTGAGTCTTCCAGGTCTGCTGCCAGAGATGACTTCCGTTGGCACTGAAGCGCGTGGCCTGCACGTCGCCGAGCGAACTCGGGTAATGCGCAGCGGTACTAACAACGAGGAACCCGTCTGCTGCAGGGGCGACAACATGCGCGGAGTCTTCGTCCTCGGATCCGAGATGCGCCTCGGCGGACGTGCTTCCGTCGGCTGCGTGCAGGGAGACGACGAGGTCGTTCTTGAGCGAACGCGCCAACGCGGTGCCGTGGGCGACTTGTGCGAGCTTGGGCGAGCGGCCATCGAGACGGCGCCGGAAGCGCTCCGCTCCAGAAAGCGAAAAACCCAGCACCGCCGTGCTTTCCGCGAAGTCCTGGAAGTGACGCCCGGCCAGCACCGGACCTTCGGGCCCCAGCACGCCCTGATCCAGCAGTAGTCCCGGCTCGCCGGAGAAGCGCCGCTCCCAATTGGACTCCAAGTGGCACACCCGCGACTGGTTCGCCCCGCCTGCCTCCGAGTAGTCGCTGCCAATGCTGCGCGAGCCGCAGCCAACGCCCGCGAAACACGCGACGATCCCGAGGGCGAGGTATGTAGTTGTGTGTGCGTGTGCCATGGGATGCGCGCGGGTGTGCAACCTGCGTGCCGCACTGTGACCTGCGCCAGGGTGGTAAGCTGGAGGCACGATCTGCCAGGAGTGCCCACGATGCGCCATTGCTTCTTGTCATTGTTTTCACTGAGTTGCCTTTTGGCACCGCTGACCCTGGCGTGCAGCGGAGACGACAGCGGGGGAACCACAGACGGCGGTGCCGCGACAACCGGAACGGGGGCGACAACCGGAACGGGTGGTAGCGGCGCGTCAACCGCGACCGGCGGCACTGGCGCCGGCGGACAAGGCGGCGCGGCCAGCGGTGGCACCAGCTCTGGAGGCGGTGGCAACGTCGGCGCGGGCGAGCCGCCGGGGCTGGCCGGCATCACCAAGCTGCACAACGACGCCCGCGCCGCCGAAGGCGTGTCGCCGCTGGTCTGGGATCCGGCGCTGGCGGCAGTGGCGCAGGCGTGGGCCGACGCCTGCGTGGACAACAAGGCGCCGACCGGTCTGATCGATCACAACGAAGGGCGCAGCGACAACTACCCCGGCTACGTGGGTGAAAACATCTACGGTGCGAGTGGCACTGCGACGCCCCAAGGTGCGGTGTCGTCTTGGATGAGTGAAGAGCAGTGGTACGACTACGCCAGCGGCAGCTGTGCCAGCGGCAAAGCTTGCGGCCACTACACGCAAGTAATGTGGGCGAAGTCCACCAAGCTCGGCTGTGGCCTGTCCAAGTGCGCCGGCCTCAAGTTTGGCAACGCGATTGTGTGCAACTACTCCCCTGGCGGAAACAACGGCGGCAAGCCGTTCTGAAGCGCGGGTCGGGGTGGGACTGGATCGGATGCAAATGGAACGACGCTCGCCAGCGGCGTGGAAACACCTCAGCGCAGTGCTGCTGGCGCTGTGCTTCGCGGCCTGCGCAACGGATTCACGCTTGCCTCCGCCGCGCACGCAACAGGCCGCAAAGGCCGACGCTGACAAGAAGATCACGCTGCCCGCTCCGCCGGCAAAGCCCGATGAAAACTCGAGCATCAACCGGCGTTTCGAAGCGTACCGGGCCAGGCACGAGGGCCTGAGCTACGCGGGCCTGCTGAAAGAAACCGGCGCAAAGCGCGCGCCGGAAGCAAAGCTCGATTTCGATCCGACCCAGATCCGATACTACGACGTCGTTTCCCGCGCGCTGAAGCTGAACGCAAAGGAAGAAGCGATCTTCAAGCGGAAGGGCTTCGTCAGTGTGGATCACGTACGTCGCTACAGCATGGCCAGCGCCTACCACGCCATCTACACGCGTGACCTTCCGGTGCTCATCACCACGGATTCGATCTTGCACGCCCTGCACCGTTCCTACGACCAAGCGCTGATGATGCTCGAAATCCGGCTGTTCACGAATACCATCGACGACGTACTCAGTGGCACACACGCAGAACTCGGGAAAGCGAAACAGCGTGGAGGTCCGAAGGCACTGATGACGGCGCTCGCGGACGTGGATCTCAGTTTGACCGTCGCGCGCAGTCTGCTCGCAGGTGCGGGGTTGGAGAATACCGCGCCCGGCGTGAGTTCCATCATGGGCCAGGACAAGGTCGTGCACGACTTGCTCGCCGCGATCCGCGCGAAGAGCCTGCAGCGCATGCCGCAGACGGCCATCTGGGGCAGCAACCGGACCGTGGACTATTCGCAGTTTCAGCCCCGGGGCCACTACACGGAAAACCCTAGCTTGAAGCGATACTTCCAAACCCTGATGTGGCTGGGACGCGCCGATCTCGGTTGGCATCTTCGGGCGCCGGACAAGGCATCCGGCTACGAAGTGGACGTGCCACGCGAGCGTCGAGCTGCCTTGGTCTTCGCGACCTTGTTGCGGCGCGCCGATCAACTGGACCGCCTGCAGGCGATGAGCAACATCATCGATTTCATGGTGGGCAGGGCTGACAACGTCGGCGTCGCTGCGCTGGACTCGGCACTGTCCCGCGCGAAAGTCACGGAACTTTCTAGTCTCGGCGACGACGGCGTCGCGAAGCGCGTGCTGGGAGAAATAGAGAAAGGTGAATTGCGCGCGCAGCAGATCCGCTCGCAGACTCTTGAGTCCAATCCGCTCGATACCAGGCAAACCCAGCTGCCCCTGGTATTTCAGGTCTTTGGGCAACGCTTCTTGCTCGACAGCTTTCTGCTTTCGAAGGTGGTGTACGACTCTGTGGTTGCCGAAGGCAAAAAGGAGCTGCGTGCGCTGCCGTCGAGCTTGGACGTCGCTGCCGCGCTAGGCAATGACGAAGCCGTCTTCCTGTTAGCGCCCGAGTTGGATCGCTACCACTACTCCGCAAACCTTCTGGCCGCGCGGCGCGTGGTGGAGGAGCGCAGCGACGACGCTTGGCAGGCCAGCCTCTACGACATTTGGCTCTCCACGTTGCGGCGCTTGGACGACGCTCCGCGGGAACCGAAGCACTTTCCACAAGCCATGCGCTCGCGCGCGTGGCAGCAGAAGCAGCTGCAAACCCAGCTCGGTTCCTGGGCCGAGTTGCGCCACGACACCTTGCTCTACGGCAAGCAGTCCTACACCGCGACACTGAGCTGCGAGTACCCGGAAGGCTTTGTGGAGCCGTATCCGGAGGTGTACGCGAGCCTGGCCGGGTTTGCGACGACCGCCGCGCGCTTGCTCGGAGCGGCTGACGTATCCCACTCCGACAAAGGCATCTCGGAAATGATGAAATGGGAGCGCGACGGCCAAGTGGGCTTCTTCACAGCCTTTGCCAGGACGCTTGGCATGCTCGAGAATCTTGCCAACAAGGAACTTCGCGCGGAGCCCTTCACCAAGGACGAAGAACTCTTCCTCAAGAAGACCGTCGACGTGCGTGGCGTCGGCAGCGGCCCGCCACAGTACGACGGCTGGTACCCCACGCTGATCTACGGCGGACGCCCGGCTCTGTACAAACCCACCGTGGCCGACGTGCACACCGTGCCTCCGTCGGACGTTTGGGAGGCGGCCGTGCTGGAAGCAGGCGTCGGCGACGTGCAGTTTCTGATCGTCGCCGTCGACAACGAGGACGACCGCGCGGTGTATGTCGGGCCCGCGTACAGCTACTACGAGTTCACGGTGCCGCCCGCGGAGCGCATGACCAACGATACCTGGGCACAGAAGATCGCGGGGGGAGAGACGCCTGCGCGCCCCGGCTGGACCCAAAGCTTCGTTGCGCCCGCTAAGTCACGGGATCTCGCGCCGCCTAGGCCGCACTGAATCGCGACGGCCCATTGCCCATGGCCGCCGCGCTGGCACTCCGCTATTGAGACGGCATGAAACTCGGCGGCGTGCGTCAAAGCAGCAACGTGGAAGA
>CALMUT010000315.1 GCA_937872925.1 uncultured Myxococcales bacterium | reverse complement strand
GGTCGGGTTTGGGCTTGGGCCCGCCGGCTCGACGCGGGGCGATGGCCAATGCCCCGGCCAAGGCCAGCGTGCGCGCCAGCTCGCCACAATCTCCAGCAGCTGCGCTCAGCTCGCGTTCACCGATCAACGCGCCGGTTTCGTCTTTCAATGCCAGGCTTGCGACGAGTGCGCCGCCTTGCTCCGCGATACGTACGCTCAGGGTCTCTTTCGCGGAGTCGCTAAACGGCACGTAGCCCAGCTCCGCAGCCACCGCTTCGCTGAGCTCGCCGCGCTCCGGACAGGTGGTCGCACCCGCGCCGAGTGCGTATTCGAGGCGCACGCTGCGCTTGTCCTGGGCCAGCAGCGTCGTTTGCCCCAGAAAAAACGCGACAAACAACGCGCTGCTGCAAAACAACCGCATGGCACGCAGACTGGTGCCTCCCAGGGCCGATCGATTCATGCGCGCCGCGAGTCTTAACCGAATGTGAGACGCTTCGCTACTGCCGGCGGCAGGCCACACCATGTCCGCGCCAAAGCCGCACCGGCGGACGCTGACGTTGAAGTGACAGCGCTGATTGGATCATGGCGGGATTGCACATCTTGGATGATGCGCCCAAGTGCAGCGAGCAGAGGCGTCTGGTCGCGCGAACGCTTTCGTCGATTTGGACTTGGCCCGCTGCGCTATGATCCCGTCGATGCCGCCGAGGATGTTCTGCGTGACGCTACTCGCTTTCGCCTCCTGTCAGGCGTCCAAGCCAAGCGGCGACACGCATTCAGCTTCCCGCACAACGGCTCCCAGCATGACCGGAAACAAGCCCAATCCCTCTGCCAAGTCATCCGCGCCACCGTCCGTCGTCGCGTCCGCCGCAAGCCCGGGCGCCGGCTCTTGGTGGGCGCCGGGAAACGAATTCGAACCCCTGGAGTCCGTGGCGGCCACCCGTTCTGCGAAAGCTGCAGGTCTGAAACAAACCCTCATGGTCCCGCACCCGGTGAATTGCCCGAGCATCCCGAGCGCTGGCGTCGATCCAAAGGGTTTGCGCGCCTCAGGCGTGTTCGCTCCGCTGCTAGCAGACCCGAAAGCGTTCTTCGACGCTTCCATCGGAGTTTTGGAAGCCATCGCGCTGCTCGGCCCAGCCGTGCTCTGCAATCATCAGCCCAAGTCCGCCTTCATGAATCTGCATCTCGCACCCATCGCGGGAGCCCAAGGAGTGACGATCGAAACTCAGGACGGGCAGCTCATCGGGATCGTGATCGAGTACGAGCCTCCGGCGAAGATCGACTTTGCCGCCCTCAGCGCTGCCTTTGGTACCGCTCGCCAAATGCCTCGAACTCCCCACGGCCCGTACCCAGGATCCGACGCCTTCGATCTGAAGTCCGCGACCCACGAGGGCACGATCTCAATCGGTCGACTCGACCACGCAGACCCAGCCAACGCGACGCGCGTGCATCGCATGATCCTGCGACGATTCGTGCTCCAAAAGCCGTAGATACGCACGTGGCCACTAGCATCCGAACAAAAAGCTGCGCGGGCACTTGCTCAACCATGTGGTTGAACATATAATCAACCATATGGTTGAACGAAGCGGCTCCGGGAAGGCCACCAAAGCGCGGGAAGCACGCTTGAATCGCGTCTTCCGCACCCTGGCGGACCCCTCCCGGCGGCGCATCATCGCGCTGCTGCGGGAGGCCGGGGAGCTCAAAGTCGGGGACTTGGCCGAAGCCTTTGCCATGAGCCTGAACGGCGTATCGAAACACTTGAAGGTACTCGAAAAGGCCGGACTGATTCAGCGGCGAGTCGAAGGACGCGAACATTGGATCCGCGTGAACTTCGAGGCGCTGCAAGAGCCCTATGAGTGGCTGCACTTCTACCACCACTTCTGGAGCGGTCGGCTCGACTCGCTCATCGACTACGTCACCAGCAACAAGGAAAACAAGAAATGAACCGTCCCTTCGAACTCACCGTAAAACGAAAGATCCCTGCACCCGTCAAGACCGTCTTCGAAGCGTGGCTGACCGCCGACGCTCTGAAGAAGTTCATGTGCCCGGCGGACAACATGAGCGTACCCAAGGCGGAAGTCGACGCCACGGAAGGTGGCAAGTTCTTGATCGTGATGCAGGCGGGCGACAAGGAAATGCCCCACAGCGGTCAGTACAAACGCATCGACAAGTACAAGGAGCTGTCTTTCACCTGGATCTCGAGCTACACCATCCCGGACAGCTTGGTCACGCTCACCTTCAACGAGCTGAGCGAACGCGAGACGGAGCTGACCCTGCACCACGCCGGCTTCCCCAACGAAGAGTCCCGCGACAACCACAACGGCGGCTGGAGCAGCATCATGGAGAAGCTCTCGAAGCTCGTTACCTGAGTCGCAACTTCGGAAGCTCGCGAGGCGCGTTGGGGGGTACGGCGCCTGGTGGGAACGCACCCAGCGCGCGGCGCAGTTCGCTTCCGGATTCGCTCAAGAAGGGGGCTCCGCCCGCGTCGCACCCTGGGTCCCCGCAGCCCCAGATTGCGACAATTCGTGGCCGCCACGACCCAGTCGCCGCGCAAGATCGACGCAAAAACCCCGACGAATTCCCTGGCATGGCCGCTGCACTAGGCCGCGCGCAATCAGCGCGACCCAAGGGGGGCGTGCGCATCAGGAGATACGAAAGATGACTAGCATTCGACTCGCAGCGGCACTTGGTTTCCTCACTCTCGCCAGCGGCTGTTCGGCCTTGGGACAATATGGGAGCATGATGGCCCAGCCCGCTGCCACGCCGGGCGCACCCGGAGCGGCCACGCCGGCAACGGCCGCGGCACCTGCAACTTCACAGATCAACGAAGCCGCCGGTGACGAAAGCAAAGCCAGCGAGGCCGCCAAGGGGCCGTCCACCGTGAGCGTGACGATCAAGAGCTCCTGCAGCAAGACCGTGCGTGTGTTCTACGGTGAGAAACCCAAGTTCGGCAGCGGCACGTACTCGACCGTGAGCTCGAACTCACGCTCCAGTCACACCTTCAAGCCCGGCGATCAGATGTGGATCGTGGATGACAAGGACAACGGTCTGTCCAACGCTTCCGTCAGCGAAGGCACGAAGGAAATTGAGATCCTCTCATCCTGCTCCGGGATGAAGACGGGTTGAAGCGCCGAGCGCGCGGCATCCTTCGCGCTCGGCCGCATCGTCCAAGCTGCAGCCCGAGACGGCGTCTGCCTCGCATAGGTAGTGCTGGCTCTGGCCGCAGCCGACGGCAGTGAACTCGGTGTCCGTGCGCTGTTCGACCTGCACGCCCGTCGCGCAGGAAAGCTCCGTGGCTGCGCGCTTTTTCACCACGGCGCGGGCCGGGAAGTAGTCCGCAGACTCGCCGGCGCAGCCCTTACCAGTGGCAGACACGGGGAAAACCGTCATGCAGCCGGTCAGGAGACCCACCCAAGACGCGACTGAGAGTCCGAGGAGAGCGCGAGGACTTGGGGACACGGCGGCAAGCTACGCAGAGGCACCGCCCTGGGGAAAGTTCCCGGATAGCGGCCCAATGTTATCATTGATAACATTGCGGGCGCCCGCGCCAAACGCTGCCGGGTTGGACCGAAATGGGATCTCGGGCGTACCCTGCGCAGGTGAAAAGGCTAAACGCACTGGCATCCTGCGGCGCTCTGCTCGCCCTGCTTGCGGTCAACAGCACCAGCCACGGGGACTTGCCCCCGCCGGAAGGCACCAAGTTCGTCGGCTACAGCTTCGTGCTCGAAAACGTGGGCGCGTTTCCGGACTTCGTCGTCTTCGCCTACCCGTGGAGCTTGTCGAACGGCGCGCCGACCCATGAGCACATCCGCGTCAGCACGGACCGCCCCGTGCAGCTGGGCAGGCGCAGCCCCACGCCCAAGCTCTATGCCATGCCCCGCGGCGCCTACGAAGCCTGGGAAAAGACGTATAAGCCCAAGGACGATGGTGAAGACCCGGCCCTGGAAGCCCTGGTGAAGCGACCGGACGTGGTGCTGTGCACCGGAGCGCCCACGCCGCGGTTCTCGCTTTCCTCGGACGACAAGCGCGAGGACATCCTGGAAAAGCTCAGCGTGAAAAGGATCGCGGCCGGGGTGTGCGAGATCTCCACTGCGCTTTCGCCCACGGCAGAGCCCGAAGCAACGCCCACTCCGACAGCTGCTCCGACACCCGTCGCCCCGGATGTTCCACCCACTACCAACCCGACGAGTGCTCAGGATCCGGCCGCACCGCCGGGCAAGAGTGGCTGCGGCAGTTGCAGCGTCGGCGGCGCGGACGGTGCAGACGCAATACCGGACGCGGCGATTTCGGCAGTGGTGCTCGGCGCGCTGTTCGGGCGCCGCCGTCGCCGCCGCTGACGTGGTAGTGGAGTGGCGGCGCTCGACCGAGAAGACGTGCGGGATGGCGCGGTGGCGCGCCGGCAGTGAGCCCAGGCTGGACCCACCGCCGCGTGCGGCTATCGCTACTTCGTCTCCGCGCGGGCTTCGCCCTCGGTGATGTGGAACTCCACGCGGCGATTGTTCTGACGGCCTTCCGCGGTGTCATTGCTGTCGATGGGCTTGGTGGGGCCGAAGCCCTTGGAGGTCAGGCGCTCTTTTGCGATGCCGTTGTCCGTGAGCCACTTCACCACGGATGCTGCACGGCGACGTGAGAGCGCCGTATTGTAGCCAGCTCCGCCGCGGTTGTCCGTATGGCCCTCGACACTGATCTTCTTGATGCTGGGGTAGCGCTTCAGGATGTCGAGCACTGCGTTGAGCACCGGATCGCTCTCTTTTCGGATCGTCGCCTTGTTCGTGTCGAACTCGACGCGCTCGAGGATTTCGATCTTCGTGCCCACGATCTTGGCCTTGGGGCAGCCATGCTTCTTTGGATCCTCGCTGGGCGGTCCGGCCTGGTCGGGGCAGGCGTCTTCAGGATCGATGATGCCATCGCCATCGGTGTCCTTCGGGGGCGGGCAGCCGTTCGTCTTCGGATCGTCCGTGGCCACGCCCTTTTCATCGGGACAGGCGTCTTCTTCGTCGACGATGCCATCGCCATCGCGGTCCCCGGGCGGTGGGCAGCCGTGTTTGGCCGGGTCTTCGTTGGCGACGCCCTTCACATCCGGGCACGCATCGACTTCGTCGAGAATGCCGTCACCGTCGCGATCCTTCTCCGTGGGCGCCGGGCAGCCGTGAGTCTTGGGATCCTCCGTGGCAATGCCGGGCACTTCCACGCAGGCGTCGTCTGGATCGTAGATGCCGTCACCGTCGGTGTCCTTGGGTCCGACCACGACTTCGGTCTTCACCTCGGGCCAGTACTCAAGACTGGCGAGCACGCGCACCTTGGGTGAGCCAGTGCCCCGGGTGATGCCAGGCCCGGCGCCGAGCCCGAAGCGCACGTCGCCCGCGGTGTAGTGACCGCCGAAGAGCACCTCGACGGGCGTCGTGCGGCGCTTGAATGCGCCGTCACCGCCGTCGCTGAGCACCGTCGAGCCGTAGAGCTCCGGTCCGATCAACAGCTTCTTGTCGGCGAAGCGCAAGCCAGCCGCGGCGCCGAACAAGAGCTCACTGCCGAAGGCGTCGCGGCCGAAGTTTTCGTTCTGGGCGCGGTAGTTGAAGGACGCACGCGCGGCATAGGCAAAGGGGCCAACGTCGCCTGCAGCGGCGAGCCGCGGCGTGATGCGCGCTTTGCCGTCGCTGGTGTACGCAGCGCGATCGCCGGTGGGTACGTGCACCTGGGTGCCGAAGGCCAGCGTGAAGGGACCGCCGTATTCGCCGACCAAGCGCACGTCAGCAGCGAGGCGCAGATCGCCCACGCCGCCGCCCTCTTTGCCGTCGATGAAGTTGCCGTCGAGCACGCCGGTGTCGCCGGAGTTCCAGACCGTGACCGGCATGCTGACCGCAAGCCGCAAGCGGTCCCACAGCACCAGGCTTCCGCCCAAGTGCACGAACATCTGATGCTGCACGATGGCCGAAGCTTCGTCGCCGTCGGCGTCGTACAGCACGAGGGGTTTGTAGGCGTAGTCGCCGACCGCACCCAGGGCGAAGCGCATGTGCCCGCGCAAGTCGAGGGTGTCTTCCGAGAACCACTCGCTGCCGCGTTCCGAGGGTTGGAAACGATTGAGAGCAAATCCTTCTGCCTGTTGTGCCGCCGCCATGGGAGCGGCGCAGAGAGCAGAGAGTCCGAGGAGAGAAGAAAGTACGCGTTTCATGAGTGCACCTACATCAGCGGGAACTTGGGGTCGGTCCTAGAGTCGGGTTGGCGCGGCGCGCACAAGAGCGCCGCGCCGCGTTGCTATCGGCTGCGCCCTCGGCTGCGTCGGCGTCCAAAGCCGAGTGCGGCCGCCGCCAGTGCGGCCAGCGCCCAGGCAATTGGTGTATTGGAGTTTCGCGGAGTGCTGCAGCTGCAGCCGCCACCTTCCAGAGCGAGACCTTCCGGTGCAGCCGCAGCGCCGCCGGTGCCGGTGAGTCCACCGCTGCCCGCACCGCCACCCGCGCCGCCGCTGCCCGTGGGTTCACAAGTGCCGATGCTGGTGTCCGTGCTGCTACAGACCTGACCGCTCGGGCAACCCGCGCCGGGGCCCACACCGCGGCAGCCGCTGACACACTTGTTGGTGTCGGTGTCGCAGACCTGGCCGTCGTCCGCGCCGCCGCACTGGTCGTCCGCGGTGCAGCCGTCGTCGATGGGATCGTTCGGGTCGGTCTCGCCGGGATCCACCGCGCCATCCTTGTTGGCATCTTCGACGCCGTCCTTGACGCCGCCGCCGTCCGTGTCCGGATTCAACACGCCCGTGGTGGTGGCGCCAGCATCCGCGTCGGCCTTGCACAGGTTCTTGCTGATATCCGTAGCGGCATTGGAGCAGTTGCGTCCGGCCTCAGTGCCGTCGAAGAGTCCGTCGTCGTCGGCATCTTCGTCCATCGGGTTGATCTTGCCGTCGCCGTCGTGGTCGTCACTTGGGTTCGGCTCGTCACCGTCAAGCAGCCCGTCGTCGTCGCTGTCCGCGTCGTTCTTGTTCGTGCCGATGGAGTCTTCGAGCGCATCGGAGAGCCCGTCCCCATCCGTGTCGACCACGCTGGCGTCGTCGGCGCCGTTGCCTCGCGTCGGGTCAGTTTCACCGGCGTCCACCACGCCGTTGCGGTTGGCGTCTTCAGACCCGTCCCGCACGCCGCCTCGATCTGTATCCGGATTGAGCACGAAGGTCGTGGTCGCGCCGCTGTCTCCGTCGGCAATGCAATGGTTCTTCGTGGTGTCCGTCGCGGCGTTGTCGCAGTTCTGACCCGCTTCGGTGCCGTCGTAGATGGCGTCGTTGTCGCTATCGACGTCGAGCAAGTTGATCAGCCCGTCGCCGTCGGTGTCGTGCCCCGGGTTGTGCTCCTCGCCATCCAGAAGGCCGTCGTCGTCCGTGTCGGCGTCCGTGGGGCTCGAGCCCAAGCTGTTCTCGAGAGCGTCGGAGAGCCCGTCGCCGTCGCTGTCGATCACTCCGCTGTCGTCCGCGCCCTGGCCTTTGACCGGGTTGGTCTCGCCGGCGTCGACCACACCGTTGCGGTTCGCGTCTTCGGAGCCGTCGGTGGCGCCGCCGCCATCCGTGTCGGCGTCCAAGGGGTTGGTCTTGGTCTGACCCTGGTCGCTGTCCGGGATGCAGGCCTTGGCTTTGGGATCCGTCGCCGGGTCGCTGCAACCTTTGCCCATCTCGGTGCCGTCGAAGAGACCGTCGTCGTCGCTGTCGGGATCGAGCGCGTTGATCAGGCCGTCGCCGTCATGATCGTCGCTCGGGTTGGGCTCTTCGCCGTCCGGAACGCCGTCGTCATCGGAGTCGGCGTCGTTGGGATCAGTGCCAATGCTGATCTCGAGCGCATCGGACAGGCCGTCGCCGTCCGTGTCCACCACCGTGCCGTCGTCCGCGCCCTGCCCTTTGACCGGGTTGGTTTCCGTCGCGTCTTTGACGCCGTCACGATTGGCGTCCTCGGAGCCGTCGCGCACGCCGCCGGCGTCCGTATCCGCCAGCAACGGGGACGTCTTCGTAGCGCCCTTGTCCCCATCGGCGATGCAGTGGCCCAGCTCCGTGTTGGTCGCGGCGTTGCTGCAGTCCTTGCCGTCTTCGGTGCCGTCGAAGAGCGCGTCGTTGTCGCTGTCGACGTCGAGTACGTTGATCAGCCCTTCGCCATCCGTGTCGTGGCTGGGGTTGTGTTCGTCGCCATCGAGCAGGCCGTCGTCGTCGCTGTCGGCGTCATTGGGATTGGAACCCAGGAACGCTTCGAGGGCGTCGGAGAGGCCGTCCTTGTCGGTGTCCGTGACCGTAGCGTCATCGGCTTGTTTGCCACTGCTTGGATCCGTTTCCCCGCTGTCGACCACGCCGTTCAAGTTCGCGTCTTCGGACCCGTCGCTGGCGCCACCGCCGTCCGTATCTGGGTTCAAGGGGTTGGTCACCGTTGCGCCCGCGTCTCCGTCGGCGACGCACGCACCGGCAGCAGGATTGGTCGCAGCGTTGCTGCAGTCTTTGCCGGTCTCGGTGCCATCGAAGAGGCCGTCGTCATCGCTGTCGGGGTCGAGAGCGTTGATCAGGCCGTCGCCGTCGGTGTCGACGCCAGGCTGGACTTCCATGCCGTCGAGCAGACCGTCGTCGTCGCTATCCGCGTCGTTCGGATCCGTACCGAGCTTGATCTCGGTGTCGTCGTCCAGGCCGTCGCCGTCCGTGTCGACGCAGCCGTTGGTGAGGCTGCCGTCGCAATCCTCGTCAATGGCGTTGCCGCAGACTTCCGGGCCCGTGGCCACGCAGGAGCAGGTGTTCGTCGTGGTGTTGCAGGTTGGCGTGAGGCCGCTGCACTGAGCGTTCGTGGTACAGGCCACGCAGGTTCCGCTGCTGGCCTTGCACACGGGCGTGGCGCCCGAGCACTGCGTGGCGTTCGTCGCGCTGCATTGCCCGCAAGCGCCGGACGCTTGGCATGCCGGAGTCGCGCCACTGCACTGGGTGTCATTCGCGCAGGGCGCGCAGACGTTGGTCGTTGTGTTGCAGACGGGCGTCGTTCCGCTGCAGTTGGCGTTGCTGATGCACTGCACGCACTTATTGGGGTTCGGCGTGGTGAAGCAAATCGGGGCCGAAGCCGGACAGTGCGTATTGTTGGTGCATTCCACGTTGATGGGCGTGGGCGGGCTGCCGCTTCCGGAGCCGTTGCCATCCGTGGGCCAGTTGTTGGAGGGCGCGCCGAGCAGACCGGAGCCCGTAATGCTGGCTTGGTTGTTGATGACTCCGCTAGCGCCAGTGTTCACCGTGACCCGGAAGCGCACGGTGGTCATACCGCCGATGGGCATGGTGCCACCCTGTGTGCCATTGGCACCGGTACCAAGACGCACGGTGATCACTCGGGTCCCGGCGTTGTATTCGGCTTGGTCCGCGTCCGCTGGGTCCGTCTTGGCGCCGGTGTTCGGCCCGCTGGTGATGGCGATGCTGTTCGGAACGTAGGTGACTCCGACGGGCAGCGCGTCCGCGAGGATCGTGTTCACGGAAGTATCGTTGCCGTTGTTGACAACGTTGATGGTGTACTCGAGCACATCGCCGGGCACGGTGGTGCCGCCGTTCACGTCGACGACAGTCTTCTCCGAACCGGTGAAGTCCGGGCGAAACGTGGAGATGGACGTGACAAACGCGCCTAGAAAGTAGACGTCGCCGCTGCTGTTGGCCTGGATCGCCGCGGAAGTTTGACCAGCGCTGACGCGGCTCGTGATGTCCACGATGTCCATGTCGAAGCTGCCCATGCTCTGGGCGCCGCCCGTGAGCTGCGGCAAGTCGCCAACCACCGTGAGGGGCGTGCCCAGATTGGAGCGCGTGCTGTTGAAGAAGTTCGTGATGGGGTTGGCGCCGTCGCTCAAGCGGTCGCCGTTGTTGAGGGGGGCGCTCGGGCCGAACAGCAGGGAATCCCCCGACGCTTGATTGTCGCCTTCGTACGTGATCACGCCCAGCTTGGCGGTGAAGCCGGCGTTCGGAACCAAGAACCCTGACAGCGTCGCGTTCTGCGTCGTGCCGTTGTTCACCAGGTCGAGCCCGTCAAAGAGCGCCAGGTTGCGCGGCGCCTGAGTGAAGTCTTCGTAGAAGACCACCATCCACCAGGCAGCGAAGTTCACGTTGTCGTTGGTATTGACGAAGCCCTTGGAGTTGACGCCGCTGATGCGATAAGCGCCGTTGCCCTGCGCGGCGACCAGAGTCGTCACGTCCGCAGTAGATTGGTACGCGTTCTCGCTGCCGATGGTGAAGGACTGATCGGCGGTGATGGCCTGAGAAAAGCCGCCGGGCCGATCAAAGGTCACGGCGGTGTCCGCGGCCCCGGTGGGGCTCTCGGCTGCCCAGTACAGACGCGCGTAGGTCACTGTCGCGCCGGGAGGTAGCGTCAGTACGGAGGTGCTGCGCGCTTCGGTGATGCCGATGCTGGTGTTGGCCTGCGCTTGCCCAGCGGCTGGCGACTGAGACCGCCAAAACAGATCTGGCGCCGAGTCTCCGTTGTTGGAGCTGCCTGCGCAACTGACGGTGCCCACGACGGGCGCCGGGGTGCCGCCGTCGCAGTCCTGCCCCAGGGTGTTGCCCACGAGCAGGAAGTCACCGCGTTGATTGACCTGCTGGCGCAGGGTCGGCGCCGCAGGCGTGACTTGCGCAACCGACAGGCAAGCAAGAACGAAAAAGCAACTGTGTAGGCGTTTGACGACGCAGGTATGCCGCATGGTGCGGCGACTCTAGCAAGGGCCGGGCCAGCATTGATTTCAGCCGTCCGAGGGTGCGGGCGATTGGACTCGTAGTCTGGGGGCGACAGCAGATTGTAGTCTAGAGCCCGCAGTCCGCGCCCCCGCCCTTTGTCCCCGGCAAACCGATCCGCTGGTCTGGTCTGGGTCCAAGCTCCACGAACCAGTCCGCTCCTGCGCCCGTGAATACGTGTCGACAAACTGCGCAACTGGTTCGCCTTCAAGTACGACACAGTGTCCCACCCCGCGGGTGGGCGTCGTCAACAATTCGCGCAACTGAATCTTCAGTTGGCCGACCAATATGCCCACCCGCCCAGGGTTCATTTGTCTGTGGCGGGCAGGAGCCTAGGCTGCTGGGGAAGAGCGTGCTGCAGGAAGAGCGTGCTGCAGTGCGCCGCAAGGCACGCGTGCTGCGATGCCAGCGGGCTGCAAGTTGCGCATTCCTCTGGCGGAGGCGGAGACCGGCGTTGGCGTCAGGGGTTGGCAAGGCAGCAGTGCGTCCAGGCCTGCGAATAGGAGCGGCGCGTCCAGCTTTGCGAATGGGTGCGGTGTGCCCGGGTTACAAGAGCGCCGGCGACCGCCGTCGTTCCGAAGGTCGGGGCTCCGAGGCGGGCGGGCCTTTGAAGAGGCCCGCTTGATCCGCCTCTCCGCCAGTGCGCCGGCGCACGGTATCAACGAGCGGTGCGCGCCGCGGTCGAACGGTACTGTGCTGCGCTCGAAAATAGTTGCGAATTTGATTGACACGGATCGCGGCACTTCGAGCTTGAAAGTCGCGGCGCGCTCAACAAACCGGTGCTTGCAACGCTTAGGAGCGACGCTCCGGCGCGCGCGGAAGGAAATCGGCGCGCGCGGCGATCGAGGCGTGA
>CALMUT010000314.1 GCA_937872925.1 uncultured Myxococcales bacterium | reverse complement strand
CCTCCTTCCCCCCCTCAACGAACAACGCCGCATCGTCACCAAGCTCGAAGCTCTCCAGTCCAGAAGCCGCGCCGCGCGAGAAGCGCTCGACGCCGTACCGCCGCTCTTGGAGAAGCTCCGGCAGAGCATCTTGGCCGCGGCCTTTCGGGGGGACTTGACCAAGGACTGGCGCGAGAAGCACCCCGACGTGGAGCCCGCGAGCGAGCTTGTCGACCGAACCCCACAGCCGGAGGGCAAGGCTAGCGGACGCGCAGCCGCGACTTCTGCGCGCCCGGGACTGGCAGCGATTTCAGTCGGGCATCCGCAGACAGCCGCGCCGCCCAGGTGGAGCTGGACGCCGTTGTCACGGGTCGCGCGAATGGAAAGCGGGCACACTCCCAGCCGAAATCACCCCGAGTACTGGGGCGGCGGCATACCGTGGGTGGGAATCAGGGACGCCCGCGAACACCACGGTCAAGTGATCCTAAGTACCGGTCAGACCGTCAGCGACCTGGGACTCGCAAACTCGTCAGCCAGACTCTTGCCGGCGAAGACGGTGTGTCTGTCCCGCACTGCATCGGTTGGTTACGTGACCATCATGGGCAAGCCTATGTCCACCAGTCAGGACTTCGCCGACTGGGTTTGCACCAGCGCGCTGGTGCCTGAGTACCTGATGTTCGCACTCCTCGCTGAAGGGGAACACATCCGAACCTTCGGCGAGGGAACAACACACACGACCATTTACTATCCCGAGCTGAAAGCACTACACATTTGCCTTGCGCCGCTCGATGAGCAACTGGAGGTCGTCCGACGTGTTCAGGGTCTACTCGAAGTTGTGGAGCGCCTGAAGCGCAACGCTAGCGAGCAATCGGACCGGTTGGACACCTTGAACAAGAGCAGCCTCGCCAAAGCCTTCCGCGGCGAGCTTGTGCCGCAAGACCCGAACGATGAGCCGGCCGCGGTGATGCTCGAACGCATCAAGGCAGAGCAGCAGGCGAGCGGGGACAACGGGGCGGCGTTGAAGAAAAAGGGGCGGAGGGGGCGCGGGAGATCACAGGTCGACCAGCGATAAGACTTCAATCCTTGAATAGAGGCAGCGTCTTGCCCGGTTGTAGATCCGAGTTCGCCGCCTGGGCTGCAGCCGAGGGCTCAAATAGGAACTCGGATTCGGGACGGTGGAGGCGAAATCGTTCCAGAGCCAACTCTCGGTTCTGAACGGCGTAGCAGTAGACACATCCATGCGGGCAAGTGTCGTAGTGGCCGATGTCTCGGGACTCGTAGCAACCGCAGTCCGTGCGATTCCCTTTTAGCCTGGACCTTAAGGTCGTGCCTGCGAGTTCTTGAAGCCGATGTACGTCAACACACTTCGCATCTGCCGCGCCGTCGACGATGAGATCGCGCTGCGAGCAAACCGTCAATTGCATCTTGTGTTCGTGGGCAATGATTGCGAGCCGCGAAAGGAGCGCCCTTTTTTCGTCGACGCTGGGGTCGCTCCACTTAAACCCAAGCCTTTCAGATGCGGCATCCAAGTTGCGCTTCGTCTTCTTGTAGACCTGGGCGAACGAGACAACGACTTCATCCGTGGCCCCCTCCAAGCGCGAAGCAATCCACTTGAAGTTTTCAATGTGAAAGTCGGGCGGCGTTAGACTTGAGTTGATGATTGTGTCGTAGCGCCAGACAAGTGTCTTCGCCCCGAACCGGTCCCGCACATGTTGGGCAGATTCGACAGAGCGCTGCGCGTCCACAACTGAGGTTTCAAGCGCACGTGGGTAGCGATTGATTGTCTGCTGGATGACGAAGGGGAAACCGCGGTCGCGCACCTCGGGCAGGTGTTTCAAGAAGGGATGAACATTCTTTGTCCAGAAAACAAAACCTGTAACAGACGCGCGGTCCAAGCGAACCCGATAGATCTGCCGCCCATAGGGATTCACCATCTTGCAGTAGCCGGCCCCGAGGCGCCGCATGAACCAATCCCCGTAGAACGTCGGGATATCGGTCTTGTAACTGGCCGAGATAATCAAGTCTCAGTCCTTCCTCAGAACCCGGTACGCGACATTCGCTGTTAACTTCGGCTGGCCTGCGATTCTTGAATAGTGGGCTCCCAGGTCGCGCTTCTCCTCTTCTGGCGGCAGGCCGATTTGGACACCATCGTTGCGGGCGACGACAGTGACGCTTGCACCTGCGTACTGCTTGTCGAACCACTCAAAGAAGACCGCGAAAGCGTTGTCCACATAGAGAAATAGTGCGCCAGGTTTTGCACGGTCGAAGAGGTTTCTAAAGAACGGCTCGGCAGCGCCTCGGAGCCGGTAAATTTCCGAGGCAAAGTAGATCATCGTGAACAGGTCGGACGTGAGGTACTTCGAGTTCTGCTGCCACGTCCCTGGCTCAGTCACGTCAAAGATCTGGAAGTATGTGGAGATGGGCGTGTTCACTTTGTCATCCACATCGCTCCAAGACTCGCTCCAAGCCTGCTCTCGGTCATAGAGGAAGAACTTCAGATCCGGAGTCAGTCCCGTCTTTTCGGTAAAACGAAGCACACCCAGAAGATCGCTGCCCGGCCCGCCACCGACGCACGTAACCTGCACCCTGTCGTTCGTGAACAGCGCGCCAAGACTGGAGTCCTTCCCGATCAAATACGCTACCAAATGGGCATGCGACGCCACGTAGCACCGGAGGTATGCGTACCGGGTGGCGGGGTCACGGTAGTCAATGGGCGTGGACGTGTTCGAAAGCTGGGCATAGTGCTTTTGAAGATTGCCTTGCATTGCCTCAACGGCGACCGTTTTCTCGTCTTCGGTCGTCCCGGGCAGCTGAGCCCACACTTCATCAAGCACGGATGCGAGCAGCTGAAAGAAGAGCATGGGCAGTAGTCTACACCGTAGCGCGCGCTCTTCATGCTGCCCCACTCTTGCTGTCTGGATATCCGGAGCTGCTTCCAGTGTCGGGCCTGGACGCCCGCGGCCCTTCCCAGGCGGATCCACCACCGCAAAGCCCCCATGCCGGCGTCGGCCAGCAGCCTGTCGCGGCACCGCCACCTCCCGCGTTGCCGCCATGTATGTTGCCGCGACCGTGCACCCACGGGCGGAACCAGACGACACGTAAGGTGTGCACCGGGATCCGAGTTCATGAGCAACTTCGCGACGTTGTTGGCCAAGTCCGCGTAGCCGCACGGTTTGGCGCGATGTGGCCGTCAGAATTGGATTCCTGGCGGGCCAGTTTGGCCTGCCTACGCAAAGCAGCGATTAACCTCCGCAAATAGCGCCTCGAACCGGGACAAAACCGTGTCGGGGATCTTGCTTCGAGCTGGCGGGTGGGACGCAAGTTGCGCCGAGGGTCGATAGTGGTTGTAGCCGCCGCTCGGCCGCACCGTGATCCCCTTGTTGGCCAACGTCCTCTCGATCCGCTCAACGATGCGGTCGCCTTTCGCAAGATCATTCGCCGCCAACTGCTTGTTGCCAAGTTCACGGCTGTACGCTGCGTTGAAGAGCTGGAGGTAGAGCGCATCCGTGAAGAAGTCCTCGACATCGGTAGCGGGGGGCTTGGTGTCGTTCTTCGCCTTCTTGCCGGTGCGGAACATGCCGTAGTGGAGCACCTGGCGGTCGCGGATGACCTTCTTTTGAACAAGGTCGTTCAGCTTCTGCTCGGGAGACTTGGCCCAGTCATGCACAACAACGAGGTCGAGCTGGTTTGCACCGAGTAGGGCGACAAACGTGGCCAGCTTGTCGAGACCCCCGACTGGGACGATCACGATCTCATCGGCAAGACCCGTGCGGCCGTCGGCCTGAAGCAGATTCGAGAAGAACTGGAGGTAGATCAGGTCGGCCGGTCCCTCGACGAGGAGGTTCTTCTTGGCGATGAACAAGTTCTGGGCGACGGAGTAGCCAAGCGCAGCCTGGAGGGGGAACAGGGTCTTGTCATCCGAGTCCTTCTCGACATCGGTGACGACAGTGCCTTCTCTCAGGCGATCAACAACAAGCCGGACCTGGCCCAGGTGTTCGCGCCTAACCATGAACGGAGAGGGGGTCGTGTACAGCACCTGGTGGCGTCTTGCGAGGTCGTCCACGTAGCGAAGCAGGTCGTCTTGAGCGAGGGCGTGTAGCGACAGGCCCGGCTCGTCCAGGAGCAGTACCAGGTCACGCTTCGAGTTCACCTGCTGCTTGATGCTGTCAAACCAGACGAGGAAGCTGAAAAACCAAATGAAGCCTCGGCTTCGCTTGTCGAAGGGCACCGACACCCGGTGGCGGAGACTTCTGATCCGCACGTAGAGGTTCTTCCCTTGGTTGAAGGGGGGCACGTCCTTCGGGTCGGCCTTGATGTCGAAATGGACCTCAAGCTCTGGGACCCCTTCGCGCTGATTTTGGGTCCAATACTGGAACACCTGATCGGAAATGCGGTTCGAGATGCCCTCAAGACGAGCCTTGGCTTTCTCGTAGCCCCCTTCCTCAATCAGGGTGGAGAGGTCGATGTTGGCCAAGGACAGGAGCCCGAGGACAGTACGATCGCCGTCATTGAGCTGCCTTCCATCTTCGGCTTGTCGTCGCCGCTGCAACTCTTCGAGGTTCACTTTGGCAGGCAGCAGCTTGTACTCGTCGAAGTACACAAACCGGGGGATCGCGGGCTCGATGTAAGCCTTCCACACCTGGTGCTCAACGAGCCCCCATCCTTCGGGCGCATCGGGAAAGCGTGCCCGCAGGCTCGCCACCAGCGCGGTGCCCTCTTCGTCGAGGTCCAACTGATCGAGGGTCGCCAACAGCTCCCTCATTGAGGTCGCCGCTTCGGCGCTCTTCTTGACCTCGGCTGGCAGCGAAGACGAGGCCACCGTGTGTTTCACGAACGGCGCCTCGTCGATGTCGATGTGGATGTCGGCGCTGTTGTCCATGTGGTGCGCCACCGAGAAGATCAACCCATCAAGCAAGGTCACGCCCAGCCCCTCGTTGACCTTGGCCCCCACGTCACCGCCGACCTCGTAGTGAAGCTCCGCCACGAGGGCGGGGTCGGCAGCGTGAGTTGGCTCGTACACGCTGAGGTTTTTCCGCGGGTAGTCCTCGACCACCTCGTACTTCACGGCTTCTTCGATCGAGCGTGCCTTGTGGAGCGCTTCTAAGAAGGCCGTCTTGCCTGACTCGTTCTGGCCAACCAGCACGGTGATCTTGGGTTCGATTTCGACGGGGCCAGCGTCGTCGATGGACTTGTAGTTTTGAACGTGGGCCTTGGTCAGGAGCATGGTCGATCCCCCCTTGAGCAGCGTGGGGTCGCCCACGCACCGATGAAGCTGTTGGTAGCGGGTCATGTAGTCTATACTGAAACTGCGTTCAGTTCTAGTCGCTCTTCGTCCGATCGTCGGGTCACTTCGGAGGGGCGCCGGAGCCTTCAGCTCTCGGACACTTCTCCGTGAGCGTCACACGCCCGCTTCCAACCGGCGCCTGAGCTTCTCCACGTCCTTCGAGGGGTACAAGCGGTAGCCGTCCGAGCGCAAAACGTCCCAGCTTTGTCCCAACGCCGCAGAGTCGCGGCCGACACCCCCAAGATGTCGGCGGCCTCGCTGATGGTCAGCAGGCCGTTCGTACTGGGGCGTCGCACCCATCGAGCGAAGTTTAGCCAATGATCAACCTTGCCACCCGAACCTGCTCTTCTCATGGAAGAATGCCCGACCCGAGGCATGGAGACCACCATCAACAAGAAGGCACCTTCCGAGCGGGACATCTGCTGGAAGTACCTCACGCCCGGCATCCTCCAGGCGGGCTGGCGTCTCCATCTCCAGATGCGGGAGGAACACCCCGTGACGAAGGGCCGCATCCTGGTGCGAGGCAAGCACGTGCTGGCCACGCCTACATCCTAGACATCCTCAGAGGGGCAACGCAGGAGGTGATCGAGGCTCGTCGGCCCACCATTCGGGAACTGATCACCAGCGCCACCTGGCAACACTACGAGATCTTTCTTCGTGGCGTCAGACAGGTGGCCGCTTGGAGCTTTGGGGCCAGGTTTTCATCGGTCTATCCAGGTTTCCCTAACAGTCTCGGCACGAAGAAGCGCATCGCCGACGACAGGTATCTCACGGATGCCGACATTGAACGCCTAGAGGCGGCCGCGGACGCCTGGGCCGAAGCAGTAACCTCCTCACGCCGCCTGGGCGACCTCGACCAGCGCGGTTCTAAATCCGTCCAGGCAGGGACGCCGAGTTACTGGCGGTCCCTGCGTGCCATCGGCGGCGTGTTCGGAAGCGCTAGGCACCGCTCTGACCCCTTTCAGCACGGCCGTCAGCGCAACGCTGCCCAAGTTCTAATCGCCGCTCCAGTTCGACAACCATCTCGCGTGCTTTGCTCGGTCCTGGCGGCAGTGCCGCCTGCCGCACGCAGGGTCGCTTTACGTTCCGGGGTCCGCCTCGCCCGAATCGGCGGCATTTGCCGATTCGCCCGGTTCGTTTGGAGGCGGCTGGGCGCGGGGAAGGCCTGGCCCATTCTGCTTTCTTCGAGGCGCGCACGGCACGGGTGAACTGCTCTATCCGCTTGCGTCCAAGAGCGATGGCAACGTCTGCGCTGCCCGAATTCGCCGAGGTGGTCGTATCCCTAAGAAGCCCCGGCACAGCAGGGTTCGCATCTCGCAACGAGTGACGGATTTCATCGTAGTTTTCGTCCAGTGTCGGAGGCAACATTGCGCCGCTCCGCACGCAGCGCGCGCAGGCAGTCTCTGCCGCGTCGTTGCGCTCCAACCTGAGTCGGTTTATCGCCGAGTGCCAGCTAATCAGCGCTTGGCGGGTGGGCTCCGCCGCCGCCGCCAGCTTGAAAAGCTCCAGCTCGCGCTCAGCGTTGACGCGAAGAAGCGCCTCCCGGGTGGCGGATTCGAGCGCGTGCTTGTGCTCTGCATCCGAAAGGGCGCGAGCTGAACGGTACTGGTCGTTGCCGCCTCCTCGCTCACTACGGCTGACCCCTGGGCATCACGACCCGGCAAATGGGCACCGCTGGCGCCTGGGCGTCAAGTTGCGCCAACGATCCTCCGGGGCGCGAGAGCTGGCCGGATCGACCCGGCACGTTCTGAGGAAAGATTCGATGAGGCGATGACCGTGTGACCGTGGGCGGAACGAAGCACGCGGAACTGGCTGGGCGGACGTGTTCAGGACCCCGTTCGGCAAGTTGGCTCGAATGTTCGAATGATCTTGCGGAGATAGGGTGTTCCAGCGTGAAACACCTCGCCCGCCTTGCTGCATAAGATCTGTGTGTCGCCGCAAGGGGATGGAGCACCCAGAATCCGTGGGCACCCTGGGGGCGTCCACCGATCATGTTCAGGCGCGTGTCTAATTGGGGTGATGTCCGGTGTAATAAGGCGCTAGTCTCAGCGTCGGCGGGATGAGCGGTCGGGGGCAACGTAGACGGTACGTGACGGTACCATTGAGAGTGTTGAGAACTGCGACGGTCGGCGTTGCGTTCGTAGGCTGCGCCAACAGCAACATTGTCGTGACCCAACCATGCGTCGAAGAAGTGCGCGCGCCGAAAACACTAAGAGCTGGTGTCGCGAAGTCCGACATCACGCCACCTGCAGGTGTGCCCATCTTTGGCTACTCCCTTGGGGCGAAACCCAGGTCTCAAGGATACCGCGGCCGGCTCTTTGCCCGCGCCTTTGTACTCGAATCAACAGCCTTTGCTTCAAAGAAGGGGGAGCGAATCGCTCTGGTTCAGGTAGACCTCGGGGCGCCAAGCGCACTGGTGAAAGCCAAGGTCGTGGCAAGACTCGCGAAGCACGGCCTCGGCATAGACAACACACTGTTGATGGCGACCCACACGCACGGGGGCCCCGGGGGGTACTTTGGCGCGAGCTTCTATAACACTATGGGATCTGCGACGCCGGGTTTCGACGCTTCGTTGACAGGGTGGCTTTCTCAACGCATCGCTGACACCGTGGTCCGTGCGGTCTACGACCTTCGTCCGGCGCGCATTGGCACGGCCAGGGCCGAAGTGTCGAACGTGACGTACAACCGGAGTCTCCCGGCCTGGACCCGGAACCCCGAAGCCGAGGCGGGGGCGGCTCCAGAAGTAGACAGTGTTTTGCGTCTCGTGCGGATTGATCGAGCAGACCGAGGCGAGCAGCGCCCGCTCGGAGTGTTCGCGGTATTCGCGATTCATGGCACGGCACTACCACCGAGCAGCGACCTCGCTCATGCAGACGTTCTCGGAACCGCCGCATTCAAACTCGAGGCTTTGGTCGGACAGAAGTGGCCTGTAGCCGGAAAGGACCACTTCGTCGCAATGTTTGCAAACGGAGCCGAGGGCGACGTTTCACCACTGCCCGACGGATACCAAGGCGTTCAGAAGGCCATACGAATTGGCGACAAGATCGCCAATGGAGCTTACCGTGCGCTGGGGACGATCAGGGAAGTGGACATGTCGGGCGCGGTTGAATTGGGACACGCGCATTCGTCGCTTGTGGTCGGAACCGACGTGTGCGAGCCAGCAATCGGCGTCAGCACGCTTGCGGGGGCGGAGGATGGCCGCTCCTCAGTTTTTGGACACTTGGGGATTCGTGAGGGGCGAACGCAGACTCCAAACGGTTGTCACGCAGAAAAAGTGCATGCGTTGGGATTTCTTCAGCGAATGCTCCGTGCTTCGCCCTCGGATCGATTCGGTGGAAGTCTTGTCGAGTTTCCGCGGGTACTGCCGCTTCAAGTGATGCAAATTGGCAGAATTGCGACCATCGTTGGCGTGCCGGGTGAACCCACGTCCGTGGTGGGCTCAAGACTCCGAAGTAGCCTGGCTGCTATCACCCGGTCCGAAGAGATCGCCGTTGTCGGCCTCGCCAACGACTACGCGGGGTACTTCACGACTCCCGAGGAGTACCAGGCCCAGCACTACGAAGGCGCGTCGACCTTCTTCGGCCCTCGACAAGCCGAGAAGGCACAGGAGCGGTTGATCAGCCTGGCTCGGCAATCAATCCAGTCCCCGGCTGTGCGACGCCAGAAGGCGCAAGCCAGGGACTGCACGTCCCGAGTGTTTAGTCCGGGTCCAAGGGCTAGTTTTGTCGATCCGGTACCAGTGTCCTGCTGCAGATCCAACGGGTGGAACGCTGGGGCAGTGGTCGTCCGATCCAAAGTCCGCCGCGTGGACTTCCATTGGACTGGGCTTGGGCAGGGCGAAAGATGCGCGGACGGACTGCCATCTGTCGAGATCGCCTGTGACGGCAGCACACTCCTCGGACGTGAAGGTCTGCCGGAAACAGACGCAAGCACCAGGTTTGAAGTCCGCCACCTTGGTGGCCGAAGTTGGAGAGCAGCCTGGTTCTATTGGCAAGAAGTCGTTGGTAGAACATGTCGTTTCGTGCTTCGCCGCGAAAACGCTGGCGAGCCAATCCTCGTTTCGCGGAAGTTCGTGGTTCGCTGATTTGCGGGGTCCCCGATGAAGTTTGGCAAGAGATTGGAAAGTCACGCGGTGGCGGGCTGGCGTTGGTATCCGATCCTGCTCATCAGTGCTTGTGGCGGGCCACCATGTCCAACGCAGTTGTTCCTGGCAGTCCCCGGGGCTGCCGAACGATGCGAAATCCAGGTCCCAGCCGCTCCAGACGCCAATGCCGTTTGTGGCGACAAGACTATGCAGATGTGCCACGCGGTGGACGGGAGGACCAGATATGAGGACTGCACGGTCACCGAAAGCGCCGCCTGCGTTCTCCGTGCCATCAGCAGTGGCGGGCGCTCCGCAGTTGAAACCGCACTTCAGAAGTGCGGCCTTGAGACGGTGCGGTTCGTCGACGCGCGGCAAGAAAAAAAAAAGGCGCTCCATGGCTTTGTCTACCCACTTGGTGAAGGGGAGCGTGCGGTAGGTTTTGACGGCACTGGCTGTCTGGTCTTCTTCAACCCCATTCGAAACATGCGCTCGCACTAATAGGACACACAATCGTGGGACACCTCCATTTCGTGAATGAAATGCTCGAGACCGGGCGCCCGCTGCACCTTCTCGGACGAGTACAGATCCGCGCATTCGATGACGAGAACCTTGGTCTGCTTCTCGTGCCCGACATGCACCTCCTGACCGAGCAAACCGCCGGCCAATACAGACACTCGTTTGGTAGGAGCGGTGGCGTGCCGGTCAACCGCGCGGCCGCTTTGACGGACGTACTGACGGCGGCAAAAACAGCGGAGTTAGCAAAGTTTCAACTGGGCGACGTGATCGACCTTTGGCGAGAGCGCGCGAATCCTGACGGACTCCAACAGGTTGTCGAGAGCGTACTCGCCGACAATGAAGCCGTTCCACTTGAGCATCTTGACGGGTTTGTTTTGGGCAATCACGATCGCATCGGGGGCACTAACATCACTTGTCATCCGCAATTTGCACAGGCGCAGCCGCGTGTTTTCCTGAACGGCGGGATACAACTTGTACACGGCGACGAATTCGATCAGGTGGAGCGTCTTCCTGATGCCGCGCAGGTCTGGGTGGTTCGGTGGCTTGCTCGCGATCACGAGGGCGAGGTACACGCACTACCTGCCATGCGAATCAATGCCGTGGCGCAGTTGCCAGCCCGTTTTGGCGTGTCTAGGGGACCCGTCGACGACATGTTGGAAAAGTATCCGAATGCGCGCATCATCGCCATGGGGCACACGCATCGCGCCCAACTGACCGAGCACCGAGGTCGAATCGTGTTGGACTGTGGTGCGTGGGTTGAGCGCTGCGTGCTGAACGAGCGTGGCGCAGAGCCTTCTTGCCAAGTTGGCGTAATCGACGTTGCTGACGGCGTAGCGGACGTCGCCCTGTACCAGGTCGCTTTGAACATCCTCCGTTAGTGAGAGTCCGAAACGCTTGACAGTTGCACGGCGCGACACACTTGCCTGGAGCGAGCAGGGCCAACCGCTGAGTATCATTTGGATTAGGGGGAATCGCGGCGCATCGGGCGCTGGTGCGCCAGCGCCGCTCATGTGCCCGGCAAACGGTACCGGCGGGTCAAAGTCGCTGGCCTTGGCCTTGTGCGCTTCCAGCGCGGCGGGAACCGAGGACCACACCTCCGGTTTCCTGGACTTGTACGGAGTTCTGCATCGACCGTCTGCGAGCACTTCGAGTTCGTCGGGGATCGGGCCGATCTGGGGCAGCGACCGACGCTGAGGGTCCGCGACTGTCGTGCGCTTGTGGGTGCTGTAAATGGCCTCGTAGCCACAGGTCACGCACAGTCAATGGCACCTCCTGCTCTGCCCATCCGTACATGACAGAAGACAGCAGTCCGCGTTTTGCGGCTGGGGTGCGGGCGGCTGGCCAGCGCCTTTGATCCGCTGCTGCTACGCCACCAGCCTCGCTCGAAGCACGGGCAGAGCGGATTCCTCGGCGTTTTCGGCGTTCAGTAACGGTTCGAATCCCGTTGGGGACGCCCCTGGATCACAGGGTGCGGCACTAGTTAACAGTGCCGCACCTTGTGAGCGGGATTCCGGCCTCATGAGCGGCGTGGTGCGATCCTAGATCGTGGTGAAGGTCGTGGGACGACGTTGTTTGCTGCCGGCTCGAATCCCTTCGTTGTTGGGGACGCCCCTGGATCACAGGGTGCGGCACTAGTTAACAGTGCCGCACCTT
>CALMUT010000313.1 GCA_937872925.1 uncultured Myxococcales bacterium | reverse complement strand
ATACATGCCGCATTTGACGACGCGAAAGCCTGGGTCCAGCTGGTAGCTAGGGGCGCTGGTCTGCGAAACGACGCCCGTCAAGCCTGAGCGGCCGGGGCTTCACGATTCGATCAACCAGCCGCTTGCATCGAGGGGAGCGCAGCACTCTCGGCGCCGTCCGCAGCCTTGTCCTTGGCCTTCTGCGTGCGATGGTCTTTGGCGAGGAGCACGTACACTGCCGGCACGACGAAGAGGGTAAACAACGTGCCAATCGCCATTCCCCCCACGAGCACGACGCCGATGGAATTCCGCGCAACGGCCCCCGCGCCCGTCACCAGGGTGAGCGGGAAATGGCCCGCGACGGTGGCCGCGGTGGTCATCAGAATGGGGCGGAGCCGTGTTTCTGCGGCCGCTTGCACGGCTTCGATCTTGCTGAGACCAAGATCCTGCTGTGCATTGGCAAATTCGACGATCAAGATCCCATTCTTTGAGACGAGTCCGACCAAGGTGACGAGGCCCACCTGCGAGTAGATGTTGAGCGTGGTGGTCCAGCCGTCCGTGAGCGCAAAGTTCAGCCCCGGTGGGCCACTGAACTTGAGGAAAGTGAAAATCAGTGCGCCGAATATGGCCAAAGGCACCGAGCCTGCCAGGATCACCAGTGGGTCGCGGAAGGAGTTGAACTGCGCCGCCAAGACCAGGAAGATCAGCAAGATCGCGAGGCCCATGGCCGGTAAGAACTTGCCCCCTTCTTGTCGTAGCTGGCGCGATTCACCGGTGTAGTCCACATGATAGCCGGCGGGCAGCATGTCCTTGGCGGCGTTTTCGATCACATTCAGACCACCTTCGAGGGAGCGCGTCGCAATGCCCGAGAGCTTGACCGCGTTGAGCTGCTGAAAGCGATTGAGGGTGCGGGGCTCGGTGCCCTGCTTCAAAGTTGCTACGGAGGAAAGCGGGATCGGACGTCCGCCAGGGCCCGTGATGTAGATTTCGTTCAACTGGTCCGGCGTGAGCCGGGACGAGCGCTGGATCTGCGGGATGACTTTGTAGCTGCGGCCATCGATGTTGAAGCGATTCACAAAGCCGCCGCTGAGCATCGTGCTCAAGTCCGTGCCGACATCCCGCATGTTCAAGCCGAGTGTGGCGATCTTTTCCCGATCGAGCTCGATGTCCGTCTTTTCCTGGTCAATCCGCACGTCGATCATGGGGGGAAAGGCAAACTGACCACTCTTGGCAGCGACTTGCTGCAACTTGTGAGCAAACTCCAAGATGTTCTCGTGGCTGGCTGTCGAAGCGATCACGACTTCCACCGGGAACTGGCCGGGGCTCGGCAGCGGCGCGCGCACGAACATGGGCGCGCGCACAGCCGTCAGGTTTCCCGATTTCTTTGTCAGCTCACCCTGGATCTGAAAAATGTCGCGGTCGCGCTCGTCCCACGAGTTGGCGATGACGCCGCCGAAACCCCCTCCGGGAAACGTGATCTGAAAACTGTGATGGAATTCGGGGATGGACTTGAACAACTCGTCCACAGCCTCCGTACTCGCCGTGAGTTGTTCTAAGGACGCGTTTGCAGGCACGTCCAGCGCAGTAAATACCGCACCTTGGTCCTCGTTCGGGGCCAGCTCCGCCGGCGACATCATGAACATGGGCACGCACGCGAGCGACAGCGCGCCCCACACGAAGTAGACCGCGCCGCGTCGGCGCAAAGAGCCTGCAAGCAAGCGCGCGTAGAGCCGACGGATCGCACTGAAGCCGCGATCGATGGCCCGAGCCAACACGCCCTGCGAAGCGTCACTCTTGAGCAGCTTGGACGCCATCATCGGCGACAGCGTCAGCGCCACCACCCCCGAAATGAGGACAGCGCCAGCCAATGTGAACGCAAACTCGCGGAACAACGCGCCGGTCAGGCCGCCCTGAAATCCGATAGGCGCGTACACCGCGGTCAGCGTCACGGTCATGGCCACCACGGGGCCGACGAGCTCGCGTGCACCTATCAGCGCGGCCTGGAACGGGGAATGCCCCAACCGAATATTGCGCTCGACGTTTTCCACCACGACGATCGCGTCGTCCACCACAAGCCCAACGGCCAACACCACCGCCAAGAGCGTCAGCAGGTTCACGGTGAAGCCCAGCACCTGCATCAAGAAGATGGCGCCAATCAGCGACACCGGGATGGCGACGATCGGCACGATCACCGTGCGCAGGGAACCCATGAACAGGAAGATCACCAAGATCACGATGCCGATGGTCTCGAGCAAGGTGCGCACGACATCGTTGATCGCGCTATCGATATACTTGGTGGAGTCGAAGGCCACTCCGGCGGTCATACCCGACGGCAGATCTGCCTGCAGCGCTTCCATTTCGCTGCGAACACGCGCAATCACGTCCAGTGAGTTCGCACTGGGCAACACCCAAATGCCCATGAACGTCGCGCGGTTGCCGGACATGCGAACGTCTTGGTCATAGGTCTCCGCGCCCATGACCACGTCCGCAATGTCCTTGAGCCGCACCAAAGTATCGCCGTCCCGGCGCAAGATCAGCTCGCGAAAACCTTCCAAGCTCTGCACGTCCGTGCCAGCCGTCAGGTTCACCTGCACCAGTGCGCCCTTGGTTTGGCCCACCGCGGCCAGGTAGTTGTTCGACGCTAGCGCTTGGCGCACCTGATTGGGCGTGACGCCAAGGGCGGCCATCTTTTCCGGCTTCAACCAGGCCCGAATTGCGAAGGTTTGACCGCCCAGGATGTCCGCGCGCTGGACGCCTTCAATCGCGGACAGCCGCGGCTGCACGACGCGGATCAAGTAGTCGGTGACTTGATTGCTCTCCAGGATGTCCGAACCAAAGCTCAAATACATCGCCGCAATGCGCGCGTCGGAGGGCTCGATGCTGATCGCGGGGATCTCCGCTTCCGGCGGTAAGTCGGCGCGCACTTGATTCACCCGCGCTGAGATGTCTGCAAGCGCGCTTCCTGAATCCACGTTGAGCTTCAAGCGAACGTTGATGGTCGAAAGACCCTGCACGCTGCTGGACTCGATGTAGTCGATGCCTTCCGCCGCGGCGATCGAGCGTTCCATCGGCGTGGTGATGAAGCCGCGCACCAGGTCGGCGCTGGCGCCGATGTACGCCGTGCGTACCACCACCGTGGCGCTTTCCAGCTTGGGGTATTGGCGTACGTTGAGGGAGCGGATCGCCTGCAGGCCTGCAACGATGATCACTAGGTTGACGACGATCGCCAATACCGGGCGTCGAATGAAGATGTCCGTGAACTTCACCAGCGCCTCAACGGTTCTGCGGCTTTGGATCCAGCTTTGGGTCCAGCTTCACGCTATCGCTCTCGAACACCGACGCGCCGTTGCGGAGTTTGAAAGCGCCCAAGCTCACGACGCGCTGTCCGGCCTGAACGCCCTTTTCCACCGCTACGAAGTCGCCGCGACTTCCGCCGCTGCGGATGAATTGCTGACGTACGACGAGAATCGGCTTCCCGTCGGGCGTCTTTTCAGCCCCGGGAGCATCCGCTGGCCTCGGTTCTACGATGAACACGGAGTCTCCGTAGGCAGCGTGCAGGATTGCCGTCGCCGGCACTGCAACCACGCCGCGCCGCTTGGGTAGCACCACGGAGACGCGGGCAAACATGCCCGGGCGTAACTCGTTTTCCTTGTCGGGAACGGTGGCGCGGATCTTGAGCGCGCGCGTGATAGGATCCACATTCGGGTCGATGGCGCTGATCGCGCCCGAGTGCGCTTTACCCGTCTGCCCTTCGACGGAAGCGCGCACGGCCATGCCGACGGACAGCTGCGAGAGCGTTTGCTGCGGCAAGGTAAAATCGACGAACGTGCCTTGGTCGGCTTCCAGTTCCGTGATGGGCGTGCCCGCGCTCAGGAATTGTCCGACATTCACGGCGCGGATGCCAAGCTTGCCTGAAAAAGGCGCGCGCACGATCTTGAGGGCGATCTGCGCTTGGATCGACTTGATGTCCGCTTCGGCCGAGCGCAGTACGGATTCGTTGTTGTCGAGCTCCGCTTGGGTGCCCACGCCGCTGGCCACGAGCTGACGCATGCGCTTCATGTTGAGCTGCGCCAGGTCGCGACGAACCCGCTGGGAGGCCAGTTGCGCGCGTTCGACTCGCGTATCGAGTTCCACCAGGACCTGGCGGTGTTTGACGACGTCGCCGGACTCGAAACGAATGCGCGTCACCACACCGGCGGCTTGCGCGCTGACAGATACGCCTCGCGACGAGGCAACGCTGCCGACGGCATCGAGGGTTTCTTCCCAGGTCTGACTCTTGGCTTCGGTCACCGCGACCGCTTCCGGCGGCGGGCCCGCGGCTGTTGCTTTCTTGCCGAAGGCCATCAGGGACCCGATTTGCGACGCTTTGATGGCTCCGAGGGTTCCCAGAATCACCAACACTGCCACGGCTGCAACTACGTATCGCACGGCTCTCGAACGCTCCAATCCAAGGTAGATAGGTTACTTTCGGTCAGAAGTAAGTGGACAAAGCTGCCACCGGGCCCTGCGGGGCCGTTTGATCGTCCAGACCGGCAGCGCGCCCGTCCCCGGACGCCAGGAGCTCCGCCACGCTGTCCGACCCCAACGCGCGCGTCCGCGGCCCCGTGCAGGACCGGTTCGTCCGGCCGGCGGCAGTCGTCGGCCCCCGCGCGCCGGGGATTCGAGCCAGAATTGCCATCAACAGCGCATCTCGCGCAAAAGAAGCGAGCGCGCTGTGTGGCAAGGGCAAGACTGGCACTTGCATGGCGCGGCCCAAGACTTGTTCGGGGAACTACAACCCGGTCTGCGGCTGCGACAACAAGACTTACAGCAACGAGTGCGAAGCTCATGCCGCGGGCTTTAGCAAATCGAAAGACGGCACGTGCCAATGTCGCCTCGCCCCGGCGGCGCGAGGCGTCGGAGTGCTCAGGCGCTTCATCTTGAGGGGCGCCAGCCCCGAAAATAGCCAGTGGCTGCGCCTTGCGGGGCGGCTGGGCGCACCAGGCGACCCTACTTTTTCAGCTTGACCTGGCAGGCCACGAGGCGTCGCTGCTTGTCGAAGCACAGCGCGCGCACTTGAGTGGCGGTCTTTGTCGCCTCGGCGCTGAGCAGCTTTTGTTTGGACGTCAGGACTCGGTTCAGCCGGCCGACCGCTTTGGACACCCGCGCCTCCGTCATGGAGTCCGCAACCGCGGCCGCGCCGCCGCTTGTGCCCAGGGGTTGCGAGACTTGGCCCAGCCAGTTCAAAATGGACGCACCGGACTCAGCAATCGTCCGTTGGCGGGCGGTGTTGGCCGTCTTGCCAAGCTCCTTTTTGGACACCTGTTCGACCAACTGCCACATGTCCTTTGCGCCGAACGCGCCGAGCACGGCCGGATCTGATAAGAGCTGCGCCGCGGCACGGATATGGCGGGCCAGCATCGCTGCGGCGAAATGCGAAGCGCCGTAGGTGCGATTGCTCACATTCAGCGCGAGATCCCGAGCGGCTTGGTGCACTTGCTCGGCGCCTGGGCGCTTCTTCGTCTTGGCAAGGGGCGCTTGGCGTTCGTAGTCGGACACAGACGCTAGGAACCGAGCCAACAGGGACGCAAACTCTGCATTCGGTGACGCGGCGCTGCTTTGGGTGCCCCCCAAGACGTGGCCGTAGATGGAGCGCCGCTCCTGCTCCGTGAGGCGATCCGAACTGTTGCGAACCCACTGGTTCATGTTGTCTGCGGCGGAGCCCCGCAGCGGCAACAGGCCCTTCACGAACTTGTCGGCGAGGTGATCCGCGACGGCGAAGAGCTGCATCTCTTCCAAAGCCGCAGCGGAATACAGCACCGCCGCGGCTTCCAGATTGCGCTTCACGATTCTTTCGGGGGTTGCGTCGATGGATAGCGTGCCAAAGGCGCCCTTTGGGATCGGCGGCGTGGTGACCAAGAGCTGCGCTAGGGAGCCACCCTGCTTCAGTTCCGGTTGCGCCCGGGCAGGCGTGGCCCCGAAGGTGCTCAATGCCGCGCAGGCCGCGGCAAGAATTGAAAGTCGCATGCCGGGCAGTATAGGCATATCTGAAGCGGCCACCCATGGGGGCGCTGGGCCCGCTAGTTCCAGCGCTCCCACTCATCTAGGTAGTAGCTGACCAACGCTTGAGTCTCGAGCCTGTTTTCACTGACCGGCAGCGGGCTCATGTCGTCGGGGAAGGCAAAAAGAGAGCGCGTTGCCCGGTCGTCGAGATAGCGCACGAGAACTTGAGGTTTCGATGTTGGCACGGCGAAGGCCCCGCGCTTGGCGAGCACGAATCCCCAGTCCCCGAAAGACGGAACGAATACGTGGTAGGCGGCGGTGGACAGGCCTGCCTGCGCAATCGTCTTTTCGATGCACCAGAAGGCCTTGCGTGCAAAAAACGGAGAGGTGGACTGCACCACGAGCGTTCCGCCGGGTGCCAGCAGCCGCTCAACTTTGCGGTACATCTCGACGCTGTACAGCTTGCCCAGGGAATAGTTGCTAGGATCCGGGAAATCCAAAACGATGACGTCGAAGTGCGCTTTGAGTTCGCCAAAGCGTATGAAGGCGTCGCCATTGTCGATCTGCACACGCGCATCGGAGAGCGCGCCCTCGTTGGCGTGTCTCAGTCTGGGGTCGCTGGTGCCAAGGCGGGTCATCGCGGGATCCAAATCCACAACCACCACCCGCTCCACGCCAGGCCACTTGAGGATCTCCCGCACCGCAAGGCCGTCGCCCCCACCACCGATCAGCACTCGGGCTCGCCGCTCGCTGATCTGCAGCGCGGGGTGCACCAGCGCCTCGTGGTAGCGGTGTTCGTCATCCGACGAGAACTGCAGGTTGCCGTTTAGGTACAGCTGGAAGCTGTCGCCGCGTTCTGTCAGGACGATGCGCTGGTAACGTGACTGTTCTGTATGCACGACCCGACCGCTGTATAGGTAGCGTTCGGAGAGTTCGACGAACCTCCCAGAGCCCGCCAGGCCGAGACCTAGAAGCGCGCAGACCACGAGGGCGCGCACCCGCCCGCCGATCATGGCTCGTGGGTTTTCGTCGGAGCGCAGGACCCAGGTCGAGGCCAGGGCCACCAGGGCGTTGAGCAGCCCGCAAACCAAGGAGGCTCGCGTCAGCCCAAGGTAGGGGAGTAACACCAAGGAAAACCCCACGGACCCAAGCAGGGCGCCAGCGTAGTCGAAGGTCAGCGAGCGTGCGACCAGCTGCTTGAATTCCAGCTTGTCCCGCAGGATGCGCATCAGCAGCGGCAATTCGAGTCCTACCAACACGCCAACCAAGAGCACTGTCGCGTACAGCACCAGATGGAACGACGTCGTCAGACCGTGGGCGACAAATAAGAGCGGCGCCGAAAACCCACCCACCAACGCCGCGCACAGCTCCACATCGACGAAGCGCAGCTCCAGATGGCGATCGACGAAACTCGACAGATAGGCGCCGAGTCCGAGCGCGGAAAGGTAGACGCCAATGATCAGGGAGAACTGTCGGACGGAATCCCCGAGCAGGTAGCTTGCGACCGCTGCCATGCACAGCTCGTAGACGAGTCCAGCGGTGGCGATGACCAGCACCATGCCCAGCAAGATGCCCGGACGAGCTCCCTGCCTGGGGGGGCGCCAGCCGGCTGGCAATTGCTGCGCGGTCCCGGAGGCGCGGTGTGGTGGATCAGCCGCCGATGGCGGCGGCGATGATGATGCTGAGGCCAAGGATCACGGAACCGATCATGATCGCCAGGGCGGTGTTTTGGTCCTCCTCAATCTCTTTCCGGATCGAGAAGGGGGTGACCAGCTTGATCACAAAGAAGCTGATGGCGAACATCACGATGCCGATCAGCGAGTACACGACCGACGCGACGAGTGCCTTTGCGAACGGTGCCCAATTGATATCCATGGCGTCTCTTTCCGGACTGGGGGGGCCACAGGCGTTTGCGCCGCTCCACCCAGCCGCGTTTTTACACGAAACCGCCCGGAAGTGCGACCACCTGGACCGCACTCTGGGGCCGGGGCGCCTTTTTTTCGGCCAAAGGGGCGAAGCCGGGTACGCTGCACTTGCAGCATGATTGTCATGGTCGGGCCGCCCTGGGCGGGCAGCGACGAAGATTACGCCAGACTCGCGGGGGCCACGGGCATGTTGGCCTACGATCTGCGCACGCGTCTCAAGCCCAATTTCTGGGGTGTGGTCAAGCCCCTGGGCGACCCAGCCCAGGCACAAGCCCTTGCCGAGGTCCTGTCGAACCAGGGGTTCCGCGCCTGCGCTGTCGATCCGGCCGTCGCCTCAGATCCCATGCGGCCCGTCGTCCCGCTCACGGGGCTCGAGCTCGGGCCGGAGCGGCTCACCCTGCACCTCACGGAGCGCTCGATGCAGGTTTCGTCCAAGGCGCTTTTGGTCATTGTTCGCGGTGAAGTCCAGCTCGGGCAGCGCACGACCCAAAACCGTACGTCTTCGAGCGCCAGCTTCCGAGCGGTCTCGCAGAGCGCCGCTGATCTGCGCGCCGTCAGCGAAGCGCGGGGCTTCGACGCCTTCGCCGCAGCAGATCTGCATTTTGCGACCGTGGCGTGGGTCGCGCGAGTGGATGCGCGTTCCTTCGACTTTTCGTTCCTGCCCGGCAGCTCCGGCAACGTCGCTCAGGACCTGGACCTCTTGGTAGAGTATCTCTCCGAACGCACGGGGGCTCGAGTGGATCGCGGCGCGAAGGCGTCGAGCGTGCTCAGCTATGCGGTCGGGCCGGCGCGCAGCGCCACCCCAGTTCCGGGACAGCCTCCGGTCTCGCGTGCTCCTCCGGGCAGCACCGACGAGCGTTTCGACGGGTATTCCCGTCTCGTCGCCGAGGCCGAGCGTGCCACCCGGGGCTTTTTTACCGGCCCCTGACTGGCAGCCGTGCCGGCTTGCTCCGGTCCAAAAGCGAGGGTTCGAGCATGGGCCGTGGATGGAGTAGACTCTTGGGGACCCGTGATGCGAACTCGTTCTCTCTCGCTCTGTTTGGCGGCAGCGCTGCTTGCGTCCCCAGTGCTTGTTGCGACTTCTGCCTGGGCGCAAACCCCGCAGGAGCTTTCCAAAGCGCGGGCAACCTACAAACAAGGACTGAGCTTGGAGGCTGCAGGGGACTGGGGCAGCGCCCTCGCGAAATTCGAGCAGGTTGCCAAGGTGAAACTCACTCCCCAAGTGCGTTTCCACATTGCGCGCTGCAAAGAGAATCTGGGACGGCTTAACGAAGCTCTCGGGGACTATCGCGTCGCCGAATACGAAGCCGAGCAAGCCAGTGCGTCCGAGCTGCCAGAAATCGCCAAGGCGCGCCAAGCGTTGGAGGCGCGTATTCCAAAGCTCGTCATCGTGCGTGGGGAAGGCGCGGAGTCCGCGCGCATCGAGCTCGACGGCGTGGAGCTGGGCGAGGCGAAATTGGGGCGCGAAGTCGGCGTCGACCCGGGACCCCATCGGATCGTGGCGCGAGTTCCCAAGGGTCAGTTCGAAGAGAACGTCACGGTCGCCGAAGGTGAAGTGAAAGAGATCTCCCTGGTTGCACCGGACGATCTGTCGCCGGCGGACACGGGCACGCCCGTCACGCCGCCGCCGGAACAACCCCCGGCGACCGTGGACGTACAACCGTCGAAGTCGGCGCTGCCGTGGATCATTGGCGGGGTGGGGGTGGCCAGCTTGGCCGCGTCCGGCTTCTTCTTTTTGCAGAAAAACGCCGCGGAGTCGGACCTCGAAGATGCGTGTCGCAACGACGTATGTCCTCGCTCCAAACAGTCCTTGCAAGATGACGGCGAGCGCGCAGCGCTGCTCACGAACGTCACCCTGGGCATTGGCGTGGTGGGCATTGGTGTCGCCACGGTGATGCTCATCAGCCGAGGCGGCAAGGCAGACTCATCCGCGGAGACTGCGCGCACTAGGAAGTTGGACGTCAACGTCGGCGCTAGCCGCGCCTTTTCAGGAGTAACCCTCGGTGGCCATTTCTGACCGCACCCGTGCATTGTTTGCTATCGCGAGCGGTGTGGCCGTGGTTGGCTTCGCGGCCTGCGCGTTTCCAGACCACACGTTCATCGAGGATGACGAGTTTTACGGCTCGGACTCCGGAGTCGGTGGCGGGATTGGAGGCGCGAGCGGCGGAGTGGCGGGCACGGGCGCGGGCGGCACGGGCGCGGGCGGCACGGGCGCGGGCGGCACGGGCGCGGGCGGCACCGGCGGCACCGGGGCGGGCGGCGCGACGGGCGGCGGCGGCGGCACGACCGGTGGAGCGGGGGGCGCGACCGGCGGCGTTGGCGGCGCCCTTGGCGAGAACTGCACCAACGGCGTGGACGATGATGGAGACACCCAGGTCGATTGTCTGGATGCCGAATGTCAGGCGGGCTTCACCTGCGTGCCCATCATCCCGAGCGGCTGGACCGGGCCGGTGGCGCTCTACGCCGGAGCCGGTGCGCCGCCGGATTGCCTGCAGTCCGGCGTCTATACGACCGTGAAGCAAAACGCCAACAGTGGTCTCAATCCGGGCAGCGCGTCCTGCCCCACTTGCAGCTGCGATGGCAGCAGCGGCGTCACCTGCGAGGCCTCCATCGTCTTCATGACCGATGGCACCTGTGCCGCGGGCAACTGCTGGGGTGGAAAGGCGGGCGTGCTTGAATGCGGGACCGCCCCCTTCAACAACATCACGGTTCCGAGCACTGCGGCTTGCGAACTGATCCCGACACTGATCTCCGCGACGGGTGCTGGCGCCAAAGGCGTTTGGATGGGGCCGCTGACCTCCCCGGGCGGCGCGTGCACGTCGGGGCAGACGGGCACAAAGAACATCCCAACGCCGACCTGGAATCAAAGTGTACGCGCCTGCGGCGACCCGCCCGCGGGCGGAAAGGGCTGCGGCGCGGGAGCCTGCATGCCGCGCCCGGGGACGCCATTTGACAACAGCCTATGCATCTACCGCACCGGCGACGAAGTGTGTCCATCGCCCTTCGGCAAAAAGACGCTAGCGCACCAGAGCTTCAGCGACGGACGCGACTGCAGCGCGTGCACCTGTGATCCTCCGAATGCGGCGTGCACCGGCAGCCTCACGCTCTACACCAACGACACCTGCACCGCGAACCCAACGCCCGTCGCGACGCCCAACACCTGCGTGGCGATCCCCGTCGATCCGGATCCGCTCACGGTATTTCCTCCAGGCACCGGCGGCGCGCCGCCGGCAGACACGCGTTCCGGAAAGCTCGTGGCCACGGGCACCTGTCCACCCAAGGGCGGGCAGGTGACTGGCACAGCTTCGGCCACAGGACCGATCACCTTCTGCTGTCTGTGATCGGCATCCCACGCATCCGCCGGCATTCATGACGCTCACGCGCCGCGCTGTCATGGCATGGCTGGCCGGCGCGCCACTGTCCATTGCCGCGTGCCAGTCGCGCCCCGTGCCCGGCGCCATCCGCGGTGCGGCGATGCCCGTCGGACACCGCCTCCGGGACGCAACGGTCGAGCGGGCGTCCGGGCCGGCCCGGCGGGTCAAGATCGCCATCGTGGGCGCCGGGCCCAGTGGTCTCTCTGCCGCATGGCGGCTGCATCGCCTGGGCCAGCGAGACTTCGAGCTATTCGATCTGGAACCCCAATCTGGAGGCACCAGCGCCTACGGGACCGACGGCGTCGTACCGTATCCCTGGGGCGCGCACTACGTCCCGGTGCCCGATGCCGAAAACCGCGGCCTGGTGCAACTGCTTCAGGAGATGGGTGCGCTTTCCCAGTCCGAGCCCACGCCCATGGGTAAGGAAGCGCTTCGCATCCGCGCTCCCGAAGAACGAGTCTTCGCTGACGGACTCTGGCAGGAGGGCCTGCTGCCGGCATCCCGCCTGGGTCCGACCGAGCGCGAGGAGCTTAGGCGCTTCGAGGCCGACATTGCGCGCTGGAGTCGGTTTCGCGACGGCCAGGGCAGGCGTGCTTTTGCATTGCCCGTGCGCCGCTGTTCGGACGCCGCGGACGTGACCGCTCTCGATGGCATCAGCGCCCTGGCGTACCTGGAGAAGCTGAAAATCCGCTCGCCGGCCGTCCGCTGGTACGTGGAGTACGCGTGTCGGGACGACTACGGCTTGTCTCTCGAGCATACGAGTGCCTGGGCCATGTTGTTCTACTTCGCGTCTCGTGCACGCGGGGGCGGCGATGGCAGCGCGCCTTTTTTGACCTGGCCCGAAGGCAACGGTCGCATCGTGCGCCACCTGAGCAGCGTGGCGGGATCGCGGCTGCGTTTGGGTCGCCTCGTGACGGACGTGGTGCCGACACCGACGGGCGCGCAGTTGTCGATTTTCAATGTCAAAAGCGAGCGACTGGAGCGCGTCGACGCAGAGCGGGTGATCCTGGCAGTGCCGAAGTTTGTAGTGGCGCGAATAGTACGTCCCTACCGGGAGCAGCCGCCGAAATTCCTGAAAGCGTTCAGCTACGGCGTTTGGCTGGTGGCGAATCTGCACTTATCCGGGCGGCCGCGCTGCAAAGGTTTCGAGCCAACTTGGGACAACGTGCTCTACGACAGCGCGTCGCTGGGCTACGTCGTCGCCACGCACCAACGGCTCAAGGACTTGGGGCGCACGGTGTGGACGTACTATCTGCCCCTAGTCGACGCCGATCCCAAGGTTGCGCGGCGCCGCATCATGGAGACGAGCCACGCGGAGTTTTGTCGGACGATCCTCGATGATCTGAGTGTGGCGCATCCCGACCTTCGCGATCACGTCGAGCGCATCGACGTGTGGCGTTGGGGCCACGCCATGGTGCGCCCAAGTGTGGGCTTTCAGTGGAGCGGCGCGCGCCAGTTGGCCCAGAAGCCCCTCGGGGCGCTTCACTTCGCCCATTCGGATCTGTCCGGCGTGGCACTCTTCGAGGAAGCCCAAGACCAGGGGTTGCGCGCCGCTGAAGAAGTTGTCGTGGCCTTGGGCGCACGGGCCGGCTGAGCTGCGTATTCGTTGGTGGGAGCGGCAGGGCCGGTGGCGGCGGCAGTGTTGACGGCAAAGCCGGTGGCAGTGACGGGGGCAGAGTGGGCGGCAGTGTTGGCGGCAGAGCCGGTGGGGGTGGGAGCGGGCGCGGCGGTGACCGCGGCAGAGCCGGTGGCAGAGGCAGTGGGCCGTACCGTCCTTTCCTACCCGCAGTGGCCGTGCCATAGGGCGGGGCATGGCGAGCGTCGCCCCCAGCGTGCCCCCCATGAGTTTTGGGCCGTGGCTCTTCGGTCGACACGCCGACTTGGCGCTTTTCGGCGGCAGCGCTGCGCTCGCGCTGGGGCTCGTGGTTGTCGGGCGTGCTCTCGGGATATCCCCGGGAGCGCTGCCGGAGTGGGGTTGGCTGCTGTGTGTGCTTGGCGTGGACGTTGCGCACGTTTGGTCGACGCTGTTTCGGACCTACCTGGACCGCGACGAGCTGCGCCAGCACCCGTATCGCTATTCGCTGATCCCCCTGGGCGTCTACGTTCTGGGCGTTGTCGCCTACTTGCATGGCCCCGGGACCTTCTGGCGACTCTTGGCTTACGTCGCGGTATTCCATTTTGTGCGCCAACAAGTCGGCTGGGTAGCGGTGTATCGTGCGCGGAGCGGGCCGTTTCGCCGCGCGGACCGCTTCATCGACGACGCGGCCATCTATGCCGCGACGCTGTACCCGCTGCTGTACTGGCATGCGAATCTGGAGCACTCGCGCATTGCGTGGTTCATGCCGGGGGACTTCGTGAACCTGTCGAGCGCATTGCGGCCGCTCCTTGTGCCGGCGTTCGCGCTTTGGCTGCTATGCCTCGGCCTGTTCTTCGTCCGGCAACTTCATATCGCGGTGACGACGCGAGTGTTCCACGCGGGCAAGGTCTTGGTCGTGATCACGACAGCTGCGACCTGGTACGTCGGAATCGTCGCCACCAACAACGACTTCGACTTCACGGTCACCAACGTGATCGTGCATGGCGTGCCGTATATCGGTTTGCTCTGGGCCTACGCAAAGCAGCGTCAAAAGCTGGCGCCGGAACGACTCTCGTCACAGATCGCCGCCGCGGGGCTCGGTGCCTTTGTGCTTCTGCTCTTGATCATCGCGTTTCTGGAAGAGTTCGCTTGGGATCGCCTGGTGTGGCACGAGCGCGATTGGCTTTTCGGCGGCGGCGGTGTGCAGCTCCAAGATTTGGCTCTGGCATTCTTGGTGCCCCTACTTTCGCTGCCGCAGGCGACCCACTACGCCCTGGACGGCGTGCTGTGGCGCCGCGGGGACACCCGCGAGCGCCCGGCCCAGCGGGCGGCGCTGGGATTTCGCTAACGCGACCCGCGAGCGCCTTTCGCCGCCTCCGCGGCAATGCTACCCACCCGGTTATGGACAAGGTGGTCAAGGACGCGGCAGAAGCCGTGCGGGACATTGCGGATGGCGCCACGGTTGTCGCCGGTGGCTTCGGTCTGTGTGGCATCCCAGAGTTGTGCATCCGGGCCCTACGCGAAAAAGGCGTCAAGGATCTCACGTTCGTCAGCAACAACTGCGGCGTGGACGACTTCGGCCTGGGTCTCTTGTTGGACACCAAACAGATCAAGAAGATGGTGTCGAGCTACGTCGGCGAGAACAAGGAGTTCGAGCGCCAATTCCTTTCCAACGAGCTGGAGGTCGAACTCGTGCCGCAGGGCACGCTGGCGGAACGCTTGCGGGCGGGGGGTGCAGGCATTCCCGCGTTTTACACTCCGGCCGGCTACGGAACGCAGGTCGCCGAAGGCAAGGAGACCCGCGAGTTTGACGGGCGACCCTTCGTGATGGAGCGCGGCATCGTCGGTGACTTTGCCATCGTGAAAGCCTGGAAGGCCGATCGCTACGGCAACCTGATGTACCGACTGACCGCGCGCAACTTCAACCCGCTTTGCGCCATGGCCGGCAAGATCACCATCGCAGAGGTGGAGGAGTTGGTCGAGGTGGGCGAGCTGGACCCGAACCAGATCCATACGCCGGCCGTGTTTGTGCAGCGCGTGGTGGTGGGGAAACACGAAAAGCGGATCGAGCGCCGAACCGTACAGGCGAAAGGCTGAGGAGCGAGCAATGTTGACCCGAGAGCAAATCGCACAGCGCGCCGCCCAGGAACTGAAAGACGGCTACTACGTCAACTTAGGGATCGGCATGCCCACCTTGGTGGCGAACTACATTCCCGCGGGCGTGGAGGTGATGCTGCAGAGCGAAAACGGTCTGCTTGGCATTGGTCCATTCCCGGTCGAAGGCAGCGAAGACGCCGATTTGATCAACGCTGGCAAAGAGACCGTCACCATGCTCGATGGCTCTTCCATCTTCGATAGCGCTACCAGCTTCGCCATGATCCGGGGCGGCCACATCGACTTGGCCATCCTTGGAGCGATGGAAGTCGCTCAAAACGGCGATCTGGCGAACTGGATGATCCCCGGCAAGATGGTCAAAGGCATGGGCGGCGCCATGGATCTGGTGCACGGAGCCAAGCGTGTCGTGGTGATCATGGAGCACACGAACAGAAAGGGTGCACCGAAGATCCTGGAGGCGTGCTCGCTGCCGTTGACCGGAAAGCGAGTCGTGCATCGCATCATCACGGACCTTGCGGTGATCGACGTTGGAGACGACGGTTTGGTCCTGCGCGAGCTGGCCCCGGGCGTGACCGCCAAGGAAGTTCAAGAGAAGACCGGCGCCCCACTGGCGGTGCCGGCTGGATCCGCCGTGCCCAGCATGAAATTGTAGCCACCCCAGGGGGTGAAATTTTTGTCCGGGGTGAAGATGGGTGGGTGTGCGCCCATGTGGCATCGTGAGCACATGGCGGCACAGTCGCGCCCAGTGTTTCCTTTGCGTTTTTGCCATGCGGCGCGCAATCCGCTGACAGCCGCTCCGGGAGTAGGACACGCTCCCACCCTGTCGCTGGGACGAAATGCGCGCACCCCTCCGTTTGCGGTACTACGGCTCGTCTCCTAACATCTTAAATTAGCGTGACGCCTATTTTTGCGCTCACGATTCACAAGGATGTGAGGTCGGGATGAAACGGATGCGACTCAATAGTGTGCTCGGGGCACTGTCCATTGTGGCGTTTGCGGGCTTGGCCCAGAGCAGCTCTCATTCGACGCAGGTGGTGGTGGTCGGCTTCGATCAGCCGAGCAACATCGTGACCGGGGTCAACGGTCAGGGCATGGGCTACTTCAAGCGGCACAACAAGACGCTGTATAGGCTCGCCAAGATAAAGCCGACGGCTCCGCCCAATCCTTGCAACATCCTCGCGCGGGTCTGGAACAAAGTGTTGCCCAAGGTTCCCCCGCACCGCGTCGAGAAGGTCAGCGCTCGCTTCTTGCGTGCGTTCGCCAAGCACAACTGCCAAGCCATCGTCGTGGGGGAAGATCAGACCTTCCCCATCAATCTCGAGAGTTACGAGCCTGCAGAGGCGCCGTAGTCGCTGCGGCCCATAGCGCCGTCATCGGCCACTGGCCGTGAGCCGTGCATTCACTGCGCGGCAGCACACCTCCGCGCAGTGAATGCGTGCAGGTGGGTAAAGCTCCTACCTACTTGAAATCATTAGGGATCATTTGACGGAGGAGCGGCGTATCGCCTAAAGTCTTAAATTAGCGTGGTGTGTTTTCTGCGCGTTCACATGGATGTGGAGGTCGGGATGAAGCGGGTACGACTCAAGGGTGTTCTGGGGGCAATCTCGGTGCTGGCATTTGCCGGGCTGGCGCAGAGCAGTTCGCACACGACCCAAGTGGTGGTGGTGGGCTTCGATGAGCCAACGGACGTCATCACGGGCGTCAATGGCAACGGCATTGGCTACTTCCAGCGCAATCCAGCGACGCGCTACGTGCCCGGGCAGCTGCGTCCCACCGCGCCGCCGAATCCCTGCAACAACTTCATCCGCCAGTGGAACAAGGCGTTGGAGCAAACGAAGCCCAACAAGCTCGAGCAGGTCACCGCGAAGTTCCTGAGGAAGTTCGCACACCACAACTGCCAAGCCGTCGTAGGCGGCGAAGACCAGACCTTCCCGATCAACTTGGAGAGCTACGAACCCGTCGAGCAGCCGTAGCCACAGTCTCGAGACCCCGATCGTGGGCGGCTGCCGCGGCGGCGGCCCACGGCGTCTTTTGTGGGCCTGCGACGGAGTGTTAGCCTCGCAGCGGAGACGCGATGGCACGACCCAAAACCCGAGAGATCGCCGTGGAGGCGTTCCGGCGCGGCCTGCTCTCGCCGGAAGAGATGTGGGAGATCGCCCACAAGGCCAAAGGGCGGCCCGTTGAGGACGTGCTGGGCGAAGTGTTGTCGCCGGAGCGGGTCAGACGCATCACGCAAAGCGACGACCCGCGCGTAGGAGTGACGCTGCCGGCGTTCGTGCCTGGGGACCCCGCCA
>CALMUT010000312.1 GCA_937872925.1 uncultured Myxococcales bacterium | reverse complement strand
ACGTAGAATTACATGCAGCCCTGGGTGCGCATCTGCTGCATGGCGGTATCAGATAGTCCCATCATTTCATTGCCATAGCTCGCGCAGTGTTCGTGAACTTCGCCCAAGTCCCTGGCTTCGACAACGCGCTTGCGGTGCGCCTGCAGTGTTTCTCGCATGTGCGTGAAGTCCTGTGCCACCCCGTCGATGTTGCCGCAGTGGTGCATGCCACGCATGTTGGCCATGGCGCCTTCCATGCGCCCGAGCATGCGGTCCATGGCGAGATCGTGACGGCCGAGCTCGGTGGTTGTCGCCTCGGTAGTCGTGGCGTCCTGGCACGTCTTGCTGTGCCGCTGTACCTCTGCACGTACGTCAGCAACAGCGCCGTTCATTTCATCGTGGTCCATGTCCATGGCGCAGCCAACAAGCACCAACGCAGCGATCGAAGGAACGAACATTCGGGGCATGGGAAACCTCCTATTGGTTTAGCTCTCAAGCAAACAAGCAATAACCAGGCCGGTAACCCGCGCCCTGGTAAGCGGACTTTTGCGCAATCGCTGCGTTCGTAGTTCTTGGCCACCGTTTCTGCTGCGCGGACGCGAAAACACACGGGCGTGCAGGGGTGACCAGCACGCGGGTGCGCAGCACGCCGAACCCGCGCGCAGCTGCTAGCAGCGCCATGCGCAAGTAGTGCGGCGGGTTGAGCCAACGGCGTTGCGAAGTTTCGCTAGTGCTCTTGAGACTATTCTGCGGTCCCGACCAGCTGCCCGCTTCGACAGCTATCGTTGGCGTAGTTCCCGTTAGCGTCGGAGAAAGTGAGCTGTGCGAAGTCGTGCCCGCGGGTCCATGCGCGGCTCGCCTGGTGGCGCCCTATTCGACGATCAGTTCGCCCTTCATCACTACGTAGTGGCCGAGCACGGTGCATATATAGGGGTACTTGCCTGGCGCTGGCGCGGTAAACTCGACCTCGACCGTCTTGCCGGCAAGCGCAAGAGGGGTGTGCACGAGCAGGTCCGGACTCGGGTCGATGAATCCCGCCGCTTCTCCCCTTACGGTGCTGGCTTCGCCGACTTTTTGGTCGGTGCCCGGGTTGGTCAGCACCCAATTGTGCTTCATCACTTCCGCCGTCGCATTGTTGTGAAACACGAGCTTGACCCTCGCGCCGCTCTTTACGGTGAGCGACTTCTTGTCGAACTCCATGTTGTTTCCAACCGCCTCGATACGGAGCTCCACGTCCGGCTTCTTATCCGCGGGCAGTTCAGTCGCCGCCGCTGGGGCAGAGGGTTTGTTCGCAGCCGCCACGGGTGCATTGCCGGCCGTTGTTTTGGTCGGGGTGTCTGATTTCGAGGTGGCTTGCGCTGGCTTTTCGTCGCAGCCGACGCTCGCCCCCAACACTGCTAAAAGTGATACCGTCGCGATACATCGGTGGGTCATCATTCCTTCTCCATGTTAAAATCGATCGTCACCACGTCCCCATTGACCCGGATGGGCTTTGAGACCTTTTTGAGTTTCTGTCCGACGGCAACGAGCTGATAGCTACCGTTGGGCACGGCTTTGATCTTGAATTCACCTTTGCGATTCGTGGTGTCGAAGTAGCTGGAAGGCACGGCCGCGACGAACGCGAGCATGCCGGGGTGCATGAAACAAAGTATCGTGTAGATTCCCGGCTTCTTGAACCGGTACACCCGAGCACCGCCCTTGCCCCAAGTGCCCAGGTTGAAGCCACCGTGGTCCGGCGAAAACACATTGTGAGGAAACGGATCGGCGTTGTAGAAAACCGCCTTGCCACCCACGGACAGAGCAGAAAAGTGGGGGATGAACTGCATCTTCGACTGATTTACGGAAACCTTCATGCCTCGCTTTGGGTTCGTCGCAGCACCCTCGACATAGAGGGCGACGAGGCGTGCCAGTTTCGACGGCGCGGTCACTTTTCCAACGATCGTTCCCGTCGGTGCCGTGGTGGGGGCCGGTACTGGCGCTCGCGCCGACACAACCGCGGCTGGCGGTGCGGCGTCGTCTTCCCCCTCCGTGCCGGCGTCGCCAGCGGTAGCGCTGACGCCCGCCGCTTGCCCCGCGGGACACGAGCAAGCACAACACTGCGCCGTTTGCGGCGCCACTTGTGTGGGGGCGCCGGCGCTGTCGTCCGCTTCGTCCTCGTCTTCCTGCAGCACTTCGGTCGGTGGGGGTACATTGTCTCCCGCACCCGGAGCCATCGCGCCAGTGGCGACTCCGCCGAGATCTTTGGTACCCCCGCCGACAGTGAGAAGCAGGAGGGACGCTGCTACGTGCTTGAGAATTGACATTGTACCCTTCGCTTTCGCATCATTGTTTGGTTCGTCAATGCAGGTGCTCCGGAGAACCACCACCGCTTTCGGCTGCGCCTCCGCCGCTTTCGTCCGCCGTCGTCACGACAGCGCCTTGTAGAACTCGAGCGGCGGCTGCGGCGTCCAGATGGCCGCCATCGGATTCGATCGTCAGGCGCACCTCGGTAGCCACGGGCAGGAAGCGACCCGTGTCGAATGCTGCCGACGCTCCAGCGAGCGCACCAATGCGCAGCGGTTGCGGAGCGGCTTCAGTTCCCCTCCCGTGGCCGCCGCTCATGACGGTGCGGGGGGTGCTGCTACCGCCACCCGCCGTAGCGCTGAATCCAACCCAAATGTCGTAGCGAAAACCGGCCGGGAGGTCCGGGAGCCCGGAAGTCGCTACGCGGATCGTGTCGTCTTCCAGGTCGGCCGTGCCGGCCGCGGCAGCGAAGTCATTGGCCATGAGCATGCCGCCGAACATCAACGGACCTGGAAGTTCTCCTCGCACCACAACCGCTTTTGAGGGAGCGGTTGGCAGGCTCCCCGCGGCGTCTTCCTCCGTCACCAGAACCTCTTGAATGTCAACGACGGCGACGCCAACGTCTTGCGGAAATACTTCGGTGTGAGCACCGGCTACAATCTCAGCCAATGCTATTGTGGAGGAGCGGAGCTCGGCCCAGAGCACGTGGCGCTTGCCGTCCATCAAAGGCTCTGCGCTTGTGAATTCCACTTCTAGTTCGTCTCCTAGAATGCCGGAGCTGCCCGCTGGGATCCCGGAGGCGCTGGACTCCAAGGACACACGCCGCTGCACGGGTTCCGTTGAGCAAGCGAGTGCAGCCGCGGCCATTAGGGTGATCGAGAGTAGATGCGTGTGTTTCATGTGCTTTCCTCCGTGCTAGAGCACGATATTCAGACCTGCCAGCACGCGCTGATTATCAAGGGCGTCGGCGTCGCCTTCCGCTGACGCGAGGATCTGAGTTCGGACGTTCGCGCGCAGGAGGAAGTACACCCCTCCGCTGGCTCGTTGTCCGACGACGCCCGCAATTTCGCGGCGCTCATAGCGCAGCGTCGGTATCAACCAAGGATAGACGACGATGTCGAGCTGACCCATTGTGTGCAGGCTATTGGCTTGCTCATTGGGCTCGATGAGCGAGGGCCGCTGATTGCGGCCGACCCCACCCGCTAGAATCAAGTTGAAGTCCCGCCAGAGAATGTTCGCGTCGCCACCGGCGATCACAAATCGGTCCTCTTGGCTGGCAACTTCGGGATCGCCAAGTGCGGACTGACCAAAATATCCGAACGCTCCGATCTGCAGACTCTTCTCACGCCAGGGCTGAGCGGACTGACTGCTCACCTCCAAACCGTCGAGGCGCATGCCGCCAAACTTGTAGGCCAGGCGCGAATAGACGTCTTTGAAGTTATTCACGCGATCGCCCCCTCCTTCCACTACACCGACGCTGTAGGTGAGGCGGCCAGCGCCCACCACGCCTTGAGCTTCGATGCCGTTCTGTGCAGGGTGTGGCGTAAACGGATTGTCCAACACCGGCGTTACCATGAGCCATGGCGCGAATCCCAGGGTGCGATGGTTTGAAAAGCCCCAGAGTTCCGGATCGAAGTGCCCGATGCGAAAGGTCACGATCGGGTCATCAAATGGTTTGATGACGCCGAAGATCCGCTCCATCTCGGTCTCCACCGATCCGGTCGTCGTGGATTGGAACTTGACCCCAGCCCATGCTGAGAACGTCTGGTCAAAGTTGGTCGCGAGGTTCAATGTCAGCCCACCGCCCAAGTTTGCGAAACTGAGTTCGGGCTCTTGATCGCGGACATAGTCCGCTCTGAGAGCGATCTGGGCGGCAAGCTGAACCCTCGACGGTAGACTTCCCGGCCACACGGTGTGCGGAAAGAGCTTCTTGTACTGCTCACGTCCAAGGAACACCGGCTCCGCCGCGAGAAAGTCCTCGTCGTGTCCGCCTGGGTAGCGGTAACCGCTGCGCCGGAACGCTTCCCCGAAGGGGGTCAGTTTCGGGAACGCGACGTGGCAGGTTTGACAGTCACGCCCATACTGGCGGGCAAACGCCGGTATCGCTGACGCCGTGCTCTCAAGCAGCATCAACAACAATAGCGGCACGACCGTCGCGAACGCAGCGCGAACCAAGAGCGATGTTCGATTCATTGTTTCATCCTTGCTGTCTCGTTGGCCGGGCCGTGCGGAAACGTCCAGGCGCACTTCGGGCGTGCGACCGACATGTCGCTATGACCGCCCGAGCCTGCGCGCGCCGATACGCGCGGAGCGTCGCTAGTGCGCGGCCTCCATCGGACAAGAAAACTGCGCAGCGTCTACGGCCATCTCGTCGTGTTCGGTCCGGATTTCTCCAAGCACCTTTTTCATGGCGGTGTTGTGACTCGTTTCTTCGGTCTGGGTAGCCGCGAGATCTGCCGCGTTCTTCATGTTCGTGGAGTGCGCGTCGAGCTCCGTCTTGAGCTTCCCCATCGCAGTCATCAGCGCGTCCATGTGGGGGCCGTGACCTTCATGGGTGCACGGCATCATCTCCTCAGCCTTGTGCCCCATCTCAGTTTGATGACCGCTGGCATCAGCCATGTACTTCGTTTCTTCCGTGGTAACCGCCGCCAGATCTGCGGCCCCTTTGACCGTGGCTTCATGGCCGACGATCAGATCCTCGAGTTCTTTGAGTTCTGTCTGAAACGCCGCCAGTCGCCCAGTCATGGGCTCAGAATTCGGGTTGTTTCCGTGACCGGAATCCTCATCCGAGCTGCCGCACGCCACGATCAGCAATCCGCTCGCGAGGACCACGAATAATCTATGCATTTGTCCCATCGCACACCTCCGTTGCCTGGCGACGTTCTTACCGCTCGCCACCAACGGCACCGCGCCGCAGAAATGCGGAGTTTCATCGCCGGGGTTTGTCAAGAGCACATGGCGTGCCACGCCGCCCAGGACAGGTGCTGCACGCAACGCTTGCGAAGACGCCGTCGTTAGACTGGGTTTGGGGGCAAGAACTGCGCGGTAAGGCGACAGCGATACCGAAACCCCGAAGATCCTGAGAGAATAGGAGCCTCTTGACTCCCATGTACCGAGCACCAGCCCAGAGAAGTCATTCGGACCACCGTCTCGACGGCGGTGTAGCCACGCATGGAGACGCAGAAAGTGCGCGATTTGGAACCGAATCACGACTCAGGTCTGGCAGCCGGGCCAGTGTAGAGGGCGATTGCGCACGCGCAAAGCGTCCCAACTTCGTGACACGCGCCAGCGGTATTCCCAAAATCAGGAACGGCGCACGAAAACTGTGGCTCTGAGCCCAACAGATCGTTTGCGTGATCCAATCACCCACTTCGGCATGCGGGTTGCTCTCCGATATCCCAAGACAATGACGACGACCGGGGCAGCGCCACGCGCGAATGGCGTCACGGCGGAACTCGACGTGCTTGAGTCGCCCGAGAGTTCCCGTGAGGAATCGCCTCCCCTCTCTCGCTTGGTTTTCGCCGCGGATGGGCTCGACGACGCTTCGCGCTGGATCATCAAGCTACGCTGGCTGGCAGTTCTAGCCGCGCTGACGCTGACTATTCTGGGCGTTCAGGCCCTTCATCTTCTGTCGCATGCGCTGTGGTGGCCACTGGTGGGGACCCTCGGGCTTTTGGCAGCCACCAACATTGTCTACTGGCTTCTCGGACGTCGGGCGGACGTGGCCTGGCTCGTTCCTCTGCAGATTTACGTAGATCTTCTGATCTTTACGGTGTTGCTCCATTTCTCGGGTGGGATCGAGAACCCTCTGAGCCTGTTGAGTCTATTTCAGGTCGTGCTTGCCGGCACTCTGCTCCGCAGTCGTCAGTGTTACGCAGTTGCGGGATTCGCCACTGCGCTCTTTGTCGGCATGGCGCTGCTCGAAGCAACCCATGTGCTCCAGCACTACACCCTTGGCATCGTGCCCCACGGGACGAGCGGCCACGCCCACGCTGCTCTGGATTGGCTGTACGTGGGCAGCCGTTGCCTGCTGCACGGAGCCGTACTCTTCTTCGTGAGTTACTTCGTCACGACCCTCGCCGGGCGTGACCGAGCTAACCGCGGAGCGTTGCAGGCGCTCGCCGACCAAGCGCTCGCTGAGCGACGACTACTCGAGCAAGCACTGGACACGACTGACACGGGCCTGCGCGTGGTCGACGCGGAGGGAAATACGGACTGGGTGAGCAAGCGCTGGCGAGACTGGTTTAGCGCGAATGGCCCCGCGCTTGGTTCTTCAACGGGCGTCGCCAGTGCTGCGAGCAGCCGCGCGCAAGTCACGGAACGGGCGATTCCAGCGGGCGACTCTGACCCGTCGCTATGGCGATCAGGTGCACAGCGGGTCTTTCGCGTCACCACGGCTCCAATCCGCGGTCCAGACAAGCGCATACACAAGATCGCCGAACTGGCGCAGGATATTTCAAAGGACAAGATTGCTCAAGAGAAGATGGTCCGTGCCGGCCGCCTGGCGGCTGTAGGCGAGCTAGCAGGACAGATTGCGCACGAGGTGAACAACCCCATCGCGATCATCAGCGCCAAAGCACGGCTGCTTTTGTCGATTCACCGCGAGCAGTTGTCATCAAAGACCATCGCCGAACTCGAAAAGATTGTACACCAGAGCGATCGGGTCGCCGGCATTGCGCAGGGACTGCTGAGCTACTGTAGGCCTTCTGCTGGCGCTCGCGCCCCGGTGGATGTGCGGGCACCTTTGCGTTCTGCACTGAGCCTGGTCGAACAGCGTGCCCGGGGACTAAAAGTCTCGTTGAAGGACTCGCTTGAATCCACTTCTGTCTCGGTAGTCGCTAACGCCGGCGAGCTAGAGCAAGTGTTCCTGAATCTGCTACTCAACGCCATCGACGCGATGCCGGATGGCGGAGAGCTGTCGACCACGCTTACGGCGGCGAAAGATGAAGACGGCGCGCCTTGGTTGCAGATAGACATCGCCGATACCGGACACGGCATCGACCCAGATGCGCTCGAGCACATCTGGGACCCATTTTTCACGACCAAACCAGCCGGCCGAGGAACGGGCCTCGGGCTATCCATTTGCGCCGGTTTGATCCGAAGCCACAATGGACACATCGACGTTCGTGAAAACTCTCCCGTAGGCACGATCATGACCGTGCATCTCCCCGTCAGTGAATTGACCGCAAATGCCTAAGTGGCGCGTCCTGGTCGTCGATGACGAAGTGGGCATGCTCGAGGTTTGTGCCGATACGCTATCGCAGTTGCCCAACGTGGAGATCGTCGTGGAGCAGGAAAGCCCGCGCGCCGCGCGTCGTCTAGAGACTGACGACTTCGACCTGCTGATCACTGACGTCCGCATGCCCGACGTCGACGGAGTCGAACTGCTGCGCGTGGCGCGTCGCTACCAAGCCAACATTCCAGTGTTGGTCTTGACGGCTTTCCCCACCGTCGACTCCGCGGTGGAAACACTAAAGCTCGGTGCGGCAGATTACGTCGTCAAACCGTGCGCGCCGAGATCAACGTTCTGGGCCGACATGTCAGTCGCACATACGTATTCGATCAAATCATCGGGAAAAGCGGACCGATGCAGCGAGTTTTCGAGATCATTCAACGCGTGGCGCCAACGGACGCGGACGTGCTGATACTTGGAGAAACCGGAACGGGCAAAGAGTTGGTCGCGCACAGCATTCACGCTCGCTCGAAGCGCAGCGGCGGGCGCTTCGTCCCGGTGGATTGCGGCGCGATCCCGGACAACCTGATGGAGTCCGAACTGTTCGGGCACGAACGGGGCGCTTTCACAGGGGCGGACGCGCGGAGCCCCGGCCTACTGGAACTGGCCGACAAGGGGACGTTTTTTCTTGATGAAGTCGCGGAGTTGCCCCTCCGGCTGCAGGCTAAGCTGCTGCGTGTGCTTCAAGAGCGACGAGTGCGCCGGGTTGGCGGCAAAGACGAAATTCCGATCGACGTGCGAATCATTGCCGCCACCAGCCGAGACCTTGACGTTGAGATGCGCGAAAAACGCTTTCGCGAGGATCTCTACTACCGCATTCACGTCGCGCGCGTGGAACTTCCAGCGCTTCGGGATCGGCGCGACGACATACCGCTGCTGGCCGAGCGCTTTCTTAGCCGCTATGGGGCAGGAATGGGGAAACCGGATGCCGAGTTCGACGCGGAGTGTCTGGAAGTGTTGCAGCGCTATCCATGGCCAGGCAATGTTCGTGAACTGCAGAACGCAATACGGAGGATCCTGGCACTGGCGCGCAGCGTACAACTCTCCGTCGACGACCTTCCCGACGACATCGTTGTCCGATCGATGGACCGCGGCGACTCTGGCGGCGGGGCTTTCTTTGAACTGAGAGCCCAGCGGATGGCGTCGTTCGAGCGTGAGTACTTCTCTGACGTACTGCACCGACACGGAGGGGATGTCACGGCCGGCGCTGCCGAGGCGGGTCTGCCGCGAGGCACTTTCTACCGACTACTCAAGAAGCACGATCTCGTTCCGAGCGAGTTCCGTGATTGATCGGTAGCAGCGTCGCGTCGATGGAGCGGCGCGCATTCGGCTGCAACGCCGTGGTCTTGTCAGCCATCGACCTCTCCGAGCACCAGCTTCGCAAAACCCTCGATTCGGTCGGCAGACCGCCGGGACCAACCCATGTAAGCCGACCCGAGTAGCGCGCCCAATACCCCTCCCGCACCGTCCAGGATCAGATCCCACATCGTATCGTCGAGGGGATTCATTGCGGGCGACCCCTGCGCTCCCTCCTTGAACGCGAGGTCGACAGCGTACTCGGTGATCTCCCACAGCGCGCCGACCCCGAGCGAAAGCAGCACGATGCCGATCCCGCAGACCAAGCTCGAGGCACGGAGTCGCCCGGTGAACCGGAGGGCGTAGACGATGAGGAACGCCAAGAAGCTGAGTAGCACGGAGTTGCCGAAGTGCAGCACTTTGTCGAACCAAAGCGTGCCAGCGTACAAACCCGCAAGACGCCCGAGGCTCATGTCACTCACCGCTCCCCATAGAGCCGCGAGTTCAAGCTCGAGCGGCATGTTTGCGCGGCTCGTTCGCGCGAGCAGTGGCGGGGTGACAACGACCAGAATTACAACGAAACAAAGTAGAGCGTACAGGTACTTGCCTTGCACCAGGTGGGCCGTGGCTGTGCTGAGAATCACCAGGCGAAGCAACCATGCCGTGCGGATTTCCCAGCGCCGGGGCGCATTCTGATGACCCCGGCCTGTGTCCGGAGCGCCCGCATCATCCGTCATCCTGATTCGCCCGGTTTTTTACCACTCGCCGGTACATTCGAAGGAGGCTGACCGAGACGCCGCGAGGTCACCCGGGCGCCCAGTGCGCGGAGCTTCGCCTCCATCTCCTCCAGGCATCTGACTTCGCACTCATCTGGTGGTGCCTCAAAGCGACCGCGGTGCAAAATGCGAATGGTGAGCGTGACGTATCCGCCTGCACTAGTGTCATTGGGATAGCGGACGGCTCCCGAGTACTGCTCGATGTCGTAGCGACTCGCGCGGCCTGACTCCGGGAGCAGGAATAGAGCGATCGTTTTGAGCGCGTGGGCAATCTCCGCGCGTTCACGCCGTTTCAAACACCTCTACTGGCCAGGCCTTTCGAATCGCCCCGCAAGGTCCAGCTCAATCCCAATCTGCTAGACGACGCCGTCGAACACCTGCCGTTCCGGCCACACCTCCCAGCTCACCTTGTGCCGACGTGAGAGCTCGCAAAGGGAGCGCGCGCCGTCCGCGGACAACTCAGCGTCAAGCGCCATGACTCTCTCGACGAAGGCCGCGTCGTTGTGCGACTGGTCGAGATCGCCGGACATGTCCAAATCCCTTCCCTCCAGATCTACTTGTGAACATGCGCTTTTGAGCGTTTCCTGATCTCCTTCTCTGTGGCGTTATCTTCGCTGGTGATCGTGATGCTCTTGCCGTCCGCATTGAGTTCCAGATTCTTCAAGTAGAGCGGACACCCTGGCATTCCCTTGTGACCCTCCTGGGCGGCGAATGCGTGGTGGCAGCGCATGTGGGCCAAGACGGCATCGGTGGGTACGCCGTCCTTGAGGGTGAGCTTCGCTCCCCCTTTCACATCCTCCGCCGCTGTGACCACAGACATGATGGGGCATACCGATCTCGTCTTTGGCGGAAACTTCGCGCACTCGCCGTCAGTGAAGGACTCCAGTGCTTCGGCCGCCTTGCGGTGCGCGTCGGCGGTTTCCTGGTGCTCTTCCGCGTGCCCCAGGTGTTTCGAAGTCGGATTGTACACTTCTTGACCGTACTGGAAGTCTTGAAACGTCTGACTCCCTCCGCGTCGCTTTTCAGCGTCCGGATCGTAGGCAGCCTCGTGCTGTTCAGCCTCGCTTTCGTGTGTAGCTGCGTGCTTCTTGTGATCCGCCGCGCTCATATCGTGTGGCGCACTTCCCGGGGGTTGGCCCGCGCAGCCGACTATGGTGAGGGCGAGCAATGGTGTGAGGCCGAGAAACCTTTTCATGTCAGCGATCTCCTTGTGGGCGCGCACAGCGCGCTGTGGATGACAGATTTCGTATCCGCGGAATCCATATGCAAGCCCGCTGCCACACCCGCGGCGTTTGCTTTTCAAGGGCGGCGGAGCCTGGGTAGTGACCAGTACAGACACAGACTTGTGACTGCCGCGGTTACAGCCGCGTGCATCCCAGCGTGTACGAACGCCTGTCTCAAGAGCGACAAGCCGCTCTTCTTCCCTTACCGGACGCTTCGCCTTGGTATGTGCCTTGCACCGGTTGGGCACACGCCGCTGACACGAACGGCATCGCACAAGACGCAACCCGGGTGAGCACAAGTGCGAACGCCAGGGTCTGCGCAGGGAGACTGCCATGGCTGAGTTTCTAGGTGACATCGCAGGAATGCTTGAGCTCTTTGCAATCGCAACGGGCCTCGTGCTGTTGCACCAAGCGAACAAAGCCGCCCCAGCGAAACTGCTGAAGCTCGCTGGCTGGGTGCTCGTGATCGGCGGCCTCTTCGTGGGCACGTGCACCACATACTATTGGCTCAAGTACCAAGCGCGCGGCGACTTCGAATCCGCCCACATGACCCACACGGGGATGATGGATGGCCCATCCAAGCTCGGGTCAGGTTCGCCTGCGACGCAACATTCCAACCACGACCAATGAATAGTATCCAGCGGTCCCCACCGGGCAATCGGCGAGCCGCTCCCGCGCAAGGCCCTGTGAGGCGCCTGCTGCGGCTGCTGGTCATTTGGTGGAACCTGTATCGGGAATACCGCGCGTTTCGAAAGTTCAACTCTGGTAGGGCCGACCCGTCGATTCCCGGGAGTTTTGTTCGGACGTTGGTCGCCCTCGGCCCCACGTTCATCAAGCTCGGACAGATCCTGAGTACGCGCCCAGATGTTCTGCCAAGAGCGTACGTCGAAGCCCAGTCAGCGCTTCAAGAGAAGGCCCCCGAACTACCCTTCCAGACCATTCAAGACATCGTCGAGCAAGAGCTCGGAGGGCCGCTAGAAGAGCTGTTCGCGGTCTTCGACGAGCGACCCACAGCCGCTGCGTCCTTGGCGCAAGTGCACCGTGCTCGACTACCAGATGGCAGCCCCGTCGCTGTCAAGGTTCAACGCCCAAATCTGGAACGCGACGTTCGCCGGGATCTCGACGCCATCGGCTCGGGTCTCGGCTGGCTGATGCGCATCTTCCCGAAGCGCATGGAGCGAGCGAACCTGCTCGAGTTGTTCGCAGAGTTCCGGCGTTACACGCTCGCGGAGCTGGATTTCGTATGCGAAGCGACCACCATCGAACGTTTCCGCACCAACTTTCGGGGACGCGAAGACGTGCGCTTTCCGAGCGTCTTCGCGAGTCATACGACGACTCGGGTTCTGACCATGGAATGGGTGGAGGGCATGCGCCTGAAAGAGGCTGCCGCGTCCCTGCCGGAGGAAGTGAGACAGGCACTGGTGACTCGCGTCGTTGACGTTCTGCTCAAGATGTTCGTATCCGACGGCTTGTTTCATGCGGACTTGCACCCCGGCAATATCGTCTTCCACGCGGACGGCACCTTCACGTTACTCGATTTTGGCATGTACGGAGAGCTGACGGGGCCGCAGCGGGACCGCTTCATCCTGTATTGGTTTGCGGTCGTTCAGGGCCAGCCGCGTCGTGCGTTTCACCACTTCAAGCGCCAGACTCGCGCCTTGCCTGGCGCGGACGAGCACGCCTTCTACGCGCGCTTCGCCAAACTCGCGGAAAACTTTTACGCATCACGGCTCAGCGACGTGAGCTTCGCCGGAGTCTATCTCGAGATGATGAAAGCCGGGTACGAACACGGCTACGTGTTCCCGAGCGAACTGATGCTACACGCTAAAGCGTTGACGACCGCAGAAGCCCTCGTCTTCGTCCTCGCCCCGGACGCGCGCTTCGAGGAGATTTCCCGGCCGTTCATCGCGCGAGAGTACGTCGCACGCACTGCTTCCCCCGATCTGATCAAACGCAGGCTTTCGCAGATCGCACCTGAGCTGCTCTTGCTCGGTGAGTTCCCGCCACCGGAGGCCATCGACGACGAATGGGATTGGCAAGCCACTGTGGAAGTCACCGAACACCTTCGTAGTCAGCTTGGCGACACGCTGAGAGGAGCCCTCGAAGGCGCCGGCTTGTGGAAAACCGTGCTCGAAGCCCACGCGCGAGCGGTGCTGACTGCGTCCCCCGTGGCAGATTCGGTGGACAAGGTACTCGCCGAGGTTTGGGAGCGCTACTACGCGCTTGAGCCAGACCTGCCGACAGAACGCACGCTCGGGGCGGTATTCACGACCCACCTGGCGGCGGCCACTCTTGCCATTCATCAGGTGTTGCTCGGGCACGGCATTCCCGCCAAGGAGTCGCATCGCCTGATATTCGACATTGGTTGGCGGTTCTACGCGCAGATGGGAGAGCCCCCACTGTTGCTCGCCGCCGCGTTTACGCGCGATCCACACAAACGCTTGCGGCTCGCCACGGATCTATTTCGCACCTTCCCCTTCGGCGCGCCGGGGTACGGGTGGCGAGATGTGCCAGCCGATATCGGGGTGGTCGCGTTCGATTGCACTCGCTGCCCAGTGGCCGAGTTTTTCAGGAAACACGACGCAGCCGATCTGTGCGTAGCTACGTGGTGCGAGCTCGACTTTCCTCTGGCTGAAAAGTGGGGCGGCCAGTTGCAACGCGCCGGCACGCTCGCCTCGGGCGCCGAATATTGCGACTTCCGTTGGCGCATCAATGAAGAGGAGGAACGTCATGCATCCTAAAGTGGGCCTCGACGCGAGTGCATCGCACCGCCACGGACAGTCTGACAGACAGACCGCGCGCATCGAACATGTGAGCGGCAAGGCAAAGATCGACCCGTCCGCATCGACACCGCCAGTCGCTCCGGGAGCGGTCTACACCTGCCCGATGCACCCGGATATCCGCGAGAACGATCCCGGAGCCTGCCCGAAATGCGGGATGGCGCTCGAGCTTGCGAGTCCGCCCGCCGCGGCTCGTGCGGAGTGGACGTGCCCGATGCATCCCGAGATCACGCGCGACGCTCCGGGTAGCTGCCCGATCTGTGGCATGGCCCTTGAGCCGCGCACGGCAGTGGCGGACGAGGAGGACAGCACCGAACTCGTAGACATGCAGCGCCGCTTCTGGTTCGCAGCGGCGCTCACGTTGCCGCTCGTCTTCGTGTCCATGGGTGACCTGCTGCCGGGTCGCCCAGTCTCGTCTTTGATGTCGATGCGCGTGCGCGTGTGGCTCGAACTCGCGCTAGCGACGCCCGTGTGCCTCTGGTCGGCCTGGCCGTTCTACGTGCGCTTCGTTGAATCGCTCAAGAACCGCAGCCTGAACATGTTCACCCTCATTGGGCTCGGCGTGAGCGTCGCGTTTGTCTACAGCCTGATTGCCGTTTTACTTCCGGACATCTTTCCTGCGTCGTTTCGCGAGGAGGGCGAAGTCGCCGTCTACTTCGAGGCAGCGGGCGTCATTGTCACGTTGATTCTCCTTGGCCAGGTTCTCGAGCTTCGCGCGCGCAGTCAGACGGGCGCCGCCATCAAGAAGCTTCTGGGAATGGCGGCCACCTCCGCGCGCAGGATGCTGGATGACGGCAGCGAAGAGGACGTACCCCTTGACGTGGTCCAGGCAGGAGACCGACTGCGGGTTCGTCCCGGCGAGAAAGTTCCTGTCGATGGCGTCGTGCTCGAGGGTCAGAGCCACGTCGATGAATCTATGGTCAGCGGTGAACCGATCCCCGTGCAGAAGCAAGCGGGCGACCAGATCATCGGCGCGACGATGAACGGAACTGGTAGCCTCGTCATGCGCGCCGAGAAGGTGGGCGCCGAGACGCTACTGTCTCGTATCGTGGCGATGGTTGCCGAGGCGCAGCGAAGCCGTGCCCCGATTCAGAAGCTCGCCGACTCCGTGGCCGGCTACTTCGTACCGATCGTTATCCTGAGCGCGGTGGCAACATTCGTGGTCTGGGCGCTTGTCGGCCCAGAGCCAAGAATGGCACACGCGCTCATCAACGCAGTGGCCGTGCTGATCATCGCCTGCCCGTGCGCGCTTGGGCTCGCGACGCCCATGTCCATCATGGTGGCAACCGGCAAAGGCGCGAGCGTAGGCCTTCTCTTCAAGAACGCCGAGGCAATCGAGGTCCTGCGCAAGGTCGACACCCTGGTCGTCGACAAGACGGGGACGCTCACCGAGGGCAAGCCGAAGCTGGTCAGCGTCGTTCCTGAGGACGGCGTCGACGAGGCCACGCTGCTCAGGCTCGCTGCCAGCCTCGAGCGTGGCAGCGGGCACCCACTTGCCGCCTCCATCGTGAAGGGCGCCGAGGCGCGCGACATCGAGTTCGCGCAGGCCCAGAACTTCGAGTCCGTCACGGGCAAAGGCGTGAAGGGTCGTGTCGACGGCCGAGACGTCGCCCTCGGCAACAGGGCCTTGATGGAAAGCTTGGGCGTCGATGCTGCGCACCTTGCCGAGCGGGCTGAGAAACTGCGCGCCGACGGCCAGACGGTGATGTTCGTCGCTGTCGACGGCAAACCGGCCGGTCTGGTGGGCGTGGCCGATCCCATCAAGGAAAGCACCCCCGAAGCCATTCGCACCCTTCACGACGAAGGGATCCGCATCGTCATGATGACCGGCGACAGCAAGACGACTGCGTTGGCGGTGGCCAAGAAGCTCGGGATCGACGATGTCATCGCGGGGGTCTTGCCGGATCAGAAGGCCGCCAAGATCAAGGAGCTCCAGGCGGAGGGGCGCATCGTCGCCATGGCCGGCGATGGCATCAACGACGCGCCTGCGCTTGCCCAGGCCCAGGTCGGGATCGCCATGGGAACCGGCACCGACGTCGCGATGGAGAGCGCCAGCGTCACCCTGGTCAAGGGAGATCTCCGCGGCATTGCGCGCGCCCGTCGGCTGTCGCGCAACACCATGGGCAACATCAAGCAGAACCTGTTCTTCGCGTTTGCCTACAACGCTGCCGGAGTGCCTATCGCGGCGGGCGTCCTGTACCCGTTCTTTGGGCTCTTGCTGAGCCCCGTCATCGCCGCCGCCGCCATGAGCTTCAGCTCGGTGTCGGTCGTGGGCAACGCGCTGCGCCTGCGTGGAGCGAAGATATGAGCGGCGTCGATAACTCGGCTGCCGCCGCGGTAGCAGAGGAAGCTGACGAGCGACCGCGTCGGGTCATCGACGCCCTTGCGGGCGGGGAGACGCGCTGATGCACGTCGGAATGTGGGGCGTCGCGGTCATCGTTATCGTCATCGCCTCGTGGCTTTTGTATCGCTACCTGGCGCCGCAGAGCTGGAAGGAGTGGACGCGCGCCGGCGTCGTCCAGGCCTTCATCATCGCGTTCTATGCTGAGATGTACGGGTTCCCGCTGACCATCTACTTCCTCGCTCGGTACTTCGGGCTCGATCTCAAGTGGGGCGACGGAGGCAATCTCTGGGCACAGCTTCTTGGCACCGAAGTCGCACATATCGTGGCTATGGTGCTCGGCTATATGATCGTTTTCAGCGGCGCCACTCTCATCGTAGACGGCTGGCGACGTATTCACCGAGCGAGGCGCGAGGAAACGCTCATGACCGACGGCGTTTATGCACGCGTGCGCCATCCACAGTACACGGGCCTATTCCTGATCGTCTTGGGAGAAGGCATCGTGCACTGGCCGACCATCGTCTCCGTCGCCGCGTTCCCGATCATCATCCTCGCGTACACTCTGCTCGCCCGAAAAGAGGAGAAGCAAATGCTCGAGCAGTTCGGCGACGAATACCGCGCGTATCAACGGCGCGTTCCCATGTTCATTCCGCGCTTCGACGGCGGCCAACTCGAGGAGGCGTGATGAACGGTCAGAACATCACCATCGCTAGCGGCATCATCCTTCTGGCCGTCTTTGCCCTCGTGGGCTGGCACCTCAGGCGCAAGGCCGCCCATGACGAACAGGGCCGGTCGAAAGAGGGCCTGGACCATGACCGAAAGTGATCGCTTGCGGGGCTTCGCCTAGCCTCTCTTGCCGTCCGGCCCCGCGTTGTGGGCCGGGCATCTACGAGACGACACACATCCGCGTCGTCTTCGCGCACGCACATGCGTCTTGGAGTGATGATGGAACAGCTTCTTCCCGGTCTGACTTTCGCGCCGAATATGCACCCGTTGGTGGTGCACTTCCCAATTGCCTTCTGGGTCGCAGCTACGCTGGCCTGGTTCTTTGCGGTTCTGCGCCGCAAGGATGACGCATGGCGCTTCGGGCTCTGGTTACACTTGTTTGCCCTTGTTGGAGCCGCGGTCGCAGTAGCGCTCGGCTATTGGGCGACGGAGAGCATGGGACACGACTCTCCCGGACATGATCTGGTGCATGTACACCGCGACTTCATGCTGGTGGCTTCCGCTATGGCGGGTTTGGTGGCTGGCGGGGCTTGGGGGGAGGGTGGTGGAGGTGGCGGGTTGCGAGTCCGGGTTGCGCTGGCGCCGGGTGTTTTGCTTGGGCGGAGG
>CALMUT010000311.1 GCA_937872925.1 uncultured Myxococcales bacterium | reverse complement strand
TAGCGTTCGATCTCGGTGTTCTCGCAACCGGGAGGGGCGGCGCACCGGTCGCCCGGCGCGGCGGGGACGGCGGGATCGGGGGGACGTGCTGGAACGGCGGGGGGCGCTGGACCGGCGGGGGGCGCGGGAACCGCCGGTGCTGCGGGCTCAGCTGGAAGCGCGGGATCGGCCGGAAGCGCGGGTGCAGGCACGGGCGGTGCGGGCACCGGTGGCGCCAGCAGCGGCGGCGCCAGCAGTGGCGGCACCGGTAGCGGTGGCAAGCCAGGTACGGGTGGCAAACCCAGTATTGGTGGTTCACCCGGTTTCGGGGGCTTGCCGGGGATCGGCGGCAAGCCCGGGACCGGCGGTCTGCCGGGCATTGGTGGCTTTCCAGGGATCGGCGGCAAACCCGGAACGGGCGGTCTACCGGGCATTGGTGGCTTTCCGGGGATCGGCGGCAAGCCCGGGACGGGTGGCTTTCCAGGCATCGGTGGCTTTCCAGGCATCGGTGGCAAACCTGGCAGTGGTGGCTTGCCCGGTGTCGGCGGCTTCATCGGCATCGGCGGCAAGAACAACTGACGCTTCGCCGCGTCGCGATCCGGTCGAAAGCCTCGGCGCAGCTGCGCTGGGGCTTTCGTCATTTCACGGGCGAAGCGCGGGTTTGCAGTGGCTTGCAGCTGCGGACTGCGATCTTGCAGCGCGACACGGCTGCATGAGAACCCAAGACTATTTCCCATGACGAACCCAGCAGCGGCTCAGGCTGACACGCCCCAACAGATCCACGCAGCTGACGGCTACTCGCTCGGCGCACGGGTCTTCGGCTCTCTGACTCAAGCGCGCGCCGTGGTGCTGATCCATGGCGCCATGGCTGTGCCCCAACGCTACTACGCGGCGTTTTCCAACTACTTGGCGCGGCGTGGATTCCTCGCCATCAGCTACGACTACCGCGGAGTCGGTGCGAGCCGGCCCATGGCACTCTCGGGCTTCGAGGCCAGCGCGCGGGACTGGGCGGAGCTCGACGCCCGCGCCGCGATGGGCTTTGCCCAGCGACTTGCCGGTCCGCGACCCCTGTTTTCCGTCGGGCACAGCTTCGGCGGCCAGATCACCGGGTTGATCGACGAGGCCCGGCAAGTCGATGCAGCCGTCATGGTGGGCGTGCAGCTCGGGTACTACCGCATGTTCAGCGCGGCGATGCAGGCTCGCCTGCTCGGTTCTTTTGGAGTGCTGCTGCCGCTGGTGAGCGGGCTTTGGGGCTACGCACCCGGGCGTTTCGGATTGGGGGAGGATTTGCCGAAGGGCGTCGCTGAAGAGTGGTCCAAGTGGTGTCTGTCTCCAGGCTACCTGCGGGACCACGTTGCGGACGCCAGCGCGCGCTTCGCACGTTTCGATCGTCCAACTCTTCTGTTCAGTTTCAGCGACGACGACTACGCACCCAAGGCTACCGTCGACGCAATGGTGTGGGCGCTGGCGTCGGCGCCGCTGATCCATCGTCGTTTCGCGCCGTCGGATCTCCAGGCCCGCAGCGTGGGGCATTTCGGATTCTTCCGCCGTCAGCGCGAGGATTTGTGGCGCGAAGTCGTGGATCACCTGGACGCGCACATCGCGGGAAATGCCTCCCCGCTACGCTCACGGGAGCCCCATAGCTTTGATCTTTTCTCCGAAGACATCCAAGCGGACCTGGAGTTCGGACGTAGCTGAGAGGCGGCTTCAGCGGATGGGTGGTGGCTTGTAGATGCGCTTGACGTCGGCGCCGCCGGCGAAGGCGTAGGAGCCGGCGCTGCCGTAGCCGTAGGCGACGATGCCGAAGGGTTTGTCCCCGGTCAGCTTGTGCACGCCTTCGGTGAGCGGGCAGACGTGGGATTCAAACGCCGTGTTGTCGACGAAGCCGGCGGCGTCCTTGGGGCAGCTACTGACCTTGCCGTCGATCCAAATCTGCGCCCCTGTCGGCGCGGCCATGACCACGTAGTTCTTGGTCCAGGACTGCGGCGTCAAGATGACGTACTCCGTGCGGTATTGATCGACCGGGGGGAATACCGTCATCGAGGGGTCGCCAATATAAGGCCCGTCGATGCGCTGATTGCTGATCAGGAACTGGCCCACCATCACCGGCTTCGTCGAGCTGACGGCCACATTCTCTTGCGTGTGGGTCGTGACCACGTCCCCGGGATTGAGGGTGAATTTGTCGTAGGGCGCTGGCAAGTTCGTGGTGACCTCGGCGGCCTCGGCCACGCCCAAAAAGCGCAGCACGTCGGGCTCTTTCCAGCTGCCGGTCGAGCGCACCGGGCTTCGGGTGATCACGTATTTCGACCCGATGCTCTCCACGGGGAACATCTGCTCTTCGAGATGATCCAGGCAGCAAGTGTCGCCACTGTCCCAGCCCGGGTAAGTGGGGATCTTGAAGGGGCCGGGCACCGAAGTGCTTTCCACGCCGCTGAATACGGCCACGGGTTGGCTCGATTCCACGATGGTCCCGGTCAGGTCAGCGATCTTCTCAGCATTGTCCGCGGTCGTGCCGTCGTCGGTCTCCAAATTCAGCACGTCGAAGGGCCCGAGGGTGACGGAGATGGTGCCACCGGGCAGAGTCGCAGCGATGGGCGGATTGCCTTTGATGCGCCAGGAGGGGCGTACCGTGACCTGGGTGTTTGGCTTCGTGCCAACGATCGTCACATAGGAACGATCGAGGATGTTTGGAAACGGCGGGGGCAGCAGGATGGGGTGCCCCGCGCCCCAGTTGATCACGCGGTAGACTTGACCGAGCGCGGAGGTCGGGAGCAAGAGCGACGCGTCGTTGGAGAACGCGTTCGCAAACACGTTGAACTGATACACCACGATCGGCGAGCTGCTCGTGATGCGGAATGCCTTGGAAGAAAGGCAAGTGCCGGGGGAAGCGTAATCGTTGGGTTTGGTGCCGCAGTCCAGCTCGCGAATGGGCAAGGTGATGGCTTCCAGCCCGCCGGCCGGAACGGAAACTTGCTTCACTTGCTGCAGTTGCAGGGGCTGACCTGGTGGCGCGTTGTTGATCTCGATGGTCACGTTGGCTTGCCCTTGGCCGGCGTTTGAAAGCCCCACGCCAAAGGGGGCGCTTGCGGGATCATTGAAGCCGTCCTGTTGATCCAGATCCGCCGCCCAGAACTCGCAGCCGACATTCGAGGGTTGGTCCGTGGCGATCTCGCAGGCGGTGCCGCACTTGCCGTCGCCGCAGAGCTTGCCGGCGTTGACGTCGCAGACCTCGACGACTTCGTCCATGCTCTGACCATCCGGCGCACACTTGGGGACTTCGTTGCCCACACACACGTTGCCGCCGGGCACACACTTGGTGCAGCCCACACCAGGCGCGCACGCTTCGGGACGCTCTTCCGGAGTGCCCGGCTTGCCGTCAACGCAGGGCGTATAGCTTTTGAGTGTGCAGAACCCGCACACCGCGCCTCCGTCGATGTCGCCGCCACCGGTGCCGCCACCGGCGCCGCCGCTACCAGGTCGATCATTGCTCGACGACGCGGAACACGACGCCGCGAGGAAGAGTCCGAAGGGAAGAGCTGCACAGAATCGGATCAGGCGCTTCATGGGCGCGCATACTAGCGCCAACTTGACGCGCGCGCCGGCTTTCGCTGTGACGGATTGTGCTAACAGCGGACGGCGTTGCTAACGCGATGCGTCGCATCCAGGCGCCGCCCGGAGCGTCGGCGAGGCGACTGGCCCCGCTAGCCGGGCGCGGGTCCGCGCAGCGCGCGGCGATACGCTGCAAGGGTCAATTCGGCGCATTTTTGCCAAGAAAACTGCTGCGTACGGCGCATGCCGCGGCTGCGCAACGCGTCCCGAAGTGCCGGGTCCGTCGCCAGCCGGCGGATGCCCTGCACGATGGCCGCGTGGTCGCGGGAGTCCACATGCAGCGCGCCGTCCCCGGTGATTTCCTGCACGGCCTCTGCCGTCGATGCCAGCACCGGCGTGCCCATGCTCATGGCCTCAAGCGCCGGCAGGCCAAAGCCCTCGTAGTGGCTGACGAAGAGCAGCATCTGCGCATGCGCGTACAGCGCAAGCAGCTCCGCGTCGGAAACGAAGGGCACGACCAGGACCTGCCGCCGCACATCCGGCCGCGCCAAAAGCCGATTCATTTCCTGATCGATGCGCGAGAAACGACGCACCAAGATCAACTTGTGCTCGCGATCATGCCGGCTTGCTTCCACGAACGCCCGCACCATGCCCACGTGGTTCTTGTAGGGCGAGCCTTGCCCCACGATCAGGCTGAAGCGCTCTGCTGGCGCGAGCCACTTGTCCAATAGGGAGCGGGGGCCCGCGCTCTGCCGCTTGTAGCGCGCGTGATCCATGCCGTGGTGCACGACACTGACTTTGTGCACGTGTCGAGGATACACGCGCCCGATTGCCGCCTTTGTGGCTTCGGAGATCGCGATGATGCCCCGGGCGCCGCGCACGGCGTGGGCGAAGTTGGCGCGGTACCAGGCGCCGTTGGCCAGGCGCACCGGCAAGAAAGCACTGGCAAGCTCGGGACGCTCGACCCACATCAAGTCATGCAGCGTGACCACGTAGGGGCAGGGCAGGCGCAGCGGGACCAAGTCCGCGGGGGAGTGGTACAAATCAAAGCTGGAAAAATCCAGGTGCCGCGTCATGCGAAACACCGTGTGCGGAGACTTCGTTTCACCTTCGAACGCGAGTTCGAGCACCCGCGGGTGCTCCAGGATCGGCTTCTGTGCCGCGGGGTGGCGCAGCAGCGTGAATTCCACGTCTTCTGCCAACGGCACGATGTGCCGCACCAACGCCTCGGTGTAGTTGCCGATCCCGCTCTTCTTCTCTACGACCGAGCGAGCATCGATGACGACTTTGGGCATGACAGACCGCGCGCGGATCAGGGGCCTGCGAAGCTGCGGAAAAAGCTCAGGCCCGAGCGTCGTCGCGCTCGCGAGCTTTTTGGGCCGATGCCGCTTGATGCTTCGTCATCAGTTGCACGAGTGCGTCCCCGTTCGCTAGGCCCGGGGCTTTGCGTCCGCTGGGCCGATGTTTAGCGATATACGCGCAATACTCGGCGCCAGTGCGCACCGCTTGCAGCGGGCTCAGGCCCTTGAACCCTGGCCAGAAGTTGTTGCAGGTGCCGCAGGGGTCGATTTCCTTGCGACGGCCGGAGGCGTGGAAATCCCGGTACTGCTTGGCACGGGGGTGGTTGAAGAGCTCCAGCACGGTCTTTTCGTTGGCGTCCGCCCAACCATGCTCACCGTCCTGATCCATGCAGCACAGGGTGACGCGCCCGCTGGCCAGGATATCTAAGCGGTGTACGTGCTCACAGCCGTAGCTCGGCACCGGCAAGGCCGAGTTGATGTCGCCTTTGTAGTTAAACAGTCCGACAATGAAGGAACGCACGCCCTTTTCCTTGGCGTAGCGCAAGAAGTCGTCTTGTTCCTGCAAGGTCGTGTCTCCCAAGCGCGTCATGCGCAAGGTGATCTTGTTTGCGATGCGCTCGCGGATCCCGGGCTGGGTGAGGTACTCCATATTGCGCAAGGTGCGCTCCAACGGGATCCCCATCACGTCGCGGTACTTCTTCTCGTCGAGCGTATTGACGCTGATGTAGAGGTGGTCGATGCCCAAATCGAGCATCGCGTCGGTCTTCTTCGGCGTCATGCCGTAGCCGTTGGTGTACAGCCGCAGCTTGGTATTCGGCAGCCGCCGGCGGATCTGTTCGAGGCGCGGCAGGATCTTCGGATCCGAGAAGGGGTCACCCTGGATGAAGGGCTCGATGGCGGGCAGGTCGAACTCGCGACACTCTTCGATGATCTTGTCGAAGAGGTCGTCGGCCATGGGGCCCTTGTCCCGCGCCAGGGCGTTGTTGGGACAAAAGACGCACTTGGCGTTGCAGTGGTTTGTGGTTTCCACCGCGACGAGTCGCGGGGTGTCCCAGCCTGGTGGTATCCCCATAGGGGCCGGCTCGTAGCACGGAGCGCGGATTTCGGCCACAAAGGCAGGGCAAACGCCCGCAGGGCTCGCCCTCAAGCAAGAGCTCGGCCATGGTAGAGCCCGAAATGCGAGTGAGGGCGGTCCCCATTCCTGCTGTTTGCGGCGGCGTGCGAGCGCACGGGGCTGCAGGCGCCGCCATGAGCGACGCGCCCTTCCGCGAGCCGGGCAGCGTCAGCGAGGCGCTTGGAAGAAGCGGGCCACAGGCGCCGCCATGAGCGACGCGCCCTTCCGCGAGCGCCGCATTTCCGCGGCGGAGGCGCGGCGCGTGGTGCAGCGTGCCGCGGAACTCGCCGCCGTAGAGCCGGAGCTGGAGCCGGGCCAGGCGCTCACCGTCGCGGAGCTCGAAGAGCGTCTGGCGACCCTGGGCATTGCGCCGGAACTCACCCGGCGCGCGCTGGAACCCAAAGCCGCACCCGCGCAACGAGCGCCGGACGGCTCGCTACGCGTCGAGCGCGAAATCGTGATCGAAGGAGCGTTGGCTCCGGAGAGATTCGACGCAATCGCCGATAGCATCGCAGCGGTGATGCGGGTCCCGGGTCAGCTGTCCGCGGTGGGCAGCACGCTGACGTGGACGCCCGCGGGCCCACTGGTCGAACCGAAGCTCACGCTGCGCTCGCGGGATGGCAAGACCACCATCCACTACATCGAGACCTTGGCCAATGCCGGACAACAGTGGCTCGGCTTCGGCACCCTCGCTGCTTTCGGTGGAATGTTTTCCGGGTTGGGCGGGTCACTCCTGTTCGCGTTCCTGGCCATGAGCATGGGCTTCAGCAAGGCAGCTGCGGGGCCCTACGTGCTCGCCGCAGGTGGGGTCGTGGGCGTAGCAATGGCGGTGGTCACGTTCCTGGGACTCCAGCGCCTGCTCGCGAAGCGCGCCGACAGCCGCGGCGCTTTTGCCGACGAGGTCCTGATTTCCGTGGCCCGCGCGGCACGCGCGCAACTCGATCGCCGCCCGGTCAAGACTCGCGTGGACACCGCCACGCACGCCCCAGACATCGAGGGGGAAGCGGCCGCGGAAGAAGCACTAGCAGCAGTCGAGGCACTCGAAGCCGAAGCAGCGAGGCTAGGCGAGGCCAAAGAATGATGGCTCAGCGACGGTCCTCGAAGAACCGCGCGGGGGGGGGCCCCCCGGGGGGGGGGGCGCGGCGGGGGGGGTCGTGGCCGCGGCGGGAGCGGAGCCCCCGCCAGTGCCGCGCGTCGACGCCGTCCGGGCCGCGGTCGATCAACCCGTCGCGTTCGAGGCGGCGAGCGATCCCGGAGGTGGTCGCCGCGTCCAGCCCGGCGCGCTCCGCGATCAGGACTTGTGCGACGGCGTCCTTTTGCTCGTGGCACGCTTGCGCCGCGGCGCTGAGCACCAAGAAGCGCGTGTGCGTCAGCCCCAGGGGTCGGAGTGCCTGGTCGACACTGCGCTGCCAGCGCATCGCCGCGCGCCAGGCATCGAAGCCCCGTTCAGTGGCTGCTCGCATCTTCGTTCGTTCCATTGCTTGTACCTCTACGCGCTCTCACTACATGCCCGCCCCCGGACGTGTCCCCCGCGAGCGACCAACCTGGCACCCGCGAGCGACCCACCTGCACCCGCGAGGCCCAATCTGGCTCCCGGGGCGCAGGGGGAATGCTGGCGAAAAAAAACGATGTGTATACTAACTAATTTTTTCTCTCACGGGACCCCGTTGGGCAGTGCTCGTCCGGAGAATTCGTTGGGCGATGTCTGCCCCAGCCGCGCCGACCGAGCGCAAGGCTGCGCTCCGCGTGGTCCGGGTTGCAGCCCCGGCTGGTCCGAGCCAGTTTTGAACATGCTTCGAAACATACGCAGCGTCCCGGTGCTTTGCGCCGTCGCAGTTGCGGCCTTTATCGGGGCATGCAGCGGGCGGAGCGGCGGCGACAGCGTGCCGGCCGATGCCGGCAGCGACGCGCCCACGAGTGATGGCGCCGGCGGCGACGCTGCGCCGTCCGATGCCGCAGCCGACGCGCCAGATGCGGTGCCGGCCGACAGCGGCATCGATTGTTCGCTGGTGGGCTGCGGGCCGCCGCCACTGTGCGCAACAGGCTGCCAAGAAGTATGCGGCTGCTGCTCCTGCGCCGAGGGAGAGATCCAAGGCGCCCTGTTTTGCCAGGGGGGCTGCTTCGTGCCCCTCGATCCCGAAGGCTGAGCGTCCGCCGGCAAGCGCACCACGCGGCCCAGCGCGGGAAGCGTGGCCCCACGCGACCCAGCGCCGCGACCAAAACAAAACGCCAGCTACTTCAGCTCGACGCTCTGCGCCGCGTCCGAGGCGGGCAGTTTCACGTACGCCAGCCGGCCACTGGCATCGACGAAGTAGCCGCGCTCGGCGGATGCGAGGGCGGCGCGATCGGCCACCGCTTCGAGGGGCTGTTGATCCAAAGACACGCTGCTCGGCGCCGTCTCGACTCGGATCACCAGGGTCACCGCGGTGCGGGCGCGCGAGAGCGTCACACTGCCAGTCTTGGCCTCGATCTGCGTCGACTTCTTGTCGGCGTCGACCAGCGTGAACTCGGAGCCCGTGGGGCCGGGCCAGAGCAAGACCATCGCGGCATCCTTGCTCGCGTCCGCGCCGAACCCGGTCAGGGTGCCGTCGACTTCCAGGGGCACGATGGCGCCTTCTTTGAGGAAAAGCGGGATGCGCGCCTGGCTGCCGACATCCACCTGGGCCAAGGTTTTCCCGCCGTCCTCGGGCGCCCCGGTCAGATCCCACCAAGACAGCCAACGGGAACCAGCCGGCAAGGGCACGTCGCGGACGCCGGCGTCGTCGAGGATGGGCGCGACCAAGAACGCATCGCCGATCAGATAGCGGTAGTCTCCGGCCCAGTCTTTCTCTTCGCCTATCGGCGTCAAGGGCACGGGCCCACCGGCGTAGGCACGCTCGGCAAGGCTGTACCAATACGGCACCATCTCGTGGTGCAGCTGCGCCCAGTAGCGATACAATACGACGGTCTCGTCGGCGCGCACGGGCATGGTCCAGGGCGCCAAGTTCGCGCGGCCGTGCAGCTGCATGAACGGCGTCATGGCGGCGACTGCGGTCCAGCGTGCGAACGTCTCCTGGCTGAAGGGCACTTCCTCGAGCACGTTCAGATCGTTGACGTTGAGATAGCCACCGAGATCCGAGCCCACCACCACGTAGCCCGCGCGGGCGGAACGGAAGATGTGGTCCAGGGCATCTTCGAGGCCGAGCCAGTCCCGCCGGTTGTCGCCGACCCACGCCACTGGCGCATGTTCGGGCCGGGCGAAGAAGCGCCCGGGGAAACCATAGGAGGCGTCGTAGGGCCGCACCATGGTCACGAAGTCGTCTCGGCCCCGGGTGAGCTGACCGTACTTCAGGAAATCCTGATAGTAGCGCTCGGAGTATTCCTGTTTGGTGATAGCTCCCGCGGCGGTCTGCATTGGGTCTTTGGTGATGTACTCTTCGCCAAAGTCGAGCTTGAAGCCGCTGACGCCCATGTCGAAGAGCGGCTTCTGCTGCCGGTGCCACCACTCCGCGGCGCGGGGGTTGAAGAAATCCAGCGCGGCGCCTTGTCCTTTCCACCACGCGAAAGGATCGCCGTCTTCGACGAAGTAGCCGCAGTCCAAGCCCTCTTGCAGATTCGGCGACGGCCCATCGTAGGCGTCCCCGCCGGGTTCGAGGTCGAAGGAGTTGTAGTTGATCATCTGCGTGGTCCACAGCACCACGCGCACGCCGCGGTCGGATAGGTCCGCGACCATCTTCTCGAAATCCGGATAGCGCTCCGGATTCGGGATCAGGCTGTTGTAGTTCGTCTCCCAGGGGCTATCGAGCACGACCACCCCCACGGGAATGTCTCGAGACTGGAACCCTTCAACGAACGCGTAGGTGTCCGGGCCATCAGAGATGTCCTTGCTGATCCACGGTTCGAACGCCCAACGCGGCGTGGTGCGCACGGGCTCGGGCAGGTTCTGCACTTTGGGCGCGCAGGGTTGGTCGCCAGGTTCGGCGGGTTCCGAGTCGCCGCAACCAAGCAGGGCCAGCGAGCCGGCCACCGCGAGTGCAGCCGCGCGGGTCACGTGCCGCCGCCGTCCGATTCGGGGTCGGCCTCCACAGCGCTGCTTTTCTCCGCGCTCGGCTGCGTCGCTTTGTCGTCAGCCTTGGACGTCGCCGCGCTCGCAGACGCCTCGCTCGGCAGCGTCGCTTCGTCGTCAGCCTTGGACGTCGCCGCGCTCGTAGACGCCTCGCTCGGTTGCGTCGCTTTGTCGTCAGCCTTGGACGTCGCCGCGCTCGCAGACGCCTCGGCACTCGTTCCGGCCCGGTCCCCCGCGGGCGCCGCCTTCGATTCCGTGGGCGCGGGCGTCTTCGCTTGCGCCGCGGCGGGCTTTTCCGCAGTGGGCTTTTCCGCAGCGGGCTTTTCCGCAGTGGGTTTGGCGGGCTTGGCGGCGGCGGGCTTTTCCGCAGCGGGCTTTTCCGCAGTGGGTTTGGCGGGCTTGGCGGCGGCG
>CALMUT010000310.1 GCA_937872925.1 uncultured Myxococcales bacterium | reverse complement strand
CGCCGAGCGTACCGAAGACCGCGATGCAAACCGACGCAACCTCGAATGCAAGGTCGAACATGTTGTGAACGACTAGGACGAACACTCCAAGCAACGCGCACGCAGAGGCAAGACTGATTCGTGAACGTTTGATCGCCGGCCAGCAGGAAACAACTAGCGCCGTGGCACCCACCAGCGCGACGGGCATGCCCCACTCCACCATCCACTGGGCAGCAACGTTCTCTGCATATTGATATGCGTGGTATCCGGTGTCCTGACGGTAGCGCGGGAAAGTAGACTCAAACGCGCCGCGCCCGACGCCAAACCAAGGGTGGTCCGCGATCATTGGCTTCGTCCAACTGATGAGGTCTAGCTTCTTCAGGCTCTCACCGCGCGCCATCTGCAGGACGCGGCCACTCACGGCGGAGTAGAACAGTCCCATCCCCGCGGCGATGGCGACCAATGGCGCTAGCATGACCCACTGGAAAGCCCCGCGCGCTCGAGCGAATCGAAGCAGGACTATCGCAAGCAGAACCACACCAATCGCAAGTGATGCCCACCCGCCGCGCGACGCACCGAGGGCGCTTACCGCGACAACCAAGCTAACTCCAACGGCGGTCAGCCAACGCATCCGCTCGACGGGTCGCGACATGAACAATCCCACGCCCACGAAAGCGCCGAGATTTAGATATCCCGCTAGGTTGTTGGTATTCAGCAACGGCGCAAGCGCGAAGTTAGGGTGAGCCCATTTCGGTTCGTAGATTCCGTAGAGCTTGGTGGCACCCACGACTTTATGCCCCAACGTAAGCACTGCTACCGCCATGGCAGCGCCAAACACAACGCCGAGCACTGTTGTTGGACCTTGCCGACGACCGACGAAGGCGGCAATGCTAAAGACACCCGCATAGAGTGCCCATTTGGACGCCTCCACCCAGCTCGCTCCAGGGTCCAGTGAGAGCGAGGCCACGACGCCCTGGCCCAACAGGTCTGATAGGCGCTGCCAGGCGTCGGCGTTCTGCGGCGCCAGGACGCTGACCAACCCCACGGGCAGTGGAACTGACTGCACGATCGTGTACGCAGCCAGCCCCAGCAGAACCCAGCTCGGCGCAGGCAAAGAACCGCGATTCCAAGCTACAAAAAGCGCGAGGCCCAGACCGATAGACGCCGCGGTCAGTACCGCCCACAAGTGCACGCTGCCAATAGCGACGACACTACCGATCGAAAGCACCGCGAACCCTGCGGCGGCAAACATGGACGGCCGCCCCCAGTCGCTCCCGCGCTGCGCTGGTGCGCTCCCGCGGCGCCGCTTCAGGCGTGCGCGCCTGGCCGTTCCGCGAGTCGAACGCGCACCGGAGTCGGCATCCGCCATCTCGGGCACACTAGTCTCGTCCTGTGGTCCGCCGCAACCGACCTTGTCGCCCTGTCGGCGTCATGCGAATACTCCGGTGCATCCCGCAATTCTGAGCCATGTTGACTGCAGCTCCCCAACGCCCCCGGCTTGCGTACATCATAAGCACCCTCGATGCCGGTGGCGCTGAGGCCCAACTCGTCAACACCGTAAACGCACTTCCCGACGACGTGGATGCCGTGGTCTTTGTACTCCGGGATCAACTTGCACTCCTGCAGAAGCTCGAAAACGCTCGTGTGCGAATAGAAGTCATCGGATTGCGCGCCCGCTGGGACCTACTTGGCTGGATTCGCCTCGCCCGCGAACTGAGATCCTTTCGACCCCGAGTCATCCACTCACACATGCTGCTTTCCAACTGGGCGGCGCGAGCAATGGCGCCACTTTGTGGGCGACCCCGGGTCATCAACCACGAACATGGCCTCTCAAAGTGGAAAGGGCTGTTCGTGAATCGCGTCGACCGCGCGACGCAATCTCTCGCCGACCGCATACTAGTCGTAAGCCGAGCCAGTCGCGCGACCCGAATCGCCGACGCAGGCCTCGATCCGAATCGTGTCACGGTGCTCCCGAACGCGATCGACTGGACGCGTTTCAGTCAGGTGCGCCGTGAACCCGACGAGTTTCCCGGCACCACATGGGGCATTGCGGCGCGCCTAACCTGGGTGAAACGTATTGATCTCGCCATGGAGCTCTTGGGCCTTTGCTTGGCGAATGGTGACAACGTCCGGCTACTCATCGCTGGCGACGGTCCCGATCGGGCAAAACTCAAGGCGGCGGCGGTCCGTCTCGGGGTCGACCACGCCGTCAGATTCCTGGGACACGTGCACGACATGGCTTCCTTTTACAAAAGAGTCGACATGGTCATGCTCACTTCTTCATCCGAGGACTGTCCCATGGCCGTTTTGGAGTCACTGGCCACGGGACGCTTCCTGGCAACGACTCCAGTCGGTGGCGTGCCCGAGTTGATCCGCGGACTGCACGACGTACAAGTGATCGATGAGCACGACCTTCCGGCGACCGCCAAGGCACTGGCCCGAGTCCCGAAAGGCTTCGATTCGTCCGCCAACCGCGCCGCCGCCGAGCGCTTTGACGTCAACGCGCACGTCCGGCAGCTGCTGGATATCTACGGGATCAGCGCCTAGATCCCTTGCAACACTGCTTCCGCCCGCCGACGCCAGGTGAATTGCGCCTCCAGCTTGGCCTGAGCCGCCGAACCCAAGGTCGCCCGGCGCTTCGGATCGCGGAGCGCGTCGAGCGCCTTCACCCACGAACCGACGTCCGTTGCGCTCACGAGCAACCCGTCTTCCCCCTGCTTCAGGATCTCGCGCATTACCGGAAAATCTGAGCAAACAATCGCCTTGCCATGAGCCATGTATTCAAAGAGCTTCATCGGCGAGATCCAGTCGATGTGTGGCGTGTCCGGCTGGTACGGTGCCAGGAGCACGTCGAGCGTGCGGTATTTCGGCGCGAGTTCAGCCGGGGGCACGAATCCGTGAAATGTGAGATTGGCGAGCGCCCCAGCACATGCCTTCGCTTGACGCACATCCGAAGCACTTCCGCCAATCACATGGAAATCCATGTCTGGCCTCAGCCTCGCCAAGTCTGACAGCACTTGCACCCCGTATCCGGGAAAAAACGAGCCGACGTATCCAACTTGCAGTCGCAGATGCCCGCCTGCGTCTGAGTTGGGCAGCGCGAGCACGGGATCAGCGGCGTCGTGCGCGACGACGACGCTTTCTGGACGGAGTGACCGAAACACCTCCAGATAGCCCGCACGAAGCGCCTGGGAAATAACCACCAACCGGCGGAATCCCGGTTGAGCGAACAGCCATCCCTCCAGCAATCGTTGCCCGCGGTTGCGCGGTCGCCAGTGCGACTCGAAGATAAATGGCACGCCGGTCTTCGCTACCGCGCTGAGGCAATAGTACTCGCGGGCGTACACAAGATCTGGGGACCTCCGCATCCGGAACCGCGCACCCACCAAACACGCATGGCTCATCGCACCAATGACGCGCACCTTTGGCCGTGGGTGTTTCAAAATCGAAAAGCTTGGTGCAACGCCGTAGAACTCATGGTCGCTTCTCGCAGTCAAATCACCGTTGTGAACGTAAAGCGTCACGGAATGCCCCTGTTCAGCCATCGCCTGACACATCCGCATCACATGCACGCTGTTCGCCCCCCGAGACGGCACCGGAGCGCCAGAAAGATACGCAATCTTCACGGTGTCCGAGAACCTACCACCGTCCTGCCGCAGCGAAAGGGGGACGCATGCGGCACCATTGGCCGTGAATTGGCGAACGGACTCGTGCATCTCAAACCTGCGGCCCCGAGCGCGCTGAGCGCCCAGCCTTGTCTTTTTGCCGTGCGCTTCCCTCCCGGCCCGATTACCGTCCCGGAAACAGCAATGTCCAACCTCTGGAAACGCATAGATTCGGCCGACGTCCACGTGGTCGTGATGGGAATTGGTTACGTCGGCCTACCGCTGGTTGCTGAATTCGCGAGAGCGGGATTCCGTGTCACGGGACTGGACAAAGACAGCGAAAAAGTCCGCATGCTCAACGCGGGAGAGTCCTACATCTCCGATGTCCCCGCATCCGACCTTGCTCCCCATGTGTCGTCTGGGCGACTTGCGGGAACGACCGAAGCGAGCGTGCTTTCCAAGGCCGACGCGGTTGTCGTCTGCGTCCCCACGCCCCTGAATAAGACCAAAGACCCGGACATGCGATTCATCGTCGATGCGACAGACGAAATCGCACGACACCAGCATGATGACATGGTCGTGATCCTTGAATCGACGACTTATCCGGGAACTACGAGCGAAGTGCTCGTTCCAAAACTCACGGAAAACGGCTTCGAACTGGGAAAGAACGTGTTCGTTGCATTTTCGCCCGAGCGGGTGGATCCAGGCAACGAGATCTACAAGACGAAGAACACGCCGAAAGTTCTGGGCGGCGCGACCCCCGATTGCCTAAAGGTAGCGACGCTCCTGTACTCCAAGATTATCGACACATTGGTACCGGTGTCTTCACCAGAAGCGGCGGAGATGGTCAAACTCCTCGAGAACACGTTCCGCGCCGTGAACATTGGCTTGGTCAATGAGGTGGCAATGATGAGCCGACGACTGGGCATCGATCCTTTCGAAGTGATCCGAGCCGCGGCCACCAAGCCCTTTGGATTCATGCCCTTCTACCCCGGCCCTGGATTGGGCGGGCACTGCATTCCCATCGACCCGCTCTACCTTTCCTGGAAGCTACGCACGTTGAAGTATCAGGCGCGGTTCATCGAACTGGCAGACACAATCAACAGCGCAATGCCTTCGTATGTCGTCGAGCGTATTGCTGAAGCACTCAACGCCCACTCGAAGGCTGTACGGGGCTCGAAGATCCTCGTGTACGGAGTCGCATACAAAAAGGACGTCAGCGACATCCGGGAAAGCCCCGCAATCACGATCATGCACGAACTGATTGTCCGCGGGGCCGAGGTCGCTTACCACGACCCCTACGTCCCCGTGTTCAACGAAGACGGCGTTTCCCTCAACAGCGTGGCAATCTCGCGCGGTCTTTCCGACTATGACGCCCTGGTCATCGTCACAGATCACAGTTGCATGGACAAGGAACAAATCATGCGGGAAGGCACGCTGATCGTCGACACCCGTGACGCCCTACGGGGGGTTGCGGGGGATCGCAGCAAGGTACACGGCCTTTGATGCAGCAGGGAACAGAGCGGCAATGCGATATCTAGTCACAGGCGGTGCGGGCTTCATCGGCTCACACCTCGTCGACGCGCTTATCACCAAGGGCTCTGAGGTTGTGGTGCTTGACAACTTCTCCACGGGCAAGCGCGAGAACTTGGCTCATCTCGACGGCAGAATCCGCGTCGTTGAGGGCGATATCCGGCAACTCAGCACGGTCGAAGATGCTGTCGCCGGCTGCCACGCCGTGTGGCACCAAGCGGCCTTGCCGTCCGTACCGCGGTCGATGAAGGACCCGATTTCCACCCACGAGGTCAATGCCACAGGCACAGTCAACGTGCTGTGGGCCGCGCATCGCGCAGGGGCACGTCGCGTCGTGCTGGCTTCCTCTTCGTCGGTCTATGGCGACACGCCCACACTGCCGAAGGTTGAAGGCATGGAGCTCCTGCCCAAGTCGCCCTACGCCGCCAGCAAGTTGAGCGACGAGATCTACGCGGCTGCGTTTTCTCGAGGCCATGGTCTCGAGACTGTGGCTCTGCGCTATTTCAATGTTTTCGGCCCGCGGCAGGATCCAATGTCGCCGTACGCGGCAGTAATCCCAATATGGCTACGCCTCATGCGAGAGGGAAAGTCACCACTCATCTTCGGAGACGGCAACCAGTCCCGCGACTTCACGTTTATCGACAACGTGGTGGCCGCCAACCTGGCTGCGATGGATGCCCCCGCCGCGAGCGGATTGGCGTTCAATGTTGCCGCCGGTGAACGTGTCGTTCTGATCGAGTTGGCCCACGAATTAATGCGAATCTACGGCTTTGCTGGGGGTCTGGAACACACCGAACGCCGCGCGGGAGATATCGAGCACTCGTGGGCGGACGTCTCCCAAGCGAAGGCAATGATGAGCTATCAGCCCACGGTGCACTGGAGAGAAGGGCTGCAGCGAACCGTCGATTGGTTTCGAGAGAACGACTAGCCGTAGCCACACATCCAGCCAGTCCGCAGCGCGACCATTCCACTCGTCCCCCGGCATGCCGCAGCGCGTCATTACGCACATGCGCGACGTCATGCGGCGCGGGCCGCACCGAGAAGTGGCGCAACTCGATGCTACACTCGGCGCATAATGAACCTTCGCTCCCTGGCGTTTCCCGTCGTCATTCTTGCTTCCCACGCCCTTTTGAGCGCCTGCGGCGATGACGACAGCGGAGGCGGCGGAGGCGGCCCAGGCGGCAGCTGCCCGCTGCCGAACGAAGCCTTCGAAGCTGGGGACGACATCGGGCACACCGACGTCTTCGGCGCCAAGGCCGCGAGCCAGGCCCGCGCCGGCAAAGTCACCGACGCCGCGCAGATCGCGCAATCCGCTCACGGCCGCCAGCAGATCCGCGAGGGGGACTACGTGCTCGCGAACGACAAGATCGCCGTGTACATCGAAGACAAGGGCATGAGCGACGGCTATGCGCGGGGCGGCGGGGAGATCCTTGCCGTGGACCGCGTCGGCGACGACGGCAAGCCCCTCGGCACTTCGTACTACCTCGAGACGTTGATGGCGCTCAGCATCGAGATGATCAAGGCCGAGAGCGTGAGCGTGATCAACGACGGCTCGGACGGCAAGGCTGCCGTGGTCCGCGTGGTTGGGCCCCTCGAGCCCATCCCGTTTTTGGACGGCTCCCTCGGCGTACTATTTTCGCGTCGCTACGGAGTACAGGCAGCGTACGAATACGTGCTCGAACCTGGCGCCGAAGCGCTGACCGTCCGCGTGGGCCTGAAGAACCCCAGCGAAGATCCGATCCAGATCGCCTTCGACGCGGTGAGCGACGAGATGCACGGCTTCTTCCAACTCAATGTGAATCAATTCGCGACGGAAGCGGCGGGCTTCGGACCGGCCAAAGGCGCCCTGCCCTGGGCGGGATTCGTGAACGAAGGCACGTCTTTCGCGTGGCGCACCGCGGGCAAAGAACCGCTGAATTTCGGCGTAGAAATCAGCGGATTCGTCTATACGCTCGGCCCCGGCTTCGTGGTGGACGGCTGCTCCACCTACTGGCGCGACCATGCGCAGGTGATCGCCGCCGGTCCGGAATACGACAGCTTGCGCGAAGCGATCCGACGCGTCGACGGCGAGCCGGCCGCGGTCCCGCGCGCGCTGGTGCACTTGCTCGACAGCAGCGGCAAGTACCTCTCGCGCACCCGCGCCGACGAAGCCGGCGCCTACACCATGCACGTACCACCCACGGGCTCCGCGAAGCTCGTGCCCCAAGCCAAGGGCTATCCCCTCGGTGACGGCATCGACGTCTCCGCGAGTGACAGCAGCAAGGATCTGACCTTTGCGCCCACCGGCGAGATCAAGGTCACCATCACAGATCTGCAATCGAGCACCAAGCTGCCCGCACGCGTTCAGGTCGTGCCGACGGTGGCCGGCAAGTCCACGCCCGCAGCGTACGGCGTGGAGGACGAACGCAACGGCCGCATCCACCAGGCCTTTGCGACCACCGGCGAAATCACCCTGCCCGCCCCGGCGGGCGAACACACCGTGATCGTCTCGCGCGGTTACGAGTATGAGCTCGTGGAACAAACCGTGACCGTCGCAGCCGGCCAGATCACGGACGTGCCTGTGCAACTCGAGCGCAGCGTGGATAGCACCGGGACGATGTGCGCGGACTTCCACATCCACTCAAAGTTCTCCGCCGACAGCGACGACCCGGTGGACGCCAAGGTCGCCAGCGCCATCGCGGACGGCCTGGAAATCCCCGTCTCCAGCGAGCACGAGTGGATCATCGATTTCCAGCCCATCGTGGAGAAATTAGGCCTCACGGACTTCGCCTTCGGCATGCCGAGCGAAGAGCTGACGACCTTCAGCTGGGGACACTTCGGGGTCGTGCCGCTGTTTCCGAAGCCCGACGAGGTCAACAATGGCGCCGTGGAGTGGATCGGCCGCCTGCCCCCAGCCATGTTCGACGACGTGCAGGGGCGGCCCGAAGATCCGATCTTGATCGTCAACCACCCCAGCGGCGGCGACTTCTCCTCCTACTTCAGCCAGTCCCTGCTCGACCGCAAAACCGGCGCAGGCAAAGACACTGAAAAGTGGAGCACTAACTTCGACGCCGTCGAGGTCTTCAACGACTCCGATCTCGAAAGCAACCGCAAGGAGAGCTTCGCCGATTGGATGGCGCTGCTCAACACCGGAACGAAAGTGATGGCCGTCGGATCCTCGGACAGCCACCATCTCCGCTCATCTCCGGTGGGTTACCCGCGCACGTGCATGAGCTTTGGCCACGACGATCCCAAGAAGCTGAGCGCGAACATCGTGCGCGACGCTCTCGCGACGGGCAACACCATCATCAGTGGCGGCCTGACCATGAAGGTGGTCGGTCCTGCAGGCGAAAAACCCGGCGACACCGTCACAGGCGCAGGCGGTTCGATCCAACTCACCGTCACCGTGCAAGCGCCTTCTTGGGTGGATGCCACGGCTCTCGAAGTCATCGTAAACGGCGAGAGCCAGACCACCGAACCCCTCGCCCCCCTGGGCACCGGCACCGGCAAGATGTTCGTCAATCAGGTCAACGTCACCCTCGACACTAGCCGCGAAAGCTTTGTCATCATCCACGCCAAAGGCGTCAAAGACCTCGCCCCCCTGCACCCGGGCCGCAAACCCTTCGCCGTCAGCAATCCGATCTTTTTCAAGCCCTGACTCCGGAACCAGTCGACTCGCGCAGGGGAGTGTTTGAAATCATTGAAGATTTGGTCAGCCCCACATTTTACTGATGGCGCTTAGCCCGTCTCCCCACACACTGAATCTAGGCGCAATGTCGCAAAGCATCGAGACGATCTACGCGGATCACTTCCAGTTCGTCTGGCGTGTGCTTCGGCGACTCGGAGTCCAGGAACAGGACGCGAGCGATGCGGTGCAGGATGTCTTCTTGGTAGTCCATCGAAAACTCCCGGAGTTCCGGGGTGATTCAAAGATCACAACCTGGCTATTTTCAATCTGCATGCGTGTCGCCTCGGAGCGTCGCCGTGTTGCACATCTACGCCACGAACTCGCGTTTGAGTCGCCACTGGAAGCAACCTCTCCGGGGGACCTGACCGAGGAGTTGGAGCAACGTGAGCTTTTCGCGGAACTTGAGCGAATCCTCGACCAGCTCTCCCTAGAACAGCGCGCAGTGTTTACGCTTTTTGAGCTTGAGGGACACCGGTGCGAGGACATCGCCGAACTTGTCGGCGCTCCCCTGGGCACGGTGTATTCGCGGCTGCGTTTGGCACGGGCTGCGTTTCAGAAAGCGGTCGAGCGGCGCCGGACACGACAAGACTTCGACATTCGGGCAGCAGGAGTTTCGATGTGATGACCAAACCACAAATGCTGCTTTCACACGGGTCCGGCGCCCTGCCCGAGGAACGGCGGTTGCTTTCTGCTGGAGCGGCATTGTCGCCGCCGCCAGGAGCGCAAGCAGCCATCTGGGCGGGGCTCGCCGCGCGGCTCCCGCCGAGCGTCGCTCCGGCGCCTGAGACCACTGGGGTCTCCAGCACCGCCAACGGCGCCGGTCTCACCGGGCTGGTCAAATCCGGCCTGGTGGGCGTCGCACTCGGGCTCGGCGTCGCCGGGGGGGCCAAGCTCGCACTGGACGACGCTCCGCCAGCTGCTGCTCTTCGACCCAACACCGTGGCCGTTACACCAGCTCCACCGCCGGCTCCCGCCGAAACGCAAGCGCGCACGGTTGCGCCGGATGTGCCAGCGGCCAAGTTCGAGATCGAACGGAACAATGCGCGTCCGCGTGCAACCACCGTCGCCGCGCCCCCGACGGAAGTGGAGGATTCAGAGCAGGTAGACATGCTTCCCAGCGTCGCAGGGTCTGCCCCTCCAAAGGACGCCGAAGAAGCTGCCGCCGCACGCACGAGCCAGCTGCGAGAGGAAAGCCTTTCGCTGCGACGGGCGCGCAGCGCGTTGCATGCGGGGAACGCGATCCTCGCCCTGGCGCTGCTAGAGGAGGCCCAGCGGGCATTTCCGCGACCGATCTTGGGGCAAGAGCGGGAGGCCCTCAGCATTGAGGCGCTCGTAAAGAGCGGGGCGATGAGTGCGGCACGTCAGCGCGCCCAGGCCTTCGTGACTCGATACCCACAGAGCCCACATTCCGATAGACTCCGTCGCATCGCCGCGCCGCGCTGACACCGACTGGCGTGATCGCTTCGGGGGCCACGGATGAAAGCAAGCCACTTCGGTATCGGGCTCGCAACCGTGCTTTGGGCACACGGCGCCAGGGCAGGCAACCCGACGAACATACCGCTGCTGGAAGTCGTACGCTCCGCGACTGCGAGTGAATGTCCGGACGCTTCCGCACTGGTCCTGCGCGTGAACTCAGTCACCGGTCGCAACTCGGTTCGCTCAAACGCCGAGGTACCGGCAAATCTCACGCTTCGGATTCAAATCTCGGCGAGTCCGACGGGGTACGCGGCGGTCATCGTGGCGAAAGGCGCACGCAGCGGTCGCCGCCGCATTGCCGACATCGGCGAGAGCTGCGACGGACTGACCGAAGCGCTCGCAGTAACGCTCGCCCTCATCGTCGACGACGAATATGCGAGACCCAGCAGCGACGCGCCACCTCGCCCGCTAGTGCTGGTCGCTGGCGCGCCGCGACGCCACCGGACCGTGCGTGCAGATGCCCTGCGGTCCTACGCGGCCGTCGCGGGCAGCGTGGGTGTGCTGGAGCGTCCCGGGATCGGGCTGGGGCTGGGGTTAATGGGAGATCTCAGCCCGATGCAGATCGGAGTAGACGGATTCTTTTTGCCCACGCGCTCCTTTGGGCTCGACGAAGGCCACGTCGACGTCTCTCTGCTGGCGGCCGGCATGAGCGGGTGCTGGATCGCTAACGCCGACCCAAGCCGAATCACGCTGTGTGCGGAGCTGCATGCTGGTAGCTTGAAGGGCAGCGCGACGGGATTCTCCAAGAATCGAAGTGAGCGAAGGCCTTGGATCGCTCCGGGGTTGGGAGTGACGGGAGTGACGCCGCTCGCGGGGCCAATCGAGCTGCTCGGCCGAGTGCAACTAATGACGCCATTGCGGCGCGAAATCTTCTCGGTCGACAATGTGGGTGTCGCACATACCACGCCCCCCCTCGGCGCGCTGCTCAGCCTTGGGTTGTCTGTGTCGATCAATTGATGGGCCGGCGGCGCCGCGCCCACGTACTCAAGAACGCCGTGATTTCCCTTCGCCATATCGCTGTTGCCGTAGGAGCCTGGGCCGGCTGGGCGGCCGGCTGCGGCGAAGTGGACACTACCCTCGGCGCGAGGAATTCTGGTGGCGCTGCGGGAACCGGGGCCGGGGGCACCGACGCTGGAACCGGCGGCAGCACGGGTTCCCTGGACGCTAGTGCCGACAGCGATGGCATGGCAGGCGGCTCCGGAGACGCTTCGATAGAAGCAGAGACTGACGCTGGCATCGGCAGCGTGCAGGGCGTCGTCAGCGGCCTCAGCTTCAACTGTGCCCTCTTCGACAGCGGCCGCGTGCGCTGCTGGGGCAACAACGTCTACGGTCAACAGGGCCACACGACGCCGGACCGCGGACTGGCCTCCGGAGAGATGGGCGCTGCGCTGCAGCCGGCTCAACTCGGCAGCGGCCACAGTGCCAAAAGCGTGACGACGGGAGCCCATCACGCCTGCGCCATCTTGGATGACGACAGCGTCAAGTGCTGGGGCCACAACCGCTACGGCGCACTGGGCCTTGGGGATGAGAACCATCGCTCGGCTTCCGAGCTGGGCAACGCCTTGCCGGCAGTTTCCCTGGGCAAGGGCAGGACGGCAAAAGCGATCTCTGCGGGATTCGACTTCACTTGCGCATTGCTCGATAACGACCAGGTCAAGTGCTGGGGTCAAAACAACGCAGGACAACTCGGACTCGGTCACACGCTGACGATCGGCGACGAGCCGAACGAAATGGGCGATGCCCTACCCTATGTGGACCTGGGTACCGGACGCAGCGTCAAGCGGATCAGCGCGGGGCGGCAGCATGCCTGCGCGATCTTGGACAACGACCAGGTCAAATGCTGGGGCTTCAACACTTACTTCGGTGTGCTCGGCATCGGTTCGAGCGGCGATCGTGGTGACCAAGCGGGGGAAATGGGAGATGCGTTGCCGAGCGTGGCGCTGGGCGATCTGCGCACCGCGGTCGAGATCTCCGCGGGCGGCCAACACACGTGCGCGCTGCTGGATGATCAGAGCCTCAAGTGTTGGGGGCTGAACAGCAGTGGGCAGCTGGGTCTGGGGGATACCGCCGCCAGGGGCGACGGCCCGGGGGAAATGGGCAACCAGCTTCCCGCGGTCAGCTTGGGCATCGGGCGCAGGGCCGTCAGCGTGACCCTCGGCGTCAGTCACACCTGTGCCTTGCTCGACAACGCGCAGGTGAAGTGTTGGGGGAACAGCGCCTCGGGAGAGCTCGGACAGGGCACTACCTCCAGCGTGGGTGACGCCTCCAACGAGATGGGCGACACCCTGGCGGCCGTTGACCTCGGCCCGGGACGGACGGCACTAGCTCTCGGCGCCGGCGCGTCGTTTTCGTGCGCGGTCTTGGACAACGGCAAGCCGAAGTGCTGGGGCGCCAACTCTACCGGTGCGCTCGGCGTCGGCGACAACGAGCATCGCGGCGACGCTCCCGGCGAAATGGGCAGCGTGCTGCCCGAAATTGATGTCGGAGCCACGTCCGTAGGCGCGATGGGCCAGGGGACTCCCAATCTCTATGCCTGCGCCCTCACCACTGGGGGCCAGGTAAAGTGCTGGGGAAGCAATTACTTCGGCGTACTGGGCAACGGTCGAAGCACGAACGTGGCCGACGAGTCCGGCGAGCTGACAGCCATCCCGGAACCCAGTTTTGGCACCCAACGCTCAGCGAAGGCGTTGGCCGCCGGGTCTTACACGCTTTGTGCGCTGCTCGACGATGGGACAGTCAAGTGCATGGGCGAAGGGTCGGCCATGCTCGGGCAAGGAGACAAGCGCGCGCGTGGCGCACGACCGAGCGACCAAGGAAACAATTTGCCAGAGATCGATTTGGGATCCTTGCGCACGGCCAAGGCGATCGCGGCGGGAACACGGCACGCATGCGCCCTGCTCGACGACGACTCGGTCAAATGCTGGGGCGAAAACAGCGCAGGACAGCTTGGACTCGGCGACAAAGAAGCGCGCGGCGACCAACCGGGTGAACTCGGCGACAACTTGCCGCGAGTGGATCTTGGCTCCGGACGCACCGCCACCGCGATCTTCGCTGGTGGACGCACTAGCTGCGCGATCCTGGACGATGCTTCACTGAAGTGCTGGGGCGAAAATATCTGGGGCCGCCTCGGCCTGGGCGACACCCAGAATCGCGGAGACGACCCTGCTGAAATGGGCGACGCACTGCCCAGCGTCGACCTGGGAAGTTTCCGAACGGCGACGAGCCTCGCGATCGGTCAAAACAGCACCTGCGCGGTGTTGGACAATGGAATGATCAAGTGTTGGGGCGGCGGCGGCCAAGGGCTGTTGGGGTCGGGCGCCGCAAAGAGCCTGGGGGATGAGCCGGGCGAAATGGGCGATGCCCTCCCCGCGGTGGACCTCGGGCCCGGTCTCGCTGCAAGCAGGGTTGCGGCGGGGAACTCCCACGCCTGTGCGCTGTTCACCAACGGCGAGGTGAAGTGCTGGGGGGACAACGCCCATGGTCAGTTGGGCCTGGGCGACACGTACGACCGCGGGGACCAACCCGCAGAGATGGGCACGGCACTGCCTGTCGTTCAGCTCGGAACTGCGCCGGCAACGGGCTTGAGCTTGGGCTTTTACAGCAGCTGCGCCGCACTCTCCACGGGCATCGTGAAGTGTTGGGGAGACAACGACATGGGTCAACTGGGAGTGGGCGACAACCTCACGCGCGGCGTCGCCGCGGGCCAGATGGGCGCGGCGCTTCCCAAGGTTGAGCTGTAAATGACACGAGCAGACGTTCGGCAACCTTCTATCCCGGCGATACGTTTCGAGGATCGCACGGTGCAGCCCTGATGAAAGAGGCAAGCAGATGGCAAATATGAGCGCGCGTTATCTAAAGCAACTGTTGCAGTCCCTCACACTAATGGTGGCCCTGTTTTCCGCAGGATGCGGCGCCGCAGATTCCGGGGACGACACTGACTCCCTGGCGTTCGAGCTATGCACCGGCTCACTGCTCTCGGCCGCTCCTGGCGGACCGCAAAACCCAGGCACCAACGTGGCGCTCACTGCGACGCCTGCGACTTGCGGAGGCGGCGAGACCGCCGAGTACCGGTTCGCCTACCAACAAGACGGCACCTCGAATCCCTACGTGGTCTTTCGGGACTGGTCGACGACCCCAAACGCAACCTGGAACACGACCGGATTGCCCTCGGGCAAGTATCACCACATCGTTTACGTTCGCGCCGTCGGCAGCGGCGTCGCCGCTCAAAGTGCCGCGCGCACGACTTACCTGCTTTCCGACGTCTGTACTTCCGCCAGCGCATCCGCAGCGCCCCCGGGACCGCAGCCCTCGGGTACGCCGGTCACCCTCAGCGCCACAGCGGGTTGCACGGGGAGCGCCACCCCGGAATTTCGCTTCACCTACAAGGCCCAGTCCGCCAGCAGCTACACGGAGATCACACCCTACTCCACCGCGTCGAGCGTGGTCTGGAACACCACAGGACTTCCGAGCGGCACCTACAATATCTTGATCTACGTGCGCGCCGCCGGAAACGCTTCCGGCTGGGAAACGGCTGCCCATGCCACGTATCTCCTTGGCGGAGTCTGCTCGTCTGTGACGCTCGGCGTTGCACCACCCTCGCCGCAACCCGTCGGCACCGTCGTCGGACTCACTGGTACTGCGGCCTGTCCGGTCGGAACCACACCCGAGTACCGCTTCTTGTACCGGCCAGCAGGCACTGTCACCTACACCCAGATCCAGGGCTACTCAACAACGACGACTGCCAACTGGATCACGAGTGCCCTGTCCAACGGCCCGTATGAGCTCGTGGTTCAGGCCCGCGCCGTCGGAAACACCTCCGGCGCCGAGGCGGTCGCCACCGCTGGATATAGTCTCGGCGTAGACGCACGGGTAGCCGCGAGCGTGGGTCACGCGTGCGTCGTCGTCAACGGCGGTGTCAAGGGCTTCGGGCGGGCCCCGCTCGGGGGGGGCCCGGGTCAGTACTCGACCGACCGAGGCCTGGAAGTCGGGGACATGGGAGACGGTCTTCCGGCAGTGGACGTCGGCAGCGGACAATCGATCCAAGCCGTCGCCCAAGGCGCGTATCACACCTGCGCCATCCTCGGGACCGGCGCCGTGAAATGCTGGGGCTCCAACGGCAGCGGGGCCCTCGGACTGGGAGACACGGTATCGCGCACGGCAGGTGCGGGCCAGCTGGGTAACAACCTCCCAGCAGTCAATCTCGGCAGTGGCAAGACCGCCACCGCGATCACGGCCGGAGGCGGCTTCAACTGTGCGATCCTAAATGACGCGTCAGTGAAGTGCTGGGGCTCCAACGGCCTCGGGCAGTTGGGCCTCGGCGATAGCAACGCCCGCGGTGACGGCCCGGGAGAGATGGGTGACGCATTGCCGACGGTCGACTTGGGTACCGGTCGCACCGCCAAAGCGATCGCCGCCGGCGCGAGCCACGTCTGCGCCATCCTCGACAACGACACGGTAAAGTGTTGGGGCTACAACACGTACGGCGCGCTTGGCGCTGGAGACACCGTGACCCGCGGCGACAACCCCGGCGAGATGGGAGACGCGCTTCCCATCGCAGACATGGGAACTGGTCGATTTGCCGTTCAACTGTCCCTCGGCTCAAACTTGAGCTGTGCTCGCCTCGACGACGGCAGCGTCAAGTGTTGGGGTCTGAACTTCTGGGGACAGCTCGGCCAAGGCGACACGGCGACTCGTGGTGACGGTCCAGGCGAGATGGGCAACGCGCTGCCAGCGATCAGCCTGGGCGCTACTGCGGCATCGATCGCGGCGGGCGGTCAACACGCCTGCGCGCGCTTGAGCTCCGGCGCCACTAAGTGCTGGGGCTACAACACCGATGGTCAGCTCGGTGTCGGAGACACCAACCACCGCGGAGACCAAGCGGGCGAGATGGGCGCGAGCCTGCCGGCCGTGTCCCTCGGGTCCGGCCGCTCAGCAGTCAAGCTCGTCGCCACTTATTTCAATACTTGCGCCGAACTCGACAACGGCACGCTGAAATGCTGGGGCCCGAGCTATGCCGGCATGTTGGGGATTGGACCGAGCGACACTCGCGGCGATCAAGCCGCCGACATGGGCAACAACCTGCCGTCGTTCAGCCTGGGCACTGGACGCAGCGTTGCGTCCTTCGGCGGCGGCTTCGGCTACCACTTCGCCTGCGCCGTGCTCGACAACGCCAGCGTCAAATGCTGGGGCGCGAACAGCTATGGCCAGCTTGGTGTGGACCGCTCCGCCAACGTGGGCGACGAGAGCCAGGACATGGGCAATCAACTCGAATACGTCGACCTCGGCGCGGGCGCGAGCGTGCTACAGGTCGCTGCCGGCGATACGCATTCCTGCGCACTACTGGCCAGTGGCCAAGTCAAGTGCTGGGGCAGCAACCGCTACGGTGCACTGGGGCTCGAAGACACCGCACGACGCTCAGGTCGACCCATCTACATGGGCGCCAACCTGCCGGCCGTCGCTCTCGGACAAGTTGCGACCGGGATCTTTGCCGGAGTCGACCATTCCTGCGCGATTCTCGCCAGCGGTGCGATCAAGTGTTGGGGTCGCAACGACTACGGTCAACTAGGGCTCGGCGACACGAACGACCGAGGAGACAACGCCGGCGAGATGGGCTCGCTCGCGACGGTCAACCTCGGGGGTCGCACGGTCAAGAGTCTCGGCGTCGGCTATCGTCACACCTGCGCGGTGGTGGATGACAACAGCTTGCGCTGTTGGGGCTGGAATCTCTACGGTCAGCTCGGGCTCGGGGATCAGCTGACCCGTGGGGACAATGCTGGCGAAATGGGCGCGGCCCTGCCCGCCGTCAACCTGGGCACCGGACGCACCGCTGTCGCGGTCTCAGCGGGGGTCTATAACACCTGCGCAATACTCGACGACGGGAGCGTGAAGTGCTGGGGCGTCAACGTATACGGGCAACTCGGCCAAGGCGATACACTGGTTCGCGGCTGGAAATCCGGAGATATGGGCGACGCGCTGCTGCCCATCGACCTGGGCACCGGCCGCACCGCCACGGACGTCGGCGTGGGCTCGCAGCACGTCTGCGCGGTGCTCGACAACTTTACGGTGAAGTGCTGGGGGCAAAACCTGTTCGGCAAACTCGGCTACGGAGACACCATTTCACGCGGTGACCAACCCGGTGAAATGGGCAATGCGTTGCCAGCTCTGAACCTCGGCTCGAACAAGCTGGCCCTCGACATTGCGTCAGGCTGGAACCACAACTGCGCCGCGTTTAGCGACGGCACCGTCAAATGCTGGGGCTACAATGGCGCCGGCGAACTCGGGTTAGGTGACACCCTCGACCGCGGCGACAACGTCGCCGAGATGGCGAACTTCCTGCCCACTGTCAACCTCGGCCCGCTGTAGCCACCGGATCGCTGCGCGGGACTGCACGGCGGCGAACTGCGGCAGGCCAATGTGGCTACCGGGTAGGAATGGGCTTTGAGCCGCCAGAGCCGAACCGCAACGACGTTCGAAACGACGCAGGGAGCCACCCACGGGGGGTGGCTCCCTCGACGAATAGAACGAGATTCGTGCTACCCGACGCGGCCGAGTTTCAGACTCATGAGCTTGGCTTGCTGACTGGGCTTGAGCAGCGTGCGCAGTGCGCTCGCGCGGCTGTTGCTGATCGATTGAAGCTTGGTCTTGCTGTACTGGACCTTGTATAGAGCGTCCTTGTAGGCCGCCTCGTTCGCACTGTTGCTCCGAACCAGTCCGTCAAGGATCTTGCGCTGCGCGGCAATCGTCGCGTGCTCCTTTTTCATCTCGGACCCGTAGTATTTGTTGATCGCGATGACTCGCGTTGCTTGTGGTTCGTCGATGCCGGCCTCGATCAGTTTCTTGAGCACGTCCTGCTCGTTCATCGCCGAATTTTCGCTATTCACGCGCTTATTGACGGTCCGAAGCGCGCCAAAAGACTTACCACTGACCTCGCCGGGAGTTGCAAGAGCGGGAATGGCCAGAATGGAGGCGGCGACAATGGCTGCGAGAGTGGTGCGTGCTTTCATTTGAGTTTGCTCCTTGTTTTTCGAAAACTCATGAGCAAAACGCCGCCCCCAACACGACTGTTAAGCGATAGAGGAACCTTTTCTAGAATCCCCAAATAACCGCGCTGCGTGCGTCATCCATGCGCTACCCTGGTGTGTAATGCAGTACGCGCGGAGTATCGCTACTTTGGGTGCGTTGCTGCTTGTCGTGCATGCGGCGTGCGGCGAAAACGACAACGTCAATGAGGGCGACGGCGCGGCAGGCGGCGCGAATCTTGGCGGGCAGGGTGGCGCGGCCCCGGACAGCGGCCTCGACGCCTCAAGCGCCGGATTTTCTGGCGCGGCCAAGGACGGTAGCGCCGGGTCGACCGGTCTATTCGATTGCACGGCGTCAAGCGCCGCAATTCCCACCCTCAAGCTGACGCAAATCGCAAAACTGATCCGCCCGTTGATCGCCGAGAGTTTGCCACGACTGCCGAACGCGCTCGTACTGGGTGAACAACGCGGGGTACTCCACGTCTTGGAGGGTGGCGCACTCCGGCCCTCACCGTTGCTTGACATCTCGAGCCGAGTCCTCCAAGCAGGCAGTGAGCAGGGCTTGTTGGGACTCGCCTTTCACCCCGCCTATGCTGACAACGGCCGCTTCTATTTGAACTACACGGCAAACGGCGCCACAGCTCCGCAAGGAAGCAGCGTAATCAGCGAGTTCACCCTCAGCGCGAACCCGAATGTCGCCGATGCGAACAGCGAGCGCGTGCTCTTGTCTGTGGCGCAGCCTCAAGCGAACCACAACGGCGGCGCCCTGGTGTTCCGCGACGGCCTCCTCTTCATTGGGCTTGGCGACGGCGGGAATATTGGAGACTCCGGCCCGGGACACGCGCCAGGAGGCAACGCCCAGTCCCTAGACTCCCTGCTCGGCAAACTGTTGCGTATCGACGTGGACTCCAAGTCGCCGGGACTAGCATACGCCATCCCCACGGGTAACATGAGTGGTCCAAACGTGCGCGGCGAGATCTGGAGCTACGGATTGCGCAATCCGTATCGGTTCAGCGTAGACCCGTGCACCAGTGACTTGTATCTGGCCGACGTGGGGCAAAACACGACCGAGGAGGTCAACGTCGAACCTGCAACTGCCGCAAGTGGCCGCAACTATGGCTGGCGCGTGATGGAGGGCTCGCAATGCTACAACTCGGCCAGCTGCGACAAGTCCGGCATGACTCTGCCGGTCGCGGAGTACGACCACAGTGCCGGCTGCTCCATTATCGGTGGCCATGTGTATCGAGGCTCCAAGATCCCGGGCCTGAGGGGCTACTACCTGTACGCGGACTACTGCAGCGGCCGATTCTGGGCATTGCGATGGGACGGGAAGAGCGCCACCGGCCCGCAAGAGATCAGCGCCAACCTGAACCCCGGAGCGAAAACGACCCAAATCACTTCGTTTGGCCAGGACGCCACTGGCGAACTGTACGTCATGTCACTGACCTACGGGTTCGTGTTCCGCATCGACCCCGGGTGACCATTCAGCAACCCAGAGGCCTCCCGGCGCGCGATCCCCCTAAAACCCTCGCGGCCCCTTGCCCAGCGCCACGATCGTGGGCTTTGGGGCGCCCGCGGGCCAGTTCACGAATAGGGAAGCGGAGTCGTCGTAGCGGATGATTTTCGTCTTCATGGTCTTGCCTTCACGCAGGCGCACGACGAAGTCGGCGCTCTTGCCGGGGCGGATGGACGAGAAGTAGTCGGCGCCCTCCGTGCCGAAGCCCTCGGGATCGTTGACGGACACGATCTGACCGCTGCAGTTCACCTTCAGCCACTCGCGCACGATCTTCATGAAGCACTTGTCCGGCTGCGAGTTCTTCTCCTGCGTATTCACTTCGCTAGCCGCGCTCCACTCGGCGACGGTGGGCGGCTTGGAGCGGCCTTCCGGAATGTCCGGGATCGGATCGTCGTTGGGCGCCGCCGGGCGCTCGGCCTCAGACGCTGCGGGCTCAGGCGCCGGCTCGGGCGTAGCGGGAGCAGCGGGTGACGCGGCGGGCGCGGCGGACGTAGCGGGCGCGGGCGCGTCTTCGTTCTTGCATGCAAGCAGCGCCACGAAGACGACGGCGGCGCTGAACCCAGAGGTGCGTGTGGAGGAGTGCATGTTCGCACAATATCCGAACCGCCCGTCGCCGCACCAGGGGGACGCAAGCAGCCGCGTTCCCGGGGGGCGACCCGGCCACCTCGACGCTTGGGCAAGCGTCGCCTAAGCTTGAAGTATGGCAGGGACGGGGCGTTGGTTCGCGGCGGCGGCTGTACTGGCGCTTCTTGGGGGCTGCACCACGGAGCAAAGCGTGGACGACACGCCCACCCCGGACCCGCGTCGGGGTTTGGAAAACACGCTGCTCTTCCGCGCCGATCATTGCTTTCTGCCACGCTGCCAGCTCGGTCCGCTGATGGTGGGCATGACGTCGCGGGTCGGCCTGAGCCGCGTGGACAAGAAGGGGCTGGCCGCCGACCTGCAAGCCAGCTCCGAGGACGAGAGCGTGGCCACCGTGGCGCTGCAGGGCGACGACCTGGAGATCATGGCCCTCGCTGCGGGCACGACGGAGCTACGTGTGCAAACCGGCGCCGGAGCGCTGGTGGATCGGATCGTGATCGAGACCAGAGAGGCGGCGTCGCTCCGGTTCTATCAGCTCGTCACCGTCGACCGCCCGAAGACCGAAACCCAACCTGCGTGTAGCGGCTGCGTGGAGGAGCAGATCGTCGACAAAGTCGAGATCGACGTGGGCAAAGTATCCTCCGCCGTCTACGTCTTCGGACAAGATCCGAACGGCAACCGGCTGGAGGCGTACGGCAAGTTCAACTTCAGTGTCGGAGACAAGAGCATTGCGCAGCTCAATTGCCTGCTGGGTACGTGCATCACCTTTGGCCAAGACAACATGAGCGTCCGCGGAGTGGCTGCCGGCAACACCAGCTTGGACGTCGAAGCCGCAGGGCACACCGCAGCCCTGCCCCTCACCGTCCGCTGATCCCCCGAAGCTCCGCCCCCCAAAAATCCCTTCCCGCCCTGCCGTCTTCCTGTTCCCCCAAATCCCACGCCGACAAGCACCGCGCCCACGCCGCCCCAACAAAAAAATCCCCTTCCCGCCCTGCCGTCTTCCTGTTCCCCAAAAATCCCAGCCGCGAAGGTCCGCATTTTTCTGCCGAGCCACGAGCCGCGCTAGGCTTCCACGGTGTCGCTGCCACGGGTTTCGACTGCACGGACCGCGCTCTGCCTGCTGGGCTTGCTGGGCAGCGCTGTGGCCTGCAAAGACCGCCCCAAGGGCGAGGACGGGGCGGCTCCCGGCGCGTCTCCGACAGCCGCCGCAGGCCCGTCCCAGAGCGCCCCGCAGGGCAACGCCGGCCCGAGCGAAGCCAAGGCGCCGGAGCCCAAGCCCGCGCGCCATGTGCTGCTGATCACCATCGACGCCCTGCGCGCGGACATGCCCTGGATCGGCTATCCGCGACCCATCGCGCCAAAGCTGACGGCCCTGGCCAAGCAGAGCGTCGTGTATTCCCACGCCTACGCCCTGTCGAGCTACACCAGCATGTCCCTGGCCGGCTTGATGAGTGGCCGCTTCCCGAGCGAGCTTTCCCGCGACGGCCGCACCACCAGCAGCTTCGGCCCCGAAGTCGAGATGCTGGCGGAAGTGCTGAGCAAAAAAGACTTCCACACCTTGGGCGTACACGGACATGTGTACTTCCTGGGCGACACCGGCATCGCGCAGGGCTTCCAGGAGTGGCACGTGGTGCCGAAGATCACGAGCCTACCCGCCCGCGACGGACACATCGTCGACGACAAGATCGCCGACGCGCTGATCGCGGGGCTCGCGGAGCATGAAAAGACCCGCAGCAAGAAGCGCTTGCTGGCCTGGGCGCACTTCATGGACCCGCACTATTCCTATGCCGCACACGACGGCGTGAAGTACCGGGGCTCGGCGTACGACGTGGACGGGGGCGCGGATGCGGACGCGGACACCGCGCCGGTGCCGCCGGGAGTGCCGCTCAGCGAGATCGGTCAGCGCCTGCGTAACGGATACGACGCGGAGGTCACGTTTACGGATCGGCAAGTAGGGCGAGTGCTCGACTATTTGAGCTCGCGGCCCTACTACGCGGACACGGCGGTGATCGTGACGGCGGACCATGGCGAGGCCTTCGGGGAGCACAAGAGCTACTTCGAGCACGGCTACTTGCTGCACGAAGTCACAGCGCGGGTGCCGCTTCTGATCCGCGCGCCGGGGCTGGCGCCTCGGCGCATTGATACCCGGCGCAGCCACATCGACCTGGCCCGCACCCTCTTCGATCTTGTGGGGCTGCCCCCTCTGAAGACGATGCGCGGCACCAGCTTGCTGCCGGAAATGCGCGGGCAGCCCGCGCCCGAGCGCCCGGTGATCTTGGACATGCCCTATACCGATCAAACGCCGCGGCGGCGCGCCGTGATCATCGACGACACGAAGATCGTCGTGACGGAGACCGAAGAGGTCCCCACGCTCTTCGATCTAAAGCAGGACCCCACCGAGCGCACCGACCTTGCGGCCAAGAACCCCGAACTGCTGGGCAAGATGCAGGCGCGCTGGAAAGAACAAGACCGCGCGCTGCCCGACTTCCCGGCGCCGCGACGCAGCAAGCGGGGCTACTAGAACGAGTGCAGCGAGCAGCTTCCTGCTCGGGCAGCTCCTGGGCCCAGCCGACGCTGATCTAGCAGCGTTGCCCAAGGACGCGATCGCAGACGCGGGCGTGCTGGCGGACATGGTGCCCGCCGACTGACCCTGGTACGCTCGCCGAGATGAGGCCCATGATGAAACTGACAACGGTGTGTTTGGTGAGCGGCTTGCTGTTGGCGGCGTGCGGCAGCGACGACGATGGCGGAACGGCCAAGAACACCGGTGGCACGGCGGGAAGCGCGGGCGCCGCGACTGGCGGCACGGGAGGTGGCAGCGCGGGCAGCGGCGCAACGGCCAGCGGCGGCAGCGCGGGCAGCGGCGCCAGCGCGGGCAGCGGCGCCAGTGCGGGCAGCGGCGGCAGCGCGGGTAGCGGCGGCAGCGCTGGAAGTGGCGGCAGCGCAGGCAGCGGTGGCAGCGCTGGAAGCGGCGGCACAGGCGGCGACGAGTGCAACACGACCGCGGAATGTCAGGCCATCTACGGCAGCGCCGCGGACGACTGTTTCAATAGCTCGTCCAGTCAGAGCGTTTGCTACTGCGGCGGAAAGCCCTGCAAAGGCACGCCCACGGGCACCTGGCGCGTGGCCTACAGCGCCGACGGCAATCAGCACGACCCAGACGACTGGCACGCCTCGCCCATGGCGCTGGCGGTGCTGCATCGCGCGAACTTGAAGAGTCGCTTGGTGCACTTCGACTACAACAACCACCTAGGCGACAACAGCGCGACCTTTGCCGCCAACCACAAGGCCAACGTCACCGGAGCGGTGCAGAAATTTGGCTACAATTCTGCGCTCTTCTTCGACGACCAAACCGATCTGAATGGCGCGGTGCAAAGCATAGCGGCCGCCATCAACGCCTCGACCGCGAGCGATCGTCTGCTCCTGATCTGCGCCGGACCGATGGAAGTTTGCTGGCGCGGCATCGACGCCGCGCAGAACGCCAAAGAGCAGTTCGTCACCGTCATCTCGCACTCGAACTGGAACGACACGCACCAAGACACCACGCAGATGTCACATACCTGGAGCGACATCGGCTCCAGCTTCGCCGTGCAAATGCATCACATCAACGACCAGAATCCCCCCGCCTTCAACTCGGCTTGCAGCGCCTGGACCTGGCTGCAAACCGCCACGGGCTACGGCACCGAAACCTACGACTGGGTCTGCAAAGGCGCCGCCGCCGGCGACGCCTCAGACGCGGGCATGATGTACTACGTCGTCAAAAAGCAGGGGAGCCTCAGCGGCGCGACCGGCACCAGCTCGCCCACGATGGCAGAAGTCAAAACCTTCTTCGGCGGCTGACCTAGATCCCGTCTTCGCTCCAAACGGCCGGGGTCGGTTGAGCTGACTGGCCCTGTTGCGGTTGGGTTCCCGCGCGCGGGGAGATGCGGGGGGATGCGCGGAGATGCGCGGAGATGCGCGGAGATGCGGGGGGGGATGCGCGGAGATGCGCGGAGATGCGCGGGGATGCGCGGAGATGCGCGGAGATGCGCGGGGATGCGGGGGGATGCCGCCAAGAAAAAATAGTTCGCATACATATCGATTTTTCGCGAGCGGCCCCCCCCCAACGACGCCAAAGGAGCAAAGACGGTCGCCCGTCGCCGGGCGAAATGGAGCCGTCGCTGCTCACCGCTACGCGCAGCACGCAGCCCGCGCAGCGCTCACTTCACCGGTGGCGGCGCGATCAGCGAGAGGTTCAAGCCGCCGGGATATTGGTAGCTCGTGTACGACCCATAGCCGACGACCTGGATGCCGACAGGCACGTCGCTGATCAGCACATGCGCCCCGCCTTGACCGGGACCAAGCTTGGCGCGTGCAATGCCAAAGCCGCCGGAGATGGGCTGAGCCGTGGCCCCTAAGGGCGCGCCGTCCAGCATGACTTGCGCTCCGGTGGGCATCACGACGTCGACGTAGCTGACCTGATAATCGTCCGGCGCCAAGAACACGTACTTCTTTCGGTACTGTTCGACGGCGGTCATCTGGCTTTGGGCGGGGTCACCCTTTTGTTCCCCGACCGGCGCGTTGGGATCCACGACGCTGCCACCGAGTTGGAAGGTCGCGACGGCGAAGGCCTGATCGCCCGTCACCTCGAAGTTTCCCGTCACGACTCTCAAGTCAGCCACTTGGCCTGCGTTGATGTTCGTGGGCCAGCCCGGGTCGAAGGAACCCCCGTAGGTCAGAGTGGTGCCGTCCACGTTGCCAATGATTCGAACAACGTGCCCGGGCGTATTGCCGTTCGGCCCTGTGGGCATGGGCACGAAGTAGTGCTTGCCTAGGGTTTCGGCCGGAAAAACGCTTTCTTCCACGTGGTCACAGGCGGGTTCGCCGAAGGGCTGGGTGACACAGGGCACGCCGGCGATCACCTGCACTGGCGCGGAAGCTTGAACGAGCGTGCCCGCAAGGTCCGTCGTGCCGGTCCCGAAGACCTCAACGACCTCGCCACGCCCCAGGGTAAATTGCGCGGTTTGATTGGGACCCGTCGCCTGGATCCCACCCCCCGCCGCAAAGGATCCAAACGCCGAGGCTTTCACCGTGACGCTGGTATTGTCCGCCGTACCGACGACCGCGACGTAGGGCACGGTGCTGAAACCGCCCTGCGTCCATCCGTTCAATGAGGACACCCGGTAGTTGCCGGTCATTGCCGTGCTGGGCAATAGCAGGGAGGCGTCGTTGCTGTACGAGAAGCAGCCCACCGCAATGCCGAACTGCGCGCAGATCTGATTGCCCTTGCAGCTAGACCAGTTCTTGCCGGGTGGGCCACCCTGTCCTTTGTATTGGAGGGCGTTGAATTGGTAGACCGTGACGGGCACGGAGCTGGTCAGATTGAAAGCGCCGTTCGGCGCCCGCAGGCTTGTGGTCACGGGAGTGGAGCTACCGCACTCGTCGGCTTCCGTGGGTTTGAGCGCCGGCACCCAGGGAAGGTAGAACTTCTCCAGTGAGTTCGGCTGCACCACGCCCGCCGAAACCTGCGTGCCACCCTGGGAAATGGTGATGGCCGCTGGGAGATCCCCGGCGTTGGCGACGATGACCGCGAAGTCGAAGACGTTCCAGACCGAATTCGTGACCGGCGTTGGCCAGAAGTCGCAGCCGACGTACGTCTTGGACGTGGCTGCCTCCTCGCACGTCTTGGGATCCACTCCAGCCGGCGTGCCGCCTGTGCCGCTTCCCCCGTCCGTCATGATCACAAGGCCGGTGCCACCGGAGCCGGCGCCAGCTCCTGCGCCGCCGGCGCCACCGTTGACGCCACTGCCCCCACCCGTGCTGGAGCAGGCCAAAGGCCCCGAGATGACACACCCAACCGCCGCCCCCAAAGCCAACCATAGCCGATTCATCGCCCCACTTTACGCTACGAGCGCGGATCCGCAACAAACTCCCCCGTCCCTTGGGGGCCTGCCCCCCTGCCCGCGCCCACTTCCCTTTGCGGCGCCCGCAAAAAAGCCCGAGCACCTCACGGCACCCGGGCTCCCTCGCTCTTGGGCGGCGATGTCTTAGTTACCGGCCATCTTCGCAACTTCCGCGGCGAAGTCTTCGCCCACGGGCTTCACGACGCCCTCGCCGAGCTTGAAGCGCGCGAACTTCTCGACGACCACATCGGTGCCGAGCGCCTTGGCCAGCTCCCCGCGGAGTTGGTCGACGGTCTTGTCCGTCTCTAGCACGCTCTGCTGCTCGATCAGGCAGATCTCTTTCATCCACTTGGCCAGCTTGCCCTCGATGATCTTGGGGCGCACGGCCTCGGGCTTGCCCTCGTCGGCCAGCTGGGCATCGAAGATCTCGGCTTGCTTCTTCTTGTCCGCCTCCGGCACCTCCGCAGTCGTCAAGCACAGCGGCTCCATCGCAGCAGCCTGCATCGCGACGTCGTCGACGAACTTCAGAAACTCGGCGCTCTTGGCTGCCGCGTCCGTGCCCGCCTTGACGGCCAGCAGCACGCCGATCTTGCCGCCCATATGCACGTAGCTGTGCACGCAGCCCGGGCCGGAGACGCTCAAGCGCTGCCAACGCCGCACGGTGATGTTCTCGCCCAACTTGCCAACGAGAGCCTGGCGGTTGTCTTCGATGCTGCCACTGCCACCAGGAAACGGCTCTGCGCCGAGGTCGGCGCCGTCTTTGGCTTTCTCTGCGGCTTCAAGGGTCTTGCCAACGAAGGCTTTGAAGTCGTCGTTACGGGCGGCAAAATCCGTCTGAATGTTGACCTCGACCAATACGGCGCTCTTGCCGTCCTTTGCGACGCTGGCCCGCACTTCGCCTTCAGCGGCGACGGCACCGGCACGCTTCGCGCTCTTGGCCAAACCCTTCTTGAGGATGATGTCCACCGCGGCATCCATGTTGCCCTCGGACTCCATCAGGGCGCTCCGGCAGTCGTTCAGACCCGCCTGGGTGCGATCCCTCAATTCCTTAACCTGCTGCATGCTCACTTGAGCCATGGCTCCACTCCTTGTTCAATTACCCGCTACGCTGGCGACGTTGGATCGCCAGCGCGCATGTTCACTCTCAATTGCGCCGCGACAGCTTGCCGCGGTTGGTTTTGCCCGGGATGCGGGCGCGGTTTGTGGGTCCTTCCGACCCCTGCTCGACTCAGCTCTCCGCGGCGCGGGTGGGGCGTGAGTAGATCACCTGAGCTTGGGGCTCGCCGGGCTGCGCTTCGCGCTCGCGACCAGGCTGGTGATCGCGCTTGCGAGCCGCACCGAAGAGACAAGCGTCGGCGACGGCAGCCGTGATCAGGCGAATGGATCGGATGGCGTCGTCGTTGCCGGGGATGACGTAGTCGATCTGGTCGGGATCGCAGTTCGTGTCCGTGATGGCCACGATTGGGATCTTGAGCTTACGAGCCTCGTTGACCGCGATGGATTCCTGCGCCGGATCGATGATGAACAGCGCCGAGGGCACCGTCGACAGGCCCTTGAGGCCGCCGATGTACTTCTCGTGGCGCGCGCGCTCCTTGTCGAGCTTGACCGTCTCCTTCTTGAGGATTTGCTCGTAGGTGCCGTCCTCGCGCATGCGCTCGAGGTTGCGCAGACGCTCCAGGCCCTGCTTGATGGTGCGGAAGTTCGTGAGCGTGCCACCGAGCCAACGGTTGGTCACGAAGTACTGACTGGCGCGTCGGGCTTCTTCTTCAACGATGGAAGCTGCCTGGCGCTTCGTACCCACGAAAAGCACATGGCCGCCGCGAGAAACGGTGTCGGACAAGAAGTCGAAGGCGCGCTTGAACAGACGCGACGTCTGATCGAGGTCGATGATGTGAATGCCGCTACGGGCGCCGTAGATGTACTGGCGCATCTTCGGGTTCCAGCGCTTGGTCTGGTGGCCGAAGTGGGTGCCGGCTTCGAAGAGGTCGCGTACGGGCAGCGGGTCATCTTTGTCCCGGGGGGCTGCCGCGGGGGCGTCTTCCTGCGCGCGCTCCGCGGCGAGCACTGCGGTGCGCGGCACGTCAGTCGCGTTTGCTTCAAGTTCAGCAGCGCCAAGATCCAGTTTGCCTTCGTCGGTTTCGGGGGTCGTTGTCTCGTTTGCTTCAGTCATGATGTTGCGCTCTCCTTTTTGGGTTGTTCCTCCGCCCCGCCAGTCGGCGACCTCTCAAGAGAAGAGGCACCGGGCCGTGCTGGTTGCGCCCGGGGCGTGTGTCGTTTTGGTTTTGCCGCAGGGCGAGTCCCTGCGGTCAAGGGCCGCGAAACCTAGGCCAAAAGTTCCCTTCCCACAAGGCTTTGGCCGCCGCCGGCCGGCGGCGGAGCTTCAGAGCCCGCTGGACGGAAGCACGGGCTTGGGTGGCGGTTTGGCGGCCGGCGCGGGCGCCGGGGCAGCGCTGGGCTGTTTCTCGTGAACTTTCGCAGGTTTGGGCGTCTGGGTCGGTGCAGCAGCCGCCGGTTTCGCCGCGGTGGTTGCGGGCGCTTCGGGCGCTTCCCCGGGGGCCGCGGCCAGCTTCGGCGTCTTTACGACGGGCGCTTCGGACGGCGGACTCGGCGCGGCGGCGGCTGGCTCCGCGGGCGGAGGCGCCTCTTCGGGAGCTGGATCTGGCGCAGCGGGCTCACTCGTGGCTTCGAGCTCCGCGGCGGGACTCGCGGGCGCAGCGACGTCGTCACCGCCGCGGACCAAGAAGAGCACCGCGACCAAAGCGACGGCGCCGAGGGCCGCGACGGCGGCGGCGACCAACAGCGGCGCCTGCGACTTGCGCGCGGGCGCCATCGAGTGCTGGACGGGCTGGGACAGCTCGACCGGTGGTGGCGTCTCCACGCCGCCGCCCGGCGACACCAAGGTGCCGACGGGCACGGCCGTATGCGTCGGCACGTCCGAGTTGCGTGGCGGCGACGGCACCGACAGCTCTCCGAGTTCTTGGGTGTGTTCGCGCTCGGATCCGGCGGGCGCTTCGTGAGGCGACCCGGCCTCGGCCAAGGTGCGGTCCACGCTCATGGGCGCAGACCAAGGCGCCGCGACGGGGGGCTCCGCAGGCAGGGTCGATTCTCCGTGCCAACCATTTTCCGAGTCCATCACGGGGGGCTCTGCGATGGAGGCAGCGCCGCTAGGAGCGCCAAGGGTTTCCCCCGCGGCGTCGTCCCGCACGGTGTCGACGGACGCAGTGACTTCCCCGGAGGGGCGGATGATCAACGTGGAGCCGATGCTGCCCGTCTGCCCCGGAAGCGCCTCGGTGTTGGCGTGCGCGATACGCTGCTGCCCGGCGACGCCATCGATTGCAGTGCTGATCCGAGGCTGGCTGCTGCGCAGGACTGGCGCGGTCTGCCCCACACCGGCGGCCGCAGGCGGCGCGGGGCTTTCCCGGGTGACCGCCTGGTAATTCGCTGCGGGCGTGGGCGCATCGGTGCTGACCGTCTGGTGCCAACGTTTGCTCAGTCCCTCCAAAATGCTGGCAACTTGTCGCGCGCTGCCAGGCCGCTCCGTGGGGATTTTGCGCAGCAGGCTCTGCACCACGTCGTCGAGCTCAGACCCGACGTCCGGCATGATCGAACTGACCCGCGGCGGGATCCGAGTCAGATGCGCCAGCAGCATTTCCGGCGCGTCCGCGGTGTCGTCGAAGGGCCCCACGCCGGTGAGCATTTCGTACATCAACAGACCCACGGCGTAGAGATCTGCGCGGCCGTCCACGCTCTCCCCGCGGGCCTGCTCTGGAGACATATAGCGAGGCGTGCCGATGGCCATGCCCCGAGCCGTGATCACCTCCACGTTGGAATCGAGTAGCTTCGCGATACCGAAGTCGAGCAGCTTCACGGAGCCGCCGGCGAGCAGGTAGATGTTCGGTGGTTTGATGTCCCGGTGCACGATGCCAATGTCGTGGGCCGCGCCCAGCCCATCGAGCACTTGCTTGGCGATGTTCAACGCTTGGCGGGGCGGCAGGCGCTGCAAACGCCGCAGGCGGTCCCCCAGGGTCTCGCCTTCCACGCGCTCCATGACATAGAAGTGCACGCCGCTGTCGCTGACCCCGGCGTCCGTGACGTTGATGATGTTTGGGTGATCCAAGCGCCCCAACGCGCGCCACTCGTTGCGCAGGCGGCCCACGAGATCTTTGCGACCCGCCAGTTCACGAAACAGCGCCTTGAGTACAAAGCGCTTCCCGAGCTCGACGTGTTCCACCTCGTACACGCTGCCCATGCCGCCTTCGCCCAGCAGGCAGAGCACGCGATAACGCGTGCCGGGAACTAGTTGACCGTCGGAGAACTCTCGCATGCCTCGGCTCACACCCGCCCGCGCCGACAGCAGAGTGTCTTTGCGGTTGGGCGACGCCCAAGAGGATATCGGCCCTGAGGCGCCCCGTCGAGGAGCTCGCTGATTGCCCACGGCCTTCCAGTTCGGCCCAAGCTGCCGCCGATTGCGAGAAATCTTAGAGTTCCGTGGATCGCTCGGCTTCGTGCACGCTTTGCGCGGCCTCTGGGCCGGCCGCTTTTGGCAACAGCAGGAGCCCCAAAGCGACCCCGGCGACCCCCGCAAGCAGGGATCCGGCCAGGACGGCGACCTTCGCGATCCCCAGCGCTGCGGGATCCACGAATGCCAGCTGGGCGATGAACAGCGCCATGGTGAAGCCGATGCCGCCGACAGTGCCGACCACCAACAGGCCGCGCATGTTCACGCCCCGGGGCAGGGCGGATATGCCGAGTTTCACCGCGAGCATGCTCAGGGCCACGATGCCAAGGGGTTTGCCCACGGCTAGGCCGATGGTGATACCCAGTGCGGTGGCCATGGCGCCGGCGGACTTCAGATCCACGGAGTCCAGAGTGACGCCAGCGTTGGCGAGCGCGAAGATGGGCATGATGCCGTAGGCGACCCAGGGGTGCAGCGCGACTTCGAGTCGGACGACTGGCGCTACCGCTTCGCGCCGCGCGAGCTCGATGCGATCCAGCGGATGCATCAAGGAGTGGGCGTCTTCCTTCTTGTCGCTGCGGCGCTCGAACTCTTTCAACGCATCGCCGGCCTCACTGATGAAGCCTTCTTGGCCAAACCAAGATCGCACCGGCGTGATCAATCCCATGATCACACCGGCAATCGTCGGATGGATGCCCGCCGTGAGCATGCCCACCCAGACCGCGAAGCCCGGCACCAGGTAGAAGGCGGTGTGGCGCAGCCCGATGCGCTGCATTGCGTAGGTGCCAGCCACTGCGGCTGCCGCGATGCCAAGGCCGACGAACTGCACCCCGGACGAATAGAAGATGGCGATCACCAGGATGGCGCCGATGTCGTCGATGATCGCGAGCGCCAGCAGCAGCACACGAAGTGCCGCAGGAACCCGCGGACCCAGCAGCGTGAGGATCCCGACCGCAAACGCAATGTCTGTGGCCATGGGCACGCCCCAGCCGCGTTGGGTGGGGGTACCGAAGTTGAAGGCCAAATACAGCCCGGCGGGCACCACCATGCCGCCGATCGCCGCGGCCACGGGAAGCGCCGCGCGTTTTAGCTCACTCAGCTCCCCCTGGTGCATTTCGCGACGGATCTCGAGCCCGACGACGAAGAAGAAGATCACCATCAAGCCGTCGTTGATCCAAAAGTGCAGCGTTTGGCGAAAGACCATGTCTCCCGCGCCAAGCACGATGGGCGTATGCCAGAGGTGGTGATAGCTCTCCTTCCAAGGCGAGTTGGCCCAGACCATGGCCACCACCGCGGCCACCATCAAGATGATGCCGCTGGCGGCCTGAATGCTCAGGAAGCGCTCGATGGGACGCACCAGCGCCATCGCCGCTTGGCGCGCCGGCGCCCAGGTCTCTGGCGGAGGCTGTTCGATTTTTTGCGGTGCGACGGAGGGGGAACCCATGTCAGCTCAGATCTTCGCTCTTGGGAGAAAGCATTCGGATTGTTCTGGGGATCAAGACACGCGGCGTCAATGCCGAGTCACACCAAGATCCCGAGCAGCATCAGCACGACACCGACCGCGCTCAACAGCAAATTGAGCACGCCAAGGATCAAGCCCGCCATGGCCATGCCGTAGCCCCCCACGGCTGCGTCCGCCTTGGCCGCGCGCATGCCCATGAACCCTGCCACGATGGCCGAGATGCCCGTGAGGGGCCCCAAGCACAGCAGCAAGCCACAGATGAGCGCCATGACGGCGGCGGTGCTTGCCGGGGGCTTCTCGCCTTTTGGCAGGCCCGTCGTGGGGTCGATCGTCATCTGATGCATGGCGATGGTTTGCTTGCCACCGGTGATCGGCTTGCCACCCGGCGGGCTCCCGGGCGGCGCGAAGCCACCGCCACCGGGTGGGCCGTAGCCACCACCGCCCGGCGGCACGAACCCGCCGCCACCGGGAGGCGCCCCGCCGGGTGGACCGTAGCCCCCGCCATAAGGTCCGCCCGGTGGATACCCGCCCCCTTGCGCCGAGTGCGGCGTCCCCGCTTGGGTCAACATCACCCCCTTGTATCAAGGTCGGGGCGCGCTGGCACCCGCAAGCTGAAATGACGGCGGACGACCCTTGATCGCTGCCGGCAAGGCGCGGGCGACGCGGGTAGCGAAGCGCGCGGTCCTGCACTAAGTTCCCCGGCCCATGAGCATCTCCCGGCAGGACGTGCAGCGCATGGCGCGCCTGGCCCGCCTATCGCTGACAGATGCAGAATTGGCCCAACTGCAGGGACAGCTCGGCGCCATCGTCGAGTATATGGAGCAGCTGCGCACGGTAGACACCGAAGACGTGGCGCCAGACGTCGCGGGCTTGGAGCTCACCCTCGCGGGACGTCCCGACGAGGTCCACGCGGGTCTGACCACAGCGCAGGCGCTGGGCGGGGCGCCGGATTGCACCGCGGATAGCTTCTGCGTGCCGGCCTTCGTGGACGAGTCATGAAGGACGCACTCACGGGCCTGAGCGCCGTCGACGTCGCGTCGCGCGTTGCCGGCGGCACCCTCAGCGCAGTTCAAGTCGTCGAGCATGCGCTGGCACAAGCCAACCGCACGGCCCCCCTCGGTGCGTTCTTGTCCCTGCGCGACGCCGAAGCCGTCGAACAGGCGCGCAGCATCGACGCACGGCGCGCCGCGGGGAAGCCCCTGGGCCGCCTGGCTGGGGTTCCCATCGCCATCAAAGACGCCATTTGCACCCGTGGAGCGCCAACAACTGCCGGGTCGAAGATCTTGACCCAGTCGGGAACTTTGCAAAGCGCCTGGCGCCCTCCCTATGACGCGACGGTGATTGCACGGCTGGGCGCTGCAGACGCGGTGGTGATCGGCAAGACGAATATGGACGAATTTGCCATGGGCTCGTCCAACGAAAACAGCGCCTTCGGCTGCGCCAAGAACCCGTGGGATCCGGCCCGCACCCCTGGGGGGTCGAGCGGCGGCAGCGCCGTCGCGGTTGCCCTCGGCGCTGCCAGCCTGGCCCTTGGAAGTGATACCGGCGGCAGCATCCGCCAGCCCGCCGCACTGACGGGCGTGGTCGGTGTGAAGCCCAGCTACGGACGGGTGTCGCGCTTCGGTCTTGTGGCGTTCGCCTCGAGTTTGGACCAAATCGGCCCCTTTGCTCGCAGCGTGCGGGACGCCGCGCGCTTGCTCGGCGTGATTGCCGGGCACGATCCCCGAGATTCCACCTCGTCTCAGAGCGCAGTCGGGGACTACGAGGCGGCGTGCGATGCGCCGGTGCGGGGACTGCGCATCGGGATCCCAAAGCAGTACTTTGGGGACGGACTCGACAGCGCGATCCGCGACCGCGTGCAGGCCGGTTTGACGAGCCTCGAGCGCGCGGGCTGCGTGCTCGTCGACATCGAGCTGCCCACGACGGACTACGGCGTGGCGACGTATTACATTTTGGCCACCGCAGAAGCGTCCAGCAATCTGGCGCGCTTCGATGGCGTGCGTTTCGGCGCGCGGGCGACGACCGGCGGCGGGCTAGATGCGATGTATGCAGAGACCCGTGCGGCCGGCTTCGGTCCAGAGGTGAAGCGTCGCATCTTGCTCGGGACCTACGTGCTCTCCGCCGGGTACTACGACGCGTACTACGACAAGGCGCGACGGGTGCGCCGCTTGATCCGGGACGATTTCACCGCCGCCTTCGAAAAGGTGGATCTGATCGCCAGCCCCACGAGCCCCACGCCGGCATTTGCCTTGGGGGAGCGCGTGGACGATCCCCTGGCGATGTACTTGGCGGACGTCTACACGTTGCCCGCCAGCTTGGCAGGCCTCGCGGCACTGAGCTTGCCCGTGGGCCTGACCGAAGCCACGGCGCGCTTCCCTGCATTGCCAGCGGGTCTGCAACTGCTCGCGCCCGCTTACGAAGAATGCCGCTTGTTTAGCGCGGCCGCCGCAGTCGAACGTGATTTCCCCTACTTGCCGCCGCCCGCTGCGGCGCCATTCACCGCGACGGGAGCCGTCTGAAGATGTCCGAAGCGTCTGTCACCGCGCGCCCCGCCGAAAAGAGCGACCACGCCGGCATCGCCGCGCTATTCGCACGCACGGGCTCGCCGTGCTTTTGCCGCTGGTGGCATTTCGAAGGCGACAAGAACGCCTGGCAAGATCGATGTGCGAATGCGCCCCAAGACAACGCGCAGGAGCTGGCAGATGCCTTTGGTGCCGAGTCCCCGCAGGCCCAGGGCATCGTCGCCCTCGACAGCGCCAACGAAATCGTTGGCTGGATGAAGCTCAGCGAAAGCAGCGCGGTCGCCAAAATCTACGCCCAGCGGCTTTACCGCGGACTGCCGTGTTTCGACGCGCCGGACGCAGGAGACGCGCCCGTCTGGACCATTGGCTGCTTTCTTGTCGATGAACGCCATCGCGGCGCGGGCGTCGGTCGCGCCATGATCCGCGCCGGCCTCGCGATGGCGCGGCGTGCCGGCGCGCGGGCGGTCGAAGCGTTCCCGCGGCGCGCGGAAGGACTGGCCGCCGAAGAGAAGTGGACCGGCAGCTTCAGCGCGCTCCGCGACGAAGGCTTCGTCGTCGTGCACGACTTCGCGCCCTACCCCGTCGTTCGATGCGATCTCACTCCCGGATCCTAGTCCTCCTCGCGATGGTCTGCGCGGGACTTGGCCAGACGAGCTGCAAACGTTGCAGCCGCGCGGAAAAGCCCCCGCCCAAGCTTGTGCCCCGGGACGTCACCCTCGACATTGTGAAGGTCCCGCCTGTGTCCATGGCCGGGATGCAGCGCCTGGATGCAGCGACCGGGATCGGACTGCCGGCCAACTGTCGCGTCGACCTGCCGATCCGCAGCGTGCCGATCGGATCCCGCACCCTGCGCTTCAGCGCGTCGCGCTCGCACCTCTCTGAACTGGCCTTGCTCGAAACCCGGGACGGCGCCCTGGTCGCGTCCTCCATCTTCGACTTCGAGACCGGCAAGTCCGGGCCTTCCCCCTGGACGGCTGCGGACGCCCCGCCGGCTTGGGATCGCACCGCGAGGGGATGGGTCGCCGGGCTCACCAAGCCAGAAGAAGGCAGCGTGCACAGCGCGGTGTTGTGGCGCTCCGGGGGACCGCACCGCGCCAGCGTGCATGGCGATCAGCTGGCGCTGATGGACGTCGCCTGCGACGGAAACGTGTGCGGAATGCTCAGCAGCCTGGCCCGAGACGCCCACGCCCCGGGCGCGACGCTTTCCTGGTCCGATGACCACCAAGCCCAGCACGTGACGCCGCCGGGCGACGCCCCTTGGGAGCCCCTGGCGATCCTGAAGCTCTCGGCCCAAGAGCACACGGCCACCCTCGCCCTGGCAGCGCCCGGGGCCGTGCAGCTGTGGACGGTGACCGGCGCGGGCGCACAGCCCGGCGCCCAAGTGGACGCCCCGCACGGCGTGTACGACGTGGTTCAGGCAACGAAACCCGTCGTCATCGCGCCAGGGCTCGCGCCCGCCGCCGAATGCCAAGCGGGCGGATTTCCCCTGCGCGCCAGCGTGGTGGGCGGCGCCACCCACACGATCCAAGCCTCCGGCGCGCCCCATGGGCTGTTCGCGCGTCCCCTGGGCGCGGGCGCCGTCGTGGCCTGGATCGCGCCGGCAGCGTGTCGTCTGACCGAACAGACCACCGTGGGCGCCACGTTGCTCGACGCGCAGGGTGCGCCCATCGGTTCGCCCATGGTGGTGGCCGAAGCGCGGGGGTTTGCCCTGGCAACCCGCGGGGATCGCCTGGCGCTTTGGCTGTTGATGCACCAGCGCGTGGTGCACCTGACCGCGCGCTGTGAGCTACCTGAAAAGTAGGGGGCCGCGAAAACCCGGCGCAACGACGGCGCCCGCGGAAAGCCCGATGAACACCGCGCGCAGTGCGTCCTCGGTGCGCATCCGGCCCGTGAGCACGTGTCGCTCGATGCTCGCGAACAAGTCCGCAGAGCCGACGAGTTGGCTCAACGCATTGCGTTCGGCAGGCGTCAGCCCCAGCTCGCTGAGGGCGATATTGGCTGCAGGATTGCGAGCGATGGGACTTGCCGCCGAGCTACTCAGTGCGTCCCGCAAATCCTGCTCGGCATAGCCGTGACGCACTGCCGCGCTGACCAACTCCCACGCCGTGCGGGTCGACGGTGCCACCTCATCCAGGCTTTGCTCGCCTTCGAAGAACTCCACGAAACCCCGCCGCCACCGGCCCATTTGTACGAACCGGCTTTCAAGTTGGTCGCTGAGCAACCGGACCAACTCCGGCGGTCGCAGCAAGCCGCGGCGCACCAACATCTCGCCGAGGTGCACGCAGCCGTCCGCACACATCTCCAAAGACCGGATCACGTCCGCCCGCGAGACGATGCGCTGCGCGATGATGCGTTCGCCCAAGAGCTCCCGTGGGTCCGTAGAGCTGACGAGGTACGGCGCACCTTCGCGGAGAAAGAGCCGCGTCTCCTCGGAGTTGTCGCGCAGCACGACCATGCCGCTGGCGCGCCGACGCACCAACCCATACAGCATGGCCGGCAAGTACTTTGCCGTCACCGGCTGCGCCCGTGGGGTCATCTCTGGACTGCCGAAGCGAAACGCCGGTCGCACCGACAGACGACGCAACTCCACGACCTCAAGCAACGGCTGAGCCGCAGCCCCGTCCACGGACACGCTGGTAGTGGCGTTGGCGCGGCCCGTGGCCACGCGTTCCAGAGCCTCCGACAGCGCGAGGGCTCGTCCGCCATCGAGCTGATATCGACCTGGCGACGTGACGGGTGTGAGTTCAACCGGGGGCAGGCTGCGTCGCGCGCGCTCCAACACGCGTTCGGCCACGCGAGCGATCTCTCCGGGACGACTGGGGGGCGCCTGGGCGGGCCGCGTCCCGCTCTGGGAGGCAAGCACGCCCAAAGCCGACAGCCACGGCAGCAGCGCGGCGTCGGAAAGTGCGAGCCGTTCGCTACGCGCCACATCCCGAATGGCCTCAGCAAACGCCTCTGCGCTCTCCAAGCGGTCTTCGGGCTTGCGGGCAAGCGCCTGCCTGAGCACGTTGACCAAGCCTGCCGGCAGACTGTCGGCATGCGCCTCGAGCACGCGGAGGTCTGCCTCGTAGATCCGCGTCAACACCTCCATCTCGCTCTGCCCGGGAAAGAGCGGGCGCGCGAGCAGCATTTCAGCCAGCACAATGCCCACCGCAAATACATCCGTGCGTGCGTCCACGTCGCCGCCGATAGCCTGCTCCGGCGCCATGTAGCCGAGCTTGCCCTTGAGTTCCCCCGGATAGGTGCGGCGATCGATGAAAGTGCTGCGCACGATACCGAAGTCCGTCAGCTTCACTTCCCCAGCGCGGCCGATCAGAATATTTCCCGGCGACACATCGCGATGCACGATGCCCAACGGGCGATCGTGTTCGTCCCTGGCGGCATGTGCAAACGCGAGCCCGCGCAGTACTTCGTGGGCCACGAACAACGCCGCGGCGATGGGAAATCGCTGGCCCTTCGTGGCGACATAGCGCAGTAGCTTCGCGCAGCTGACGCCGTCGACGTACTCCATGGCCATGAAGAGCTCGCCGTCATGCTCGCCAAAATCCACGACTTGCACGATGTTCGGATGTGCTAGCGCGGCACAAATCCGAGCCTCATCGCAGAACATCGCAACGAAGCGCGCGTCCTTGGAGAGCTGAGGCAAAATACGCTTGATCGCGAAGCGCTTCAGAAACCCGTGGGGACCATCGCGCCGCGCGATGAACACTTCCGCCATCCCGCCCGCACCCAGGCGTTCTCCGAGCTCGTAGGGACCGAGTCGGCGATTCGAGACGACGCGAAGTAGGGCCACTGTCTTTAGAGTACTGCGAAAACCCCCTGGGCGGGAGGCGCCGGACAAAAGTCCTGGGACAACCACCTTGTCCTACGTCGTCACCAAGATCCCGATGCCATTTCCACGGGCTTGGACTACGGTCGCCTTTGATGACCAGGCGCCGCCAAACTGCCATGGAAGAGCGAAAACGCGCTCAGCGTCGCGGGACCGCCATGACCCGCAAAGCGCCGCACCGTTTGTGTCTCGCCGTCACCGGCGCGCAGACGTTTTTGGGGCGAAATCTGATCGGGCTTTTGGAGGAAGACCCAAAGGTCGCGCGCATCATCGCCCTGGACACCATCGCCCCGGACACGGCCGGCGAAAAGACACACTTCTACGAGCTGGACGTGAGCCAGCCGGCTGCCGAAGAACGCCTCGCCGAAATCTTGGGGGCAGAAGCCGTTCAGTGTGTTGCGCACTTGGCGTTCCTCGAAGCCCCAACCCAGGCGACGGCGTGGGCCCACGAACTGGAAAGTGTCGGCACGATGCACGTGCTCAATGCGTGCAGGCGCAGCAACGTGCGCAAGTTCATTATGCGCAGCCACACGTCGCTTTACGGCGCGCACCCGACCAATCCGAATTTCTTGACCGAAGCCCACCCCCTGCGTGCCCGCGCAGGCGAGCCCTACTTCGCGGACAAGCTTCAGGCCGAGCGCGACGCGCTGCGGTTTGGAAAGCCCGGGTCCGGGCGTAGCGTGACCCTCCTACGCATGGCACCGATTCTTGGCCCAGGAGTGCAAAACGCGATCACGCGCTATCTGGGCCGGCGCGCGGTGCCGACACTGCTCGGATTTGATCCGCTGTGGCAGTTCTTGCACGAGGCCGACGCCGTCGCCGCGCTCAAACTCGCAGTGAATCGGGACGTCGCGGGGATCTACAACATCGTCGGACAAGGCGTCTTGCCGCTGTCCACGGCCATCAAGCTCGCGGGCAGAGTCAATGTGCCGCTGCCCAGCCCGTTTGCTCGCTCCCTGGCCCGCGCCCTCTGGGTGGCGCACCTGCTCGAAGCGCCGCCGGCATTGCTCGACTACTTGCAGTACATCTGCGTGGCGGACGGCGCGGCCGCTGAAGACCATCTGGGGTTCGTGCCAGCGTTTACAACCCGCGAGGCAGTCATCGACTTCGCCAACGCGCAGCACCTGCGCGATGTGCGGCTACTCTCGGAGGCGAACCCGTGAGCGCAAAGAAGAAGGCACCCGCCAAAAAGGCGACCTCCAAGAAGGCGCCGGCGAAGAAAGCACCGGCCAAAAAAGCAGCGTCGAAGAAGGCAGCGTCGAAGAAGGCCAAAAAGACCGGCACCACGAAGACAAAGCGGGCGCGCACTGCGAGCTCTGCCGGCCCGAAGAAGCGCACCACTACCCAGGCCAGCGCAACGAAAACCAAAAGCGCCGGAGCAAAGCTGCGTCAGCCGCGGAGTGCCCCTCGAAACGAGGCTGCCGACGAAGACTTCGATTCGCCGCCGCAGCTGGGCATTGGCTCACGCGTTGTGCCGCCGAGCATGGACTACGACGAGGAGCAGCCGCCCCCGAGTCGTGCGCGCCGCAAGCTAAGCGGCGACGTGGAAGCGGAAATCCGGGCGCTAGAAGAGCGACTCGACGGACTGATTCGGCAGTCCGCGGCAAGCACGGACGGCGGAGAAGCCAGCCTGCGCGAACAAGTGCAGAGCGTTGCGCGGGAAGTGGTGGAACGCCTGGCGCCGGATATTGAAGCTCCGGGCGGACCGGACGCGAGAGTTTCGGACGCCGTGAAGGACCTCATGTCCAGCGACTACTACACCCGGCAATGGGGTCGCCTGGGGATGCGCAGCAGGTCCGAAGACGTCGACGAGTTTGGTCTCGACCCGGTCTACGAGGCGCGACTGCGCCCGCTTTTGGACTTTCTATGCGAGCGCTACTTCCGCGTAGAGCTATCCGGCGCCGAAGCCATCCCCGCAAGCGGACGCATGTTGATCGTTGCGAACCACTCCGGCACCGTGCCCCTGGACGGTCTGGTGCTACGCAGCGCGCTCCGATTGCGTCACCCGCAGCAGCGAGCGCTGCGCTGGTTGGCGGAAGATTTCGTTTACTACCTGCCCTTCGCTGGCGCCTTGTTCACGCGCCTGGGTGCGGTGCGGGCATGCCAAGAAAACGCCGAACGCTTGCTGCTGGGCGAGCACCTCGTCGCGGTCTTCCCGGAGGGCGTCAAGGGCATCGGTAAGCTGTTCCGAGATCGCTACCAACTGCAGCGCTTCGGTCGCGGCGGCTTCGTCCGGCTGTGCCTGCGCACGAACACGCCGATCTTGCCCTGTGCCATCGTCGGCGCGGAAGAAACCAACCCCTTGCTGTTCCGCTTCGAATACCTGTCCAAAGCGCTGGGAGTTCCCTACGTACCCGTCACACCGACTTTCCCCTGGCTCGGCCCCTTCGGCTTGATCCCGGCGCCGACCAAGTGGCGCATCGCTTTCGGTGAGCCCATCGCCGTCGACAGCTACGGTCCCGAGGCAGCCGAAGACCACGTGCTTGTGGGCCGCCTAGCGGAACGTGTGCGCTCCAACATCCAAGAGCTGGTCCAACGCGGCTTGGACAAGCGCTCCAGCGTGTGGCTCGGCTAGATCCATCCGGAGTGCTGGTCGTCGACAAACCGCACGGCATCACCAGCCACGACGTGGTCCGCGGGCTTCGCCGGGCGTACCAGACCCGCCGCGTCGGACACACAGGCACCCTCGACCCCATGGCCACGGGTGTTCTGGTGGCGGTGCTGGGTGAAGCGACGAAGTTGTCCAACCACTTGACTCAGAGTGACAAGACCTACGTCGCCCAAGTGCAGTTCGGCACCGCCACCGACTCCTTGGACGCCGAAGGCGCCGTGGTCGACGCGGTCGACTTGCCAGTAAACTGGCTCGACGCGCAGCCGCTGAGTGCCGCCCTGGCCGGTGAACTCCAACGCACGGAACAAGTGCCGCCCGCTCACAGCGCCATCCAAGTCGACGGTCAGCGCGCCTATGCCGCCGCCCGCGCGGGCAAGCCCCTCGCCCTTCCGCCGCGGGCCGTTTCAGTGCGGAGCGCGCAGGTGGTTTCAACCAGCCAAGACAACAGCGCCAGCATCCAGCTGTGTGTCAGCAAGGGCTACTATGTGCGCGCATTTGCCCGGGACTTGGGCGCACGGCTCGGAGTGCCGGCCCATTTGACGGGTCTGCGGCGCACGCACAGCGGCGTGTTTTCCCTCGATGAAGCCCACGCTTTTCCGCCGCAAGCAGACGCTTTGCCAGAGCTGATCGGAGTCGCGGACGCCGCGCGGCGCTGCATGCCCACGTTGGTTGTCACCGCGACTGGGGCCGAGCAGATCAAGCACGGACGCGCGCTGGCCCCGGAACACTTTGCCGACGGCACGATCCCGCGCTGCGAAGTGTGTGGCCTTCTGAGTACGTCCGGCACGCTGCTCGCTCTGGCCACAGCGGACGGCGCGTCTGCGCGCGTCGTGCGCGGCATGCGACGGCCCTAGGGGGTCGGCGCCCCGGAAGACGGCTGCGCCGTTTTCTCTATGCGCTCAGCGCACGACGACGTCTTGCACACACAACCCCTTTGCCTCGAGTCGCCGGCGCAGCCGCTCTCCCAGGGCGTCGCCGTCGACCTGCGCGCCGACGTCGAGCTCCAGGCGCACGCCCTGGGGCTCGCTCACCACGGTGATCGTCGTGCCCGCCCAGGCGCCGGCGCCGAGTTCGATCCGCGCAGCGCCTTTGCGACCCGCGGCGCCCCAGGCAATGCGTTTGACCAGTTGCGCCGCAATCTGGTCGAGGGCGGGCGTATGTTGCAACGGGGCCTCTGCCGCGACGGGAGGCGGGGGGGCCAGAGCACCCGGACCGTGCGAGAGCGCGATCGCGAGCGGGTCGAGGGCGTCCGGGACCTGGCGCTCCTGCGCCCCCGGCGAGAGCGGGAGCGGGCGCTGCGGTCCGGCCGCCTCGGTCTCTGCGGATCGCCCCGCCAACTGGGAAACGAGTTTCGATGTGTCGGGGACTGCGGATTCGCGAAAGCGCTCGCCTTGGAGGGGAACTTTGGGCGGCGCCGGCATGCCCAGCTTGGCAAATAACTCTTTGAATTTACTGTCTTTTCTCGAATAACTGGGGGCAGGACGTTGCGGCCCGGAGCGCGGCGGACGAGCGGCTACGGCGGCCCCACTACTTCGTTCGGACATGCCTCCCCCATCGGCCGCCCACCGGCCGGGTTGCGCGTGCCGAGTCCGAAAGGCTAACTTTGATCTGGAGGGCGGTGGATCGCCCGAGGACCGAACACAGTTGCCCCCAGAACCCGTACCATTTTCCGCATACATCCTTGCTGCTCTCCCCGCCCTGCTCGCAGCCTTTTTCGGAGCAGCCAGCGCCGCCATCGCCGCGCTGTCTGTCGCGCGCCGGGTGGCCCTGCGCGACTCACTAGAAGGCCGAGCCCGTAAAGCGCTCGACCGCTACTTGCTCGAGGGCCGCGCCATCGAAGCCCGCTGGCTCGCGCTGCGCGTGCTCGGCATCGCCGTGACGGCAGTCTTGGTCAGCCGCCTACTGCCAGGCCACACCCTGGGTGGCTGGACCTCCCTGATCGCGGCCTTGTCGGCGTTGGCCATTTACGGCCTGCCCGCGGAGATGCTCAAGGCCGTCGTCGCGCGCGCCCCGGAGATCTCCGCACCGAAACTGCTCACCATGCTGCGCCCTTTCGAGTGGGTGGTCATGCCCCTGGCCGCCCCCTTGGTTGTTGCCGGGCGCCTCGTGGGTCAGTCCGTCGCAAAGGGCGCGTCCATCCCTCCGGACGCTCGCGTCACCGAACACGAAGTGGAGCTGCTCGTGACCGAGAGCGAACAGAGCGGTGTGCTCGACCACGAGCAATCCGAGATGATCCGCAACGTACTCGACTTCCGCGCCCTCACCGCCGGGGATGTCATGGTCCCCCGAACCCGGGTCAGTGCCTTCGACGTCGACACTCCGGTAGAGGACATCATTCAGGTCGCTGCCAGCAGCGGCCACTCCCGTTACCCGGTGTACCGCGAACGCATCGACAACGTGGTCGGCGTCCTGCACATCAAAGATCTGCTCACGCGTATGCACGCCTCCAAGGGCCCCGTGGCCGTCACCTCCGTGATGCGCAAGCCCGTGGCGTTTGTGCCAGAAACCTACGCCGCCTCCGACGCCCTGCGCGACATGCGCGCCGGCCGCCACCACATGGCCGTAGTGATCGACGAACACGGCGGCATCGCCGGCATCGTCACGCTGGAAGATCTGGTCGAAGAAATCGTCGGCGAGATCCGCGACGAACACGACACCGAGGAACAACCCATCGAGCGCCTGCCGAACGGCCGGCTCTTGGTCGACGCATCGATCTCGATCGGCGATCTTGAGCGCTACCTCGGCACGGACCTACCCGAAGACGGTGACTACCACTCCCTCGGCGGCTTCGTCGTCGAACGCCTGGGCCGCGTGCCACGTCCGGGAGCACGCTTCGTTGCCGAAGGCCACGAGTTCCTGGTGCGCGACGCCGACGCACGCCACGTGTCTAAGGTGGAAATCGCCCCGGCACGGAGCTCGAAGCCGGACGGCAACCCGGACGACTCGGCGACGGCGGCTTGAGCGTAGGGGCGAGAGCGGGCATGGGCGCGGGCGTGGGCGCGGGCGTGAGAGCGGGCGTGGGCGCGGGCGTGAGAGAGCGGGCGTGAGAGCGGTGAGCGTGTGTGCTGACGACGCTTCAGCTCTTTAGCAGTCACGTCACGAGCAGAGCGACGGGGGTCGGGGCCCCCGGAGCGAGGGGTGCGGCGGGGAAACTTCCCCGCTTCTGCGCCAAACAAATCCACCATCAGGCGCGACCGGTCGATCACGCGTGACCCGCGCCGACACAAGGACTCTTGGCCCCATGCCGCCCCCCGTGACCGCGCAAGAATAATCCCACGGGCACTGAAATTCCCCCCGTTGAGCGGACAGGTTGACTATGCCGCCTCCTGAAGGAGAG
>CALMUT010000309.1 GCA_937872925.1 uncultured Myxococcales bacterium | reverse complement strand
CCTGAGTTGGCGCACTCTCGGGTGTCGTCTCGATCGGAACCGCGCCGGCGCGTGTTGCCGTCATGGGCGTTGGGCTCGCGCGCGTGGCCTGAGTTGGTGCACTCTCGGGTGTCGTCTCGATCGGAACCGCGCCGGCGCGTGTCGGCGTCATGGGCGTCGGGTTCGCGCGCGTGGCCTGAGTTGGCGCACTCTCGGGTGTCGTCTCGATCGGAACCGCGCCGGCGCGTGTCGGCGTCATGTGCGTTGGGCTGGCGCGTGTTGGCAGAAGTGGAACTGAGCTGGAGATTCGGTGGCGGGGAAGGTTGCGACGAGGCCGCTAGCGCGGGACGTCACCCTTGACGCGCGCCATGTGCGCCTCGCCGAAATCTTGTTCCGCCGCCAGAGCGTTGTGGGGTTTGCACCGAAGACAGACGTTCGCGACGGTGTGCCGACCCCGTTTGGCGAAGGCGACCTCGTGATGGAACTCCAATCCGCTGCGCTCGCGGCAGCGTTGCGCACCACAGTCGCGGTAAGTGCATCTGCCGCCGTCACGTTCCCAGACGGCCCGCCGCACCCACGCGGGAATGTGGCGACTCGACTCCCGCCCGTCGCCTGGGCTTACGCGCTGGCGCGTGTCTTCAGAATTGGACCCGCGCTGGCGCGTGTCGTCGTCACGGCCGGCGCGCCGGCGCGTGTTGTCGTCATGGGCGTCGGGCTGGCGCGAGTCGGAAGATCCGCGCTGGCGCGTGTCTTCAGAATTGGACCCGCGCCGGCGCGTGTCGTCGTCGTCGTCAGCGCACTCTCGAGTGTCGTCTCGATCGGAACCGCGCTGGCGCGTGTCGCCGTCATTCACTGCGCGCCGGCGCGTGTCTTCAGAATTGGACCCACGCCGGCGCGTGTCGCCGTCATCGGCGGGGCCCTCTCGGGTCTGGTCTGGATCGGCACCGCGCCGGCGCGTGTCGTCGTCACTGGCGGGGCCCTCTCGGGTCTGGTCTGGATCGGCACCGCGCCGGCGCGTGTCGCCGTCATTCACTGCGCGCTGGCGCGAGTCATCGTCAAGGGCGACGCGCTGGCGCGAGTCGGCGATATTCACGGCGCATCGGCGCGTGTCGGCGTCATCGGCTCCGTTCGGGCGCGTCGTCCCGGTCTTGGCCGCAGCTCTGGGCCCTTCCACCATCGCGAACTTGCGCTTCTTCAGTTCGCGCACCAACGCCCGCATCGCCCGCAGATGCACCTCTTCAATCGCGCGACCCTTGAGGGCGGGGCCAAGCAGATCCCGCGCTTCCTGCAACAACTGGACATGCTCCTCGCTCGCGGTGAACTGCACCGTGTAGCGTTGCGGCGCGGTCAGGGAACCCTGTGCGGGCCTGGTGCCGGCCGGAAGCATGGTCCCGCTGACGCCACGAGGGTCCTCGCTATGCACCTGGGTGCTGGCCGGAAGCAGGTCCTCGCTGACGACACCAGGGTCTGTGTCGCCATGCACCTGGGCGCCGACCGGAAGCATGGTCCCGCTGACGACCCCAGCGTTTTCTTCGCCATGCACCTGGGCGCCGGCCGGAAGCATGGTCCCGCTGACGCCACGAGGGTCTTCTCGGCCAAGCACCTGGGCGCCGACCGGTAGCAAGGTGCCGCTGACGACCCCAGCGTCTTCTCCGCCGTGCACCCGAGCTCCGGCGTCGGCGTTGCCGCCGTCGCCAGGCGTGCTGCGATCGTCTGTGCGCCCGCCGGCGCCAGGCACTTCAACCGTCGCGCCGGCGTCGCAGGGGATCCAGTCGCGCGGTCGGTCGCCGGGTTGTAGATGGTTCACGGGCGTGAAGGACCCGATCCACTGTTCCCAGGTCCCACCGCAAGCGGCGTTCACAATTGCAGGACCCAGCGGTTCGATCCGAGCCAGTGCGTTCGGCTTTGGATCGAGCCGGCGCACCAGCGCCAAGATCTCGCGCTTGCTGCGATGCTTCGCCAACGGCAACAATTGCGCCAAGTTCTCGTGCGTCAGATGCGGCCCGAGCAAGAGCAAGCCCGTGAGATGGAGCTCTCCTGCCGCCACTACTTCCAGGAGCTCCGGAAACTTGCGCACCAGCCGCGCCGCCTGCACTCGTCGCTGAGCAGCGTCTTCGGACATTCGCAACTCGTACACACAGTACGCGTAGAGGCTCGAGCACGCGCGCTCGCGGAAGACCCGGCGCGCCTCCACCTCGGCGAGGTGCGCGAGCAGTGCCGCGAAGACGACGTTCGAGCGCCCCACCATCGACCGAGTACTGCCGAGCAGCTCGGCATCGGTGAGATGGTCGAGGGCAAAGCTCGACTTCCGGGCAAGCTGTTGCGCGGTTTCATCGTCAGGCTCTGTCGCGGGGCGTTGCCGGAATGGAGATAGCGTCACCTGCGGCGACGGACGCTGAGGTTCCTGCAGCCGGGGGGTTGCGGGGCGCTTGGGTTGCGAAAGGCTTTCTCGAGCGAGGGCATGCGTATCCATGCCTCAGCGTACACCCGGGTTTTGTCCCTCGCAGAGTCGTCTCAGGTCGCGCTTTCCCGGCGCTCGACGCGTTTTGTTTCGTCGACAACGCGAACGCCTGCGAGCGTGTCACCTGAGCGCCGCAGGAGACGCTCTAACAGCGGCCGACGTACGCGCGCCGCTCCGTCGCGGAAATGCCGTCCAGCAAATTCGACCTCGCGCGATGCCATTGTCTGTCACACCCATCGCGGTCACGCGGCACGGGCTTTTCCCGACGCGCACGCCCCAGTTTGCACGCCCCAGTTTGCGAGGCCCCAGTTTGCGAGGCCCCAGTTTGCGTCGCCCCAGTTTGCACGCCCCAGTTTGCACGCCCCAGGTTGCGTAACCCAGTTTGCACGCCCCAGGTCGCGTGACCAGCTGGAACATCGTCGCAGCATCAATCCATCATCCGGCCTGCTCCCTTCGGCCTGCGGCTGCAGACGGTGAAAAGCGTTCCGGCATTCGATGAGCTTCACCAGCCCGTCGGGACACCGACACGGTTGTCCGATTCTATGACCAGACTCGTCAGCAATGCCGTGAGTCGGATCTTACGCTAGGATCGAGCGCGCCCATGTCTCACGTGGCTCTGCTCGGCGATTCGGTGTTCGACAATCGAAGCTACACAGGCCGCGAGCCCGATGTCGTCACGCATTTGCGCGCGCTCTTGCCCGCGCCGTGGCAGGCGACGCTGTACGCGGTCGATGGCGCCACCACGACCGACCTGGGAGCACAGCTCGATTCGCTACGCGATCATGTCAGCCAGGTGGTCCTGTCGGTGGGCGGCAACGATGCCCTGCTAAACGCGGACCTGCTCGATCTTCCGGTTCGGTCAACCGCGCAGGCGCTGGAGCTTTTCGAAGAGCGACTGTCGGACTTCGCCACCAACTATCGCAACGCCCTGGAGTCGGTTTCGTGCCTTGGTCGGCCGACGACGGTTTGCACGATCTACAACGGCCAACTTCCAGCCCCGTGGGGCGCACGGGCCCGCGTCGCCTTGGCACTCTTTAACGACGTCATCCTGCGGAGCGCGCTGGAGCTCGGGTCGAACCTGATCGATCTCCGCCTCGTTTGCACGGAGCCTTCCGATTTCGCGAACCCCATAGAGCCGTCGGGTTCCGGAGGCAAAAAGATCGCGCGGGCAATCGCACACGCTTTGAAGCTTGGTGCGGGCAGGCACAGCATTGGCGTGACCGCCGGCTAGCGGAGCTGTGCTTGTAGCGGATGCGGCGACCGCGCGTCCGATACGACGCGCACTTGGACCTCACGAGCGCCGCGGCGTTCTCGACGTTCAGTCCGTGGATGCGGCAACCGCGCGTCCGATACGACGCGCACTTGGACCTCACGAGCGCCGTCTGCTGCGCGGCGTCCCGACGTTCAGTCCGTGGTGCAGTCTGCCCCAGTAGTGACTGACGCGAACCGGACCCATTCGTAGTGGGCAGTGGCCATGAGCTGACTCGTGGCGTTGGAATGCGTGACCATGCCCGCTTGGAACGAGCCGACGAAGTCGGGCCGCGGCTCGTTGTGGATCATCGTCCACGCGAGGCCAGGGGCCCGCGTATACAGACGCATATCCGCCCCCACTTTGCAGATCCGCAGCTGAATGGCCGAGCCATCCCACGGCGGGTGTGGAGTGCTGAAGATGGTGCCGCCGTTCACCGTCGACGACCATTCCCGGCTCATGTTGCCGCTGGCGTCTTGTCCCACCACCAAGTGGATGGTGTTTTCCCCGGACCCATGGGTGTGCCGGAGCATCAGGCCCGCCCAGTGCACTTGGCTAAACGGTGGGTAAGTGCCGTTCATCGAGAGCTGCGTTGTGATCTTGAAGTCGCCGCTCACGTTCTGGTACACGAGCGGGCCGCTCTGCGTGTGAAACCAGATCGAGTCCGTGGTTGGTTGGAGCCGCGCTTGACCCGATTGGACGCTCTGGATCGCGAGCTCCTGCGGGTTGTGTACCTGCCAGTGGCTCGCGAACTCGTTGCCGTCGAATTCGTCGCTCACTCCCGGCGCCGGCCCGCCGTCCAATCCACCGACGCCGCCACTTCCCGCGACGCCGCCACTTCCCGCGGCCGCACTGCTTCCAGCGTTACCCGCCTGGCCCGCGCCTCCACTAGCGCCGCCGCTCCCGCCACTGGCGGCACTTCCGGCGCTTCCCGCCTGCCCCCCGTCAGCGTTGTTCTTCGACACGGTAGACGTGCACCCAGCGCAGAGCGCCAACACCACCGCGAACTGACTGCTTCGTGTCATGCCACGGCGAGGATAGCACGGAGCCCACGCCCGCCAACGCAGGGCGGACAGCTCGCCGGCGAACGCTCCTGGTCGTCGCGCCGGACTTGCTACCGCCCGAATACTGGGAGTTGTGCGCTCCACCCTTGCGGCATTGCTGACGCCGGCTCACCGCCCGGCGCGGGCCGCGTATACGCACTCCGACAATTTGGTTATGCAGATCGAGTACTCCTCGACGAAAGGCAACTCATGGAACTCGGCGCGTTTTCCGTCAGCTTGGCGGTGAAAGACATCCACGCCTCCAAGGCATTCTACGAAAAGCTCGGCTTCGCAGTATTCGCGGGCGACATCACGCAGAATTGGCTGATCTTAAAGAACGGTCCCCACGCCGTGGGCCTGTTCCAAGGCATGTTCGACAAGAACACCCTGACCTTCAACCCGGGCTGGGACGCAAACGCCCAGACCGTCGGCAAGTTCACCGACGTGCGGGAGCTCCAGAAGCATCTGAAAGCTCAGGGCGTCAAACTCGAAAGCGAAGCCGACGAAAACACCACGGGCCCCGCGAGCCTCATGCTGCTCGATCCGGACGGCAATCCGATCTTGATCGACCAACACGTGTAGCTCTGCGCGCGCCCAGCGCCCAGCGCCCAGCGCCCAGCGCCCAGCGCCCAGCGCTCAGCGCTGCTCAGCCCTTACGCATGATTTCGTAGACGCGCGTGCTGGCGATGAAGGGACACTCCGCGGCGATCTTCGCGGCTTCGTCCAAGCTCTCCGCCTGAATCAACGTGAAGCCCGTGATGGAGTCCGCCGCCAAGGGTAGCTCTTTCGTTCCTGCTTTGGAGAACTCGCGACCGCTGGGCAAGTGGCCCGCGTCGAGCATCTTGTCGCCTAGCGACTGGAACCATTTGCCCCAGGCGCCCATGATCTCCGGCGTGGGTTTTTCGAATCCGTAGTGCAAAACCATGAAGTTCTTCATCGTGCTGTGCCTCTTTCTTGCGTCTGCAATCGTTTGGGTTTCTGTTGGTTTGGGGTCGGGTCCCTGCGCGGCGCTGGGCCACTATTCTCGTGTTGGGCCACGCGGCGCGTCCGGTGCGTGCGCTGTCCAGCGCAGCAACGTCGCGTCGTCGGGCGCTTCGGCCAGCGCGCGCTGGTCCAATAGTACGCGGATCACCCCCAGGGTGAAGTCGCCCACGCTGTCGCCGGCGGACCAGTACATGGGTTTGGCTTGATTGAAGTCGGTTCCTGGAGGCAGCACTCCGAGTCCAAGGGCGATGGCATGCTGCAGATAATCGATGTCGACGAATCCGTGGCTGCGCTCGATGTGTTCGAATCGCGCGGCGTAGTCCTGGGGCTGCGCGCAGAACTGCGCCTCGCGCGCGATGAATTCCGCGCGCTGCTCTGGGATGGACGCGAGGCCGTCGGGGCGCGTGGTGGAAACCCAGTACGCCAGCTGCCCCCGATGACGACCGATGCGCAGCAGCGTGCAACGGATGCCTTCGCGCACGCCCGCAGCCTCGCCTCCCTCGCGGTCCTCGCCGTTCTCGCGGTTCTCGCGGAAGATGACGAGCTTGTCTCGAAAGCGCCACACGCGTGCGTCCGCATCCACCCACTCTGTTTCCACGCTCTGCGTGGGATCGTCCGGCACGGGAGACACGATGCGACAAGGAAGCGTCCACACCGCGTCAGTGTAGCCGGGATGCACGCGCAGTAGCGCAGTCGGATCACAGAGTTCGCAGCGGCCGACCTCGACGAGGACGAACCTCAGATCAACTCGAGGATCTCGCTTGCGTGGTTCTGCACGTCGACCTTGGGCCAGGCATTCTGGATCTTGCCCTGCGGGTCGATCAGATAGCTGATGCGGCGCGCGGCGCCCGCGTTCTTGTCGGCCGCGGCAGCGTAAGCGATGCCGAGAGTCCGGTCGGTGTCGCACAGGAGCTTGTACGGGAAGTCGTACTTCTTGGCGAAGGCGGCGTTCGCCTCCACGTTGTCGAAGGACACCCCGAGAATGACGGCGTTCTTGGCGTCAAACTCGGCGACTCGATCGCGGAACCCGCGACCCTCGACCGTTCAACCAGGTGTGTCGGCGACAGGATAGAACCAGAGCACGACGTGCTTGCCTCGGTAGTCCTGCAGGCTGACCGTGGATCCGTCGTGGGCCTTCACCGTGAAGTCCGGCGCGTCAGTGCCGACATCGAGCATGAAGACATGCATAGAGAACACCCGCGCCGGCCGCAACCCCCGGCTCAAGTTCGCTCCAAGTCGGTTCCCGTTGCTGTGAGCCGCGTCGATCCCGACCCATGCGCAGCAGCGAACGTCCGTCAGCGCACGCCGTCCGCGTGCAACGGCTGCCGTCGCGCGCGCTGCACCACGCGCGCTCAGCTGCCCCAGATCACATTGCGCATCGACACCGAGCCTAGGTCGAAACCCTCGGCGGGAAAGCGCACGCGGTCGCCGTCACTGCTCGCGCCCAGGGCGTAGAGCAACGGAAAGAAGTGGTCCGGCGAGGGGTGCGCCAGCTGGCCGTCGCCGCTGGGCCACAGCTTGAGCAACGCTTGGGCGTCGTGCTGCTCCAAGGCTTTCTTGGTGGCGGTGTCGAAGCGCAGCGCCCAATCTGGTGTCTCTTGCGAACCCGACTGCATGCGGCCGATGGCATCGCGCAGGTTGTGCACGATGTTGCCGCTGCCCAAGATCAGCACGCCTTCGTCGCGCAGCGGAGCGAGGGAGCGCCCCAGGTCGAAGTGCTGTTGCGGCGAAAGCCGCTGATCGATGCTGAGCTGGATCACGGGCACGTCTGCGGCGGGGAACATGGCGCGCAGCACGCCCCAGGTACCGTGATCGAAACCCCAGTCGTGACTAGGCGCCGCGCCGCTGCCCAGCAGCGATGCCACCCGTTGCGCTAGCTCCGGCTTGCCGGCAGCGGGGTATTCGATTTCGAACAGCGCTTTCGGGAAGCCGTGGAAGTCGTGGATGGTGCGCGGGCGAGGATTGGCCGTGAGGTAGATCCCCCGGACGAACCAGTGCGCCGACACGGCCAGGATCGCTTTTGGTTTGCGCACTAGCCGACCAAGCTCGGTGAACCCGCGGCTCCAACGGTTGTCTTCGATGACGTTCATGGGCGAACCGTGCCCGGCGAACATCACGGGCATGCGCCCAGCCCCGGATGGATCGATCGTCGTCTGAGTCGTCATGGCCGCTTCCTTGTTGGACCCGGGTGCAGAGCGCTCGGCGCTGGAGCGCCCACAACCTCCGGCCGCGAGCGCACAGGCGCCCGTGGCGAGTAGCTCCAGGAATGCACGGCGTTGGACCACGGCGTTGCCTAGAACTTAGACTCGTTCCGCACGTGCAACCAGATCACTAGCACCCAACTGACTGTTCCGCAGGAGGAACAATCCCAACGTGGCAGCGCGCGCGAGCCAAAACCCCATGGACTGCGAATTGGTTCAACCAGTTGCGTAGCGCCTTTCGCGGAAATCCCTACGCAGCGGGCCGCTAACTACGCGAAATCATGACAGCCCGCAGCTGGCACGGCGCTCGCTCTTGTTAGCGGGTGCATGGTGAATCCGAAATTCCTCGCCGGTCTTTGGATCGTGATCCGCAGCAGCGCCGTGGGGCTGCTTGCGACGGCAACGGACCTCGTCGTTTTGGCGCTACTCGTGTCGGGCGTCGGCATGGACCCCCGGGTGGCGAGCCTGCCGGCGCTGTGCCTGGGCATTGGCATTCAGTTCGTGGGCAACAAGTGGTTCGCCTTCGAGAACCGCGAACGGGCCTGGGCGCGTCAGGGCGCGCAGTTCCTCGCGGTCGAGACCTTGGGCTTTGGCGCGAACCTGGTGCTCTTCGATCTGGTGATGGCCCATAGCAGCCTGCCGTATCTGCCGGTGCGTCTGGTCACGACTTCCTTGGTGTACTTCGGCATTTGTTTGCCGCTGTGGTCCCGCATCTTCAAACCCAAGCTGGAGGAAGCGTAAACATGGCCTTTGCATTCGTACTAGTCGGACTATGCAGTAGCTGGATCGTGCTGGGCATCATTGCGGTGTTGCGCGTCACGGCTGACTCGCGACGGGCGCGAATGCGGCGCTCGTTGCTTCCCCCCGACCTTCCCGGAGTGACGGTGCTCAAGCCACTGTGTGGCGCGGACGCGGGACTGGCCGACAACCTGGAGACGTTCTTCACGCAGGAGTACGAGAACTTCGAGCTCGTATTCGGCGTGGAGCGGCAGGACGATCCGGCCATTGAGGTGGTGCGCGCGGCCATGGCGCGGCACCCGGAGGTGGCGGCGACGCTGGTCGTGCATGCGGGCGCGGACTGCGTGAACCCGAAAGTCAGCAACTTGCTGGGAATGATGCCCTTTGCGGCAAACGACTTGGTGCTGATCAGTGACAGCAATGTGCGCGCGCCGAGCGGCTACGTGGCCGAGATGGTCGCGACCTACTACGAGAAAGACAACACGGGTCTGGTCACGAGCCTGTTCGCGGGCACGGGCGAAGACGGCCTGGGCTCCGCGCTCGAGAACGCGCAACTGAACGGGTTCTGCGCAGCAGGCGCGTCCTTGCCCACGCTGTTGGGCGACTCCCTGGTCGTCGGCAAGAGCCTGCTGCTTTCTCGCAAGCAGTTCCAGAGCCTGGGCGGTTTCGACCGGGTCAAGAACGTGCTGGCCGAGGACTTCGTGATGGGCAAGATGTTCCAGCACGCGAAGCTACGAGTGCGCATCGCGCCGACGGTGCTGGAAAACGTGACCCAAGGCACGACGGTGCGCGCATTTCTGCGGCGGCAGCTGCGCTGGGGCATGTTGCGCGCGCGGCTGCGTCCAGCGGCGCAGCTGGCCGAGATCGTGACCAGCCCCTTGGCGATGTTGCCCCTGGCATGGCTGCTCATGGGTCCCGCGGCGCTGACCTGGCTGCTCGTGCTGTGGATGTTGCGAGACGTGGGCGGCTGGGTTGCGCTGCGTGGTTTCCGGCGTGCGTGGGTCCCGCTGCTTTTGGCTCCCCTGCGGGAGCTGTGCATGCTGCTGGTGTGGCTGCGCGCGCCACTGAAGCGCCACGTGCTGTGGCGCGGGCACAAGGTGCGTCTGGGCGCGGGCACGCTGGTGTATGCCCCCGTGGATCGCGGAGTGAAAGCCGTGTAACTTCACGGCATGGAGCTCAAGACCAAGACCATCCTACGCCTTCGAGACGCCTTGTTGCAGAGCGGCCGGCGCCCGAGTGTCGTGCTTTCCCCCGCGTACGAAACGCTCACCCGTGAGGGGCTGCTCAGCCCTGAGGAAATGGCGGCGCTCAATCGCGTGGATCCGCTTGGCGAGACCATGTACCTGATGATGAGCGCCGACGGCGTGATCGACGAAACGGAACGCGACGCTGTGCGTGGCGCCATCCGCGGGCTCTCGGACAACTTGCTGCGCACGGGCACCATCAACGTGATGGTGGAGAACTACGCCAAGCGCGCCAAAGAAGAAGGCCGTGACGAGCGTCTGCGGCAGATCGCCGAGGAGATCTCCGAAGAGCCAACGGAAGCCGAAGGCGCCTTTGCCTTGGCTGCAGCCGTGGCGTTGGCGGACGACGAAATCGCCGACGAAGAGAACGCGTTGATCAACAAGCTGGCGGATTGGTTCGGCATCGCCCCAGAGCGAGCTGAAGAGATCCTGGACCAGCTTCAAGAAGACGACGACTGAGCGCCGGCGCTCCGCGCTCGGACGCCAATCGCCGCCAGACACCCAAGCACCACGGCGGCAAAGAGCAGCGCGAAGGGCAGCTCGCCCAGCACGCGCAGCCCCGTCCAGTAGCTGCCGCCGGCCACGAACAGCATGGCGAGTAGCGCCGCCGCGCGCAGTAGGAACGCGGCGAATAGCAGGCGGAGGGTGCTCTTCACTTCGCGGGGTGGCAGTGGGCCGAGCACACACAGCAGCGCCAGCGCGGCGCACAGTGCGTGTTTGTAGCCGAGGAATACGCCCACCAGCGCTGCAGGCACGTTGACGTCGCCAAAACCGCCGGCACCCAGGTCCATGCCGCCAAAATCCTGCGTGCCTTGTAGCGCGAGGCGCTGCAACAGGATCAAGCAGAACACAAAAGTGACGACGGCGATCTGACGGAAGACGCCGCGCGGTGGGTCCGCAAGTTCGCCAGGGACTTGCCTGGGGTGGAGGGCAGCGCCCACGGCACCTGCTGCCACCAGGGTGGCAAACAACCACGGCACCTCCCACAACCGCGCAAGGAGCGCATAGCTGCAGGCACCGAGGGTCAGAGCCCAGGCGCGGCGATCGGCGCTCAAGTTGTACAGCGCCGCCGCCAGCAGCGCGACGACGCTGCCCCGCGCGAGCCAAGCTGGCAGGAAATCACGCAGCGCAAGACAGATGAGCAAGAGTGCTACGCCGCCGATGGCAGGCCTGAGCGGGAGCGGTTCACCCAAGAGCCGCGTGCGGCGCAGCGCCATCCACACGATGACAGCGACGGCGGCTCCGGACCACATCAGGCTGGGGTTGCCGCTGTACCATCCAGGGGTCATGCCCGACGCGCGCGTGCCCACGCGCAGCAGGACCAAGAAACACAAAAGCAGCAGACCCACGCCGAGCAGAGATCCCGGAGCGCGCAGCAAGCTGGGGCCATCCGGCGCCAGGGCGGGGGCACGGATCAAGAGCGCGCCGAGCACAAACACCGCGATCCACGCCAACGGCTGCAGGTTCGATGGGTAGGCCACGGCCAAGAACCCGGGCAGGTACGCGGCGAGCCACCAGGGGCGGCGCTCGCCCAAGGCGGCAATCTTCTTGGGCGCGAGCACCAACGCCAGCGACGGCCCGATCAGCAGGACAAATAGCGCGGCGCGCACGCGAACGGGCCAGAGTCCAGGCAGGCGCTCCACGTCCAGAATGAGCCAGGTTGCGATCGCGATCAACGCAAGCGCGCTCGGCAGCCGGGGCAGCGCGCCGCGGCCGAAGACCAACAGCAAACACAGCGCAAGAAGCGCAAGGGCGATGGCGCCGATTGCCCAGGCCTTAGGCGAAGCAATGCCGGCGGCGTCCGCCAGCGCAGCATCGACACCACGCACAGCCCCGCGGGCAGTGACAATCCGCGCCAGGGGCGGTTCGCTGGGGGCACATCCCGCCAGGTCGTTTGCGAGGGACGCGCCTGCGCGGACGCCGTAGCGCTGGACGGCTTCGGCTTCGGCACACGCGCGTTCGGCCCGCGCTTGGTCGGGGATCTGCAGCCACTCGACGATCGACATGCCCAAGCCATGGGCAGGGGGTGCGACGCCCAAGAGCGCGGCAAGGGTCGGCGCGAGATCGACTTGCGGCACGAGCTGCGGTGGCGCGGCGCCCTTCGCGATGCCGGGTCCATACGCAAACGCAGGACAGCGTCGCTGCACGGGCGTGTCGGAGCCATGCGTGCCGCTGTCGACGGCTCCGTGATCGCTGGTCACGACTACGGTCACGTTGGGAGGCAGCTCGCCCAAGAGCTCGAATAGCAAGCGATCGAAGCTGCGCATGTGGTCGACATAGCGCTGGGACAAGATCCCGTAGGCGTGCCCCTGGTGGTCCGGGGTGACGAAGTGCGCCACCAAGAAGTTGGGCTCTTTGCGCAGCAAGTCCCGGGTGTCCCGGAAGGTCAGGTGGTTGAAGTCGACGTCGATGCTCGCGCCTTTGGGGTCTTCGCGATGTTCGACCAGCGCGTCGCGGAACATATGCGGCCAAGCAGGGTCGCCCACGGACATCAGGCTGCGGCCTGCGCTCTTTGCGTTGTCGAGCCAGTTGTTGTGGGGCGGCGGCGCCGGATCGAGGTTGCGCAGGATCTGTTCGAAACGCCCCGGCCGCCCGGTGCCGTAGCTCAAAATCGCGCTGGTGGTCATGGTGACCTGGCCGGCCCAGACTTCGGCGTGGGCGTGCTCGCGCATGGCGCGGGCAAAGTTCGGCATCTTGCTGGCGTCCGTGGCTACGTCGTAGCGCAGGCCGTCGACCACCACGAACAGCACTCGGTCGGTGAGCGCCGTCTCTGGCTTGGCAAGGGGCGCAATGTCTCGGGGCGCCGGGTCCGGCAAGATCACGAAGATCAACGCCAGCACGATGCCCAGCACCGAGGCGAGCAGTAGCGCCAGCGCGGCAGCGACGCGCCCGGGGCGAGGCTCTACGGCGGGGTCATCGCTCATCGCGCCGGCACTGTAGCGACTTTGGCGCCCGCGTCACTTCACGTTACGTACGCAACGAAAACCCAGGCCCGGCACGCGATAGGTCTTCTTCGAAGCGGCGCGGGCGAATACCCGCAGCGCATAGGTGCTTCGATTCCAGCCGCCGCCCCGCAGCGACCGGACGTAGCAGTCTCCGGCCAGGTTCGGATGCGCTTGAGGACTCGGATCTGTCACTCGGCCCTTTGGGTAGGGCAGAAAACAATCCGCCGTCCATTCCCAGACGTTGCCGCCCAGGTCGTACAGATCGCCGTCGGGCCAAGTGCTCTTGCCCTTGTCATGGGCCTTCACTTCGGAGCTGCCGCCGCCGTGGCAGCCGACGTTCCCAGCTGGATCCGAGTGCGGGGAACCACCCGGCGTGAAGTCCGCGGTGCCGTTTTCGCAGCTGGGCTCGGGTTCGCTGCCCCAGGGGTATTTGCGTCCGTCGCCGTGGCCCGCCGCCCACTCCCATTGCGCTTCGGTCGGCAGAGCTTGACCGCGCGATGCGCAGTAGGCCGTCGACTGTTCCCAATTGACCATATTGAGCGGATGGCGGTCTCGGGCGTACTCCTTGCGATAGTTGCTGTTCTGGTCGCGTAGCTGGGGCTCGGTGCACTTTCCGGAGTCGACACACTTGCGGTACGCGGCGACAGTGACTTCCGTGGCGTCCATGCAAAAGGGTTGGCCGAGCACAACGGTGTGCGTTTGGTCGTCCGTGCCGGGGTTGCCGCGGCCCATTTCGAAGCCCTTTTCGCCGGTCGCGGGGATGTAAACTTCGCCTTCGGGACAGCCGGGTTGGCATTTGCCCGCGGCGCATTTCTCGATGCGGTTGCAAGCTGGCGTGCAACTCGGGGGCGGCGCCGACAGAAGTGGCGCGGGCTGGCCTGCACTCGATGCCGGACCGGCGGCGGCGTGGGCGTCACTCACTGCGTCGGAAGTGGACTTGCACGCCGACGGCAGGAGCAGCAGCGCGAGCAGGAAAACAAACCAGCCGGTCAGTTCGGCATGGGCGGACGCTTGGGCGTAACCGGCACGCATGAAAACTCACCCGGCTCCCCGACCGTCGCGCCCCCTGTCGACAGGGACAGCAGCTTCAAATGCGAGCCGAACGCGCGCTCGCGGGCAGCCTTGGCCTTGCCGTCGAAGGGCATCGGGACGTGTCCAAGGATGTGATACGGGCATGCTTCGACCTGGATTTCGCCGCTCACGTTGAAGGTAACGCGGGCGAAAAAACTCGTTCCTGTCCAAGGGTAGTCGCTGTGCATGGCGAAGACCAAATTCCCGAGGCTGTAGAATGCGGGGCGACCACCCACCCAGCCGACGCCGTGGGGCACATGCGGGTGGTGGCCGAAGACCGCGTGCACGCCGGTGGAGAGCACCGCGCGGTAGAAGTCTCGCGTCCACTGCATGGGCACGTCCACGTACTCGCCGCCGCCGTGGTAGCTCAACAGCACGAGGTCGTGCTGTTTCACCGCTTTCTTCAAGCGCTTGCCCAGCAAGTCGAAGCTGGCCCAGGCCACGTAGTGGCGCCCTTCGTGTTTGTTGATGGGACCTTGGTTCCAGATGTGCGTCACGGCGAACCACGCCACCTTCCAGCCCTTGATGTCCACGACGAGAGGCTCGTACTGCGTGGTGGCCTTCTTGCGCGCGCCGACGTGCGCGACGCCGGCTTTGTCCAAATGCTCGAAGGTTTCGAATAGCGCGCTCTTGCCGTAGTCCCAAGCGTGGTTGTTGGCGAGGGACACCAGGTCGATGCCCGCCCGCGCCAACACTGCAGCGCCGCCCGGCGGACCTGTGAACACTAGGTGATTGTTGCGCGACTGGGTTTCGCCGCCTTGATCGCTGAGCTGCGACTCCAGGTTCACGAAGCGGTAATCCGCCGTCTTCAGGAGCGGCGCAATTTCAGAGAACGGGTTGTAGCTCGGGTCTTTCAAGATCTTCTGACCGGCGCCGCGGCCAAAATTCACGTCGCCGCCGGCCAAGATCACGATCTTGTCGGCCTTTGGACTCTTGGGTGGCTCCGCGCTGCCTGGACTAGAAGCGGCAACGGTCGGTGCGGCGGCAGCCGAGCCCTGGGCGGTTGCCGAGCTCCGCGCGTCTGCGCCTTCGGCGGGCGCCGCCGAGCCAGACTCCTTGTCCCGGCAACCCCAAAGGGCGGCCGCGCCCAGAGCCGCGAGGGCATAGGTCAGGACAAACGAGCGGCGGAGGCGGTGCACGACACAGATAGCTTGCCACGCGCAGGGAAAAGCCCAATGAAAACTGCTGCATTCAGCAGCGCAGGGGATCACGCCCACCATGCATCGCTCGCGCGGCACGCCGACCCATGAATAGTCCGCCCTGGAAAGAAGCGCATGCCCGCGCGATCGAAGCTGGCGCGGACCACTACACGGATCCCCAGACGGGTTACCTGGTGTTCACGGAGGTGTATCACTTGCGCCGCGGCAACTGCTGCGGCTCGGCGTGTCGGCACTGCCCCTTCGAGCACAAGAATGTGCCGCGGAAGTCTCAGCTCACGCCGAAGAAATGACTCGGAAAAGGGCGGGCTCCTGAGCGCTGCCCTGGTGACTGGCATCTCGCGTTGGCTCAGGACGCCTGCCGTAGCGTCATCGCTTCCGGAACGCGGTGCAGTAGCCAGATCCCTGCCGGCATGAACAGGATGGTCAGGCACAGCAGGTAGCCGATCTTGAAACAACCGAGGCCGAGCCACCAACCCACGACGAAAAACCAGATCACCCGGATAATGAAGGGGAACTCGCGATCCGTTGCGCCGAAGTCGTCCCGCTCGGCTGGCTTGAGGGTCAGCACCAGGGGCACACGATTGAACATCCACGTCCCCACGGGCAGAAGCACGTAGCTGGCGCAGGCCAAATAGGCGAGCCATCCCCAGAGCAGCGCCAGCCACCAACCGATCAGCAGAAAGTACAGAGCGCGGACGAGAAACATTGCTACTTTCAGTCCTTCGCCGGGGGCGGCGACTTTATTTCAGACTATGGCACAACCACCGAATCCAGCGTCTTTCGGTAGTGGGTTCGTGCCACCGCCGCAATTGCCGCCGCCGATGTACGCGGCGCCGGTATCCGATCCGAAACACGCGGTGCGCTGGCTTCAGGGCTTCTGCGCGGCGCAGTTGCTGTTCTATGGTGGCTTGAGCCTGATGGGATTCGGGCTCGTGGCGACTGCGGCGATCGATCCCGGCATGCGCGCGGCGCCTGGTGACCCACCGCTGTGGGTCATCGGTTCGTTCCTCTTAGTGTATGGGTTGCCGCTAGCGGTCGCGCATGTGGTCGGTGTGGTCGCGCCGCGGAAGCCCTGGGCCTACACCTACGGGATCGTGCTCTGTGCGGCAGCGTTTGTCTGCGGGGGCTGCTGGTTTCTGGCGATCCCCGTGCTCATCTTTTGGCTGAAGCCCGAGACACGCGCCTACCACGATCAGGGCTGAGGGCCTTCCATGCGCGCCTCATGGGGCGCCGCAATGGGCGCGTCAGCAGGGTGGGGCAGCGCGGGTGCAATGCCCAAGGCCTGCGCCAGCTCTGGACTGTGTTCCAGCAGTTGCCAGACCAAGCGCGTCGCGGCCACCACGCCCACGGGCAGCATCACGACCTGAAAACACGGCAGCCAAAACAGAAATGCGAAACCCACCCCGAAAGACAGCGTCGTGAGCTTGTGCGCACGGAACAGCCGCAAGCGATCCCGCATGCGCACACCGCGGAGCGTCAGCGGGTAGTCCAGTAAGTTCCAAGACAGCGAAAACGCGGCCACCAGCAGCTTCAAGGGCAACGTGACCACGATGGCCGGTGGGAACAGCAGGTCTACGATCCAGAGCAACAGCAAGATGGGCACTGCAAACAAGATCGCGAAGGCCTGGGCCTTGAGACCGAACCACATTTCTTTGAAGAAGCCGCTTTCGGGTCGCGATGGCGCCTGCAGGCGCTCTTCCGCGTGCAGCACCAACTTCTCGAGGGCAGGCGCCGACAGCGGCGACGCCAGCGCTAAGGACACCAACAGTCCCAAGAGCCCCGCCAGGATCGCCACGATCCATCCCAGCGCCGCGCCGGCCCACTGCGCCAACGTGCTCTGGGCGTCCGTACCGATCCACGATTCCGCCCAGGGGCGGATCAACCAGACGCTGATCGCGACGCTGATCGTCACCAGCATGCTCAGTACGATTGCCGGCACGATCGCGTAGGGCAGGCTCCGCGGACTCGTGAGCAGAAAGCGGAAAGCAAACCAGAGGCTCGAAAACCCCAGACGAACGCCAGGTTTCTTTTGCAACGCCGGGATTATGGACCGGTGTGCGGGGCAAAGCCTAGCGTCGGGAAAGTGCCGCGCTCAGCACGCCGGGCAGCCGCAGGATACCTTGGCGGGGCCCGAGGCGGGAGTGGAGCAGGCGTTGAATGAGCCGACGCAGAAGTAGTCTGCGAGGCACGAGCATGCCAGAGCCGAGCACTGCAACGACGGCATGACGCAGCGGTATTCCTTTGTGAACGAGGCGTATTCGGCGCAGAAGCCCGAGGTGCAGTTGGAGCAGTCGCTTTCCGTCGCACAATTCAAGATCGGAACGCACTTGCCCCAGCAGCTGCCGATGACTTCCGGGACCTGACCCTTGGGACAGTCCGGGACGGCGGCCTTGCAAGTGACGGGGGTGGGATTGCAATTCACCGTGCCACCCGCGCCGGCGCTGCCTCCGCTACCACTGGCGCCGCCGCCACCGGACGCGCCGCCGCCGCCCGAAGCGCCACTGCTGCCGCCGCTTGCGCCCACGCCGGCACTTGCCGCCGCGCCGCCGCTGCCCGATGCACCGCCACCACTGCCGCCGCTTGCCGAGCTGCCCCCGGTCGCCGAACTACCGCCGCTGCCATCACTGGAAGACTCGCCGCAGGCGACACAGGTCAGTAGCGCAACGAGCCAGACTGCTTTCGACATGGCGCTGAGGGTACTCGATTTCTGCGCGTGGTCCAGGCGGCTTGCGCGGGGCTGTGGGTTCACGCCCGACAGCGGTTGCTGCCGCGGGGATCTCGCCTACACGACCGGATAGAGCAACACGACGGTGGGAGTCCAGATGACGTGGCTGATCACTGCCGAGAGCGCCGATCCGGTGATCAGCCGTTGCAGCGTCCAGAGCGCGCCGCAGCCCAGGGCGATGCTGACGACCAATAACGATCCGGTGCCCAGCTGGGCTGCTGCGTAGCTGACCACGGCCAGGCCGATGGCCCAGCTGCTTGGCAGGACCTCCCGAAGCGCTGCGAGCAGCACGCCGCGCCACAACACCTCTTCCGCAACCACGATCACCCCGACCCAGGCCAGGGACTGCGAAAGCGACGCCCCGCCGGTGCCTGCGTAGAGTGCGGCCACGTCTGTGTTCAAGCGCGGCAGCAGCCACGCCGCGCCGTGAAACAGCGGATAGGTCAGCGCGGTCATGGCGATCCCGACGCCGACGCCAATCACGATCGCAGGCGCCGACGGCGTGAGCCACGCATGCAGCCGCCGTGGTTGTGCCACGGCAACGACGAGCAGCGCGGCGGCCGCCATAGGCCCGAGTTGCGGGTAGATGTTCTCGTTGCCGAAGCGTGTCATCAGCAGCGCCCAGGGCAGGGTGATCAGCAACACCAGGCCAAAGGCTCCAGCCGTCTTCCAAGCAGAGGGCCGTGCGCTGCTCAGGCGCGGTGTCGGCGCAAGTAGCGGTGGGAGCATCAGCCGGCTGGACGCGGGGCGCTCCGCGGCGCAAGGCTGCGGATCCAGGACTCCGCGGCGAGGGTCCCCTGCTTCAGGCTGCGGTCCTCTTCTACCAGGGCCTCTCGCGCCGAATCCGTGAACGAAAGCAGCTGATGCTCCGGCATGCGTTGCCAAAAGCCGTGCCCGTCCGCGACCAAGTCGCCCGTCAGTCCCTGCACCAGCTCTTCGGCGATGTGACGGTTGGCGCGGGTCACCAGGCGGATCCAGTAGCTGGACAGTCGCGGCGTCACTACCGGAACCCCCAGCATCAACGGTCGGATGCCGCGCAGTTCTGCGGTGCGCCGTAGGATCTCTTTCGCGGACAAGATCTCCGGACCGGGCAACTCGAAGATGCCACTACCAGCGTCTTGCAAGGACACGGCATGTACGATCGCTGCCACGACGTCGCGGATGGCAATGGGCTGCGATCGGCTGTCCAGCCACTTCGGCAGTAGCATCAGCGGCAGCCGTGCGGAGAGATCCCGCACGATCCGCCAGCTCTCGCTGCCCGCTCCGACAATCATCGTGGCCTGCAGCTCGATGGTGGACACAGCGCCACCTCGCAGCGCCTCACCCGTGCCAAGTCGGCTGCGCAGGTGTTTCGAGATCTTGCCACTCGGGCGGATGCCACCGAGGTACACGATGCGGCGCACGCCGCGTTGCTCCGCCACCTGACGGAACGCCGTGGCCGCTTCCCGTTCCGCGGCCTCGTAGTCTCCGCCGTCTCCCATGGCGTGTACCAGGTAGATGGCGGCGTCGCAGCCTTGTAGGGCCGCGTGCACGGACTCCGGATCCGCCACGTCCAAGCGACGGAAGACGCGATCCGGAAAGCGTCGGCCCGCCGACTCCGGGTCGCGGCTGGCACAGACGACGTCGAAGCCCGCACGCACCAACTCCGGGTACAGGTGACGCCCGACGAATCCCGTGGCGCCGGTGAGTAGTACGCGTGTGGCTTCAGGCATGTTGGGTGGGTGCGGTTCTATCTTCGGGCCGTGAGCATCGTTTTGCACAATCTATGTCTAAGACAACAATTAGACGCCAGTCAACCGCAGTCGGCAAAAGTCAATGATTTCGAGTGTCTTGGGCCGCGGGGAGCAGGGGCGCGTGGGGCTAGGGCGGATGGACGCGAGCGTCCTGGCACGGAGCGCAGGGCATGGGCGCGGAAAACGGATCCGCCCATTTGCCGCCCGTATTTGCCGCAGGCGTGCTCGGCACGGGACAATGCGCGCCGTGCGACTTCCGAATCCGATTGCCGCGCTGCTCGCTGTGAGCGGCGTGGGTGCTGCGCTGCTGCCTGCGTGCGCAGAGCGCGCCGCGCGTGCACCCGCGCAGCAGGCGCGCGGAGTCCCAGCGACTGCTGCAGACGGTGACCCGAGGACCAACACCCACCCCGGGAGCGCCGCGCGTGCGGCGTATCAGCGCTCCGAGATCCCAGGCCCGCCGAGCGCGGCTCAAATGGAAGCGGCTCTGGCGGAGTTCTTTGGCGCGGGGTACCCACCGGCGCCGGAAGCATCGCCGCATGGTCGCGTTGGCAGCCGCACCTGGGGCACGTGGATCCAACCCGTGCCTCGCTCCGGCGCGTTGCCGCTTGGCAGCATTCGCGAAGGCTCGAGCTTGCCGCTACTGAGCGCGGATCCTTTGCCGGGCCAGGGCAAGTGCTCGGAGTTTGTGCAGGTGAAGCTCGGAGTGGTGTGTGTCGGCGGCCGCTCCACCTTGGACATGGACTCGGACTGGATGCGCGCCGGACGCTGGACGACTCCGGCGCCAGGTCCGGTGCCCTACCACTATGCAATGAGCGTGGGCGCGCCGATGTTGACGGCGCCGGTGCCGGAAGCGGAGTTTGTTTGGAAGATCGGCATGCGGGACATCGCAAAGATGCGCGGCTGGAACGCCGGGCACGACGAGCTGGCGCAAGATGCACCCATTGTCGCCAACGGTCCCGTGCCGGACTTCTTACAACGGGGCGGGCGCACGCCCATGCCCTGGGGGCCTGCAAAGGGGATCTACAAGAAGATGGCGCCGAAGGGCGTGATGCTGGCGTACACCCGCGCGTTCGAGGCCCATGGCCGCACCTGGGTGCTGACCACGGACATGAGCGTCGTTCCCGCTGAAGGACTGAAGCGCTTTGCGGTTTCGGATTTTTCCGGGACGGAGCTGAGCGACGGCGCGCGTCTGCCCATCGCGTATATGCGCCCAGGCGCGCAGCCCAAGTGGCGCAAGACGGAAACGGGCTTCGAGAAGAGCGACGCCACCTGGCCGCATCAAGGTTGGGTCGGGCTGACCGGCACCATGGAAAAGCACGCCGGCAAGCGCTTCTACGAGACCCGCGATGGCGGCTTGTACATCGAAAAGTCCAGCGCGCGTTTGATCGAAAAGAAAAAGCCACCCTGGGAAGCGAAAGGCAAACGCTGGATCCACATCCGAGTAAACCGGGGCACGCTGGTGCTGTATGACGGCGCCGAGCCTGTGTTCGCGACCTTGATGTCTCCCGGCAAAGAAGACGCAACGCCCTACGGTCGCTACTGGGTCGAAAGCAAACATCACGTCAGCACCATGACCACCGAGAGCGGTGACCCCAAGCGCAGCTGGATCGCCGACGTGCCCTGGACCACGTACTTCAAACGTCCCTACGCCATCCACGCGGCGTACTGGCACTCGGACTTCGGCGAACGCAAGAGCGGCGGCTGCGTGAATCTTTCGCCGCTAGACGCCAAACGCGTATTCGAGTGGATCGAGCCGGAACTCCCCGTGGGCTGGGGCAGTGTTCAGGCCTACGGTATGGGCGCGAAGACCTTCGTGCTGGTTGAGGGATGAAGTAGGATCCGGGCGGTGACCGACCGAGACGCGATCCTGAAACGCCGCGCGCGCTTCGTCGCTGCGGCACTGGCCAGTGCCGGCGTGGTGGTGCCCGCAGCGGAAGGCTGCGCCAAGAAAGAGGCTCCGATCACGCCGCCGATTGCCACGGCCCACGTGCCGGAAGCAGACGCGGCCGCGGTCAGTACTGAGGAGACAGACGGTGGCGCCTTGGTCACTGAAGTCGGCGAAGGACCCGGGGGCGAAGACGCCGGACATTCGCCGCCGGAGATCCCACCTGAACACCCGCCCTCCGTGTGTTTGTCACCGCCGCTGCCCCCGCCACAGGTCTGCCTCTCGGTTCCTGCGCCCAATCCGCAGCCGAAAACGAAGCCGCGCATCTGCCTGGACTTCAACAAATAGTTCGTCGCCACAATCCGTCTCGACGCAGCCCGTATCTGCGGTTAAGCCCCTGCCATGCGTATCGCAGTTGTGGGCTCCGGCTATGTCGGGTTGGTCGCTGGCGCGTGTTTCGCGGACGTGGGCGTCGACGTGGTGTGCGTGGATGTGGACGAGAAAAAGCTGGAGAAGCTCCGAGTCGGCGACGTGCCATTCTTCGAGCCGCGGCTGGACGACCTGGTCAAGCGCAACCATCCGGATCGCCTGAAGTTCAGCTCAGATCTGAAGGAATCCATTCGTGACCGTTCGGTGGTGTTCATCGCCGTGGGAACGCCTCCCAACGAAGACGGGTCGGCGGATCTGCAGCACGTGCTCAAGGTCGCGAAAGACGTCGCGACGTTGGCCGAAAACGACTTGGCGCTGGTGCTCAAGAGCACGGTGCCCGTGGGCACCAACAAAAAAGTGTGCGAGGTCGTGCAGGGGCTTTCCAAGCATCGCATCAGTGTCGTGAGCAACCCGGAGTTCCTGAAGGAAGGCGACGCCGTCAACGACTTTCTCAAGCCAGATCGCATCGTGGTAGGTGCCGACCACGAAGCCGCTTTTGAAATCATGCAGCGGCTATACGCGCCCTTCAACCGCCAGAGCAATCGCTTGCATCGCATGGCGCCGGCCAGCGCGGAGATCGTCAAATACGCCGCCAACGCACTACTCGCGACGAAGATCTCCTTCATGAACGAGATCGCGCATCTATGCGACGTGGTGGGTGCCGACGTCGAACACGTGCGCCTTGCCGTAGGCGCAGACGAGCGCATTGGGCTCCAGTTCCTCTACCCGGGCCTGGGCTTCGGCGGCAGCTGCTTCCCGAAGGACTTGCGTGCGCTGGTGCATACCGCCGCCGAGCTGGGCGTGCCGGTCAGCGTCGCGGACGCCGCCCGCGCCGCGAACGACGTGCCGGTACAGACGTTGCTCAAGCGCATGCAGCAGGATTTGGGGGACGTGAAGGGCAAAGTGATTGCGGTTTGGGGCTTGGCGTTCAAGCCGAAGACCGATGACGTGCGCGAAGCCGCGGCGCTGCGCCTGATCGCAGAGCTAGTGCAGAACGGAGCGACGATTCGCTGTACAGACCCACAGGCGCAAGAGACCGCGGCCGTGTGGCTGAAGGAGCACGAAGTGACCCAGGGCGTTGAGATGTTCGACGACCTGTACGAGACGTGTCGGGGCGCCGACGCCGTCGTACTTGCGACGGAGTGGAACCACTTCCGCGCGCCAGACTTCACCCGCGTTGCCAAACTCATGCGCGGCCGTCATGTTTTCGACGGGCGCAATGTGCTGGTACCCGAATCCGTTGCCGAAGCGGGCCTGGCGTATCGCGGCATGGGTCGACCCGCGCGGGGCTGACGCTAGGGGCTGGGGATAACGCGCTCAGCGCGGCACGAGCACGAGGGCAGACAGCGGGGGCAGTGAAAGCTCGACGCTATGCGCGCGGCCGTGTTGCGGCGTCTCTGTGGCTGAAACCTCGCTGACGGGGTAGTAGCCGCTGCCGCCCCACTCCGTTGCGTCCGTGTTGACTAGCACGCGATACGCGCCGGCCTGGGGCGCGCCGATACGGTAGTGGTCCCGGGGCACCGGAGTGAGATTCAGCACGACGACGGCCACGTCTTCGCCCGCGCGGCGCAGATACGACATCACGGAGTTTTCGGAGTCTGCCGCGTCGATCCACTCGAAGCTGGTTGGGTCTGGATCATCGCGCCACAGGGCCGGGGTTGCCTTATACGCGTGGCCCAGGGACTTCATGAACTCGAAGTATTTTTGGCGATCAGGATCCGAGAGCAGATGCCAGTCGAGGGCGCCGTCGTGGTTCCACTCGGTTTCTTGGGCCAGCTCTTGACCCATGAAGATCAGCTGTTTCCCCGGCCGCGTGTACTGATACGCCGCCAGCGTGCGCAGGTTCGCCAGCTTCTGCCATTTGTCGCCGGGCATCTTGGAGAAGAGGGAGCCCTTGCCGTGCACGACCTCGTCGTGGGAGAGCGAGTTCACGAAGCGCTCGTGGTACTCGTAGATCATCGAGAACGTGAGCTGGTCTTGGTGATGCTTGCGGTGAACGGGCTCCTTTTCGAAGTACTTCAGGGTGTCGTGCATCCACCCCATATTCCACTTGAAGGTGAAACCAAGCCCGCCTTCCACGGCAGGCTTGGTGACGCCACCCCAAGACGTGGACTCCTCGGCGATGGTGAACGCGCCGGGCACCTCCTCGCTCACGATGTGGTTGACCGCTTTGATTAGCTCGATGGCCTCGATGTTCTCGCGGCCCCCATATTCATTGGGTAGCCACTGGCCCTCTTCTCGGCTGTAGTCCAGGTACAGCATTGAGGCCACGGCATCGACGCGAAGCGCGTCAATGTGGAACTCCTTGAGCCAGTACAGCGCGTTTGCGACTAAGAACGCGCGTACTTCGTTGCGCCCATAGTTGAAGATCAACGTGCCCCAATCCGGGTGCTCCCCGCGGCGCGGATCGGCGTGTTCGTACAAACACGAGCCGTCAAACTGCGCCAGGGCAAAAGCGTCTTTGGGAAAGTGCGCGGGCACCCAGTCCAAGATCACGCCGATGCCCGCTTGGTGCAGCGTGTCGACAAAGAAGCGAAAATCGTCAGCGCTGCCGTAGCGTGCGGTGGGAGCGAAGAAGCCACTGACCTGATAGCCCCAGGAACCGAAAAACGGATGTTCCGCCATGGGCATGAGCTCGACGTGGGTGCATCCCAGCGCCTGCACGTGTTCGACCAGTTGGGTCGCCAGCTCGCGGTAGTGCAAGGAGCGATTGCCGTCGCTCGGCATCCGTCGCCACGAGCCAGTATGGATCTCGTAGGTCGTCATCGGCTCCTTCCGCGGGTCCAGGCTGCGGCGCCGCGCCAACCAGTCTGCGTCCCCCCACTTGTCCTCCGAGGCCGATACGATGCTTGCCGTCTTTGGCGGGTTCTCCATCTGCTTGGCGTAGGGGTCGGTCTTCTGCAGGACCGCGCCGGACTGCGCCCGGATCTCAAATTTGTAGCTGTCGCCGGCGCTCACTTCCGGGATGAACAACTCCCAAACTCCCGATGCACCGAGGGAGCGCATGGGATGCAGGCGCCCGTCCCAGCTGTTGAAGTCACCGACCACACTCACTCCCTTGGCGCTGGGCGCCCAGACCGTGAAGGCCGTGCCTTTGACGCCGCCGATTTGTGTGACGTTGGCACCCATGAAGCGCCACAACTGTCGGTGATTTCCCTCACCAAAGAGGTGCAAATCCACATCGCCCATGCTTGGGGGGAGCCCATAGCGATCGGCGCATTGCCAGGTATGCCCATCGGCAAATGAAAAGCGGATGGAGTGGGCCAGGGGCAACGCAGCGCCCTGGAAGAACGCGACGAACAGCCCTTTGCCGGCCGCGTGCATCGGGTGCGCCGCATCGGCGACGATGCAGTGTGCTTCGCTTGCGTCGGGATGAAATGCACGCACGACCACGCCGCGTGCGGTGGCGCTCTGGTACGTGTGGGCGCCGAGTAGCCCGTGGGGATCGTGCAGTTCGCCGCGCCCCAGGCGGGCTCGGGCGTCTGCGTCGCCGCACATCTCAGGTTCGACGCGGCTCTTTAGTTCGCTCATACAGCCGCGAAGATAGCGGCTGCGCGGCGCGTGTCCACCAGGGATTCGAGATGAGGAAACGCCGGCAGTTTTGCGGACTTGGGATGCTCAGGCGGTGGCGGCAAGGGGGCTGGCCGCGGGCACGTCGTCGACCTCGTCCGGCACGTTGAGTTTGACTCGGTTGCGACCGGCGCGCTTGGCCGCGTACAGCGCCTCGTCTGCGAGCGCGAACAGCCGTGCGCCATCCTTGCGTGCAGGGCGTCGCAGCGTCGCAACGCCAAAACTAGCGGTCACACGCAGATCCCCCTGGGCAGACTGCACCACCTCGGCTTCCAGGGAGCACCGAAGGCGTTCTGCAACGAGGCCTGCGCCATCGGGATCCGTCGCGGGGAGCAGCACAACAAACTCTTCGCCGCCGTAGCGCGCGGGAACATCTCCGGTTCGCACTTTGCCCTTCAATACGTTGGCCACGACTTTCAACACCTCGTCGCCGGTCTGGTGCCCGTAGGTATCGTTGAACTTCTTGAAGTGGTCGACGTCCACGACGATGAGGCTCACGCAGGTGGATTCGCGTTCTGCACGGGCGAGATCCCGCGCGACGGCGTCCTCGAAGGCCCGCTTGTTCAGCATGCCCGTGAGGCCGTCGGTGGCAGCGAGGGCCTGGAGCTGCTCGTTGGCGATTTCGAGCTCTGCGGTCAGCGTCTCCTTTTCGACAATGAGCTGCTCTAGGCGCTGAACCACGCGTTCGTAGTGGATATTCAACTCGAATAGCGAACGCTGGGCGTCCGCCGCCAGCGTGTCGAGGTCCGGTTGCGGGCCGACTTCCCGCTGGAATGCTTGAGCGGCGAGAACGACCTGTTTCGGCAACTCCGTGAGCACGTCGGCAACCGCTTGCGATGACAGTCCCACACTCCCGCCCGCTCGCTCAGCCTCGGCGCGGGAGCTCACGGCGTCTCCGCCTTCGAAGGCGCCTGCGAACCGTTCCGCCAGCCATGCCACTTTGGCGACGGAGTCGTCTGGGCAAGCGCTGTCGTGATGGCAGCGGATGGCCTGTACGGTCGCGTCGGGCAGATGGAACTCCTTGGCGATCTCCGCGCCGGAGGCGTTGTGGGGGCTCAAACCCTCGACCCGCTCGAAGACCGCGCGGTGCGCTGCGGGCAAACGCGCGATGTCCGCGGCCTTCGAGATGTCGTCTCGAGCGTAGACGAGCACGCCCACTTCCAGAAACAGACCGACCGTGAAGTGCTCGTCGCCGGAGCGCTCGCCGAGCTTTTCGGCAATCAGCCGGGCTGCGACCGCGCGGCGTAAGCAGATGGAGAGCAGTTCGTTGCCGTCCCGGCCCAGGGGGACCATGTCCGAAAGCGCCAGGGACAGCCCAATGTTGCGCAGGCCACGCACGCCCAGCATTGCGGCTGCCTGTGCAACGTCGCTCAGGTTTCGGGGCACGCCAAATGCCGCACTATTGACCACGGACAGCACACGGACCGCGAATGCCGGGTCTGCCGCCGCGAGCTTTGCCAGCTCCTGAACGGATGCGTCCTCCCGTAGACTCGCCTCCACGATGCGGGTCGCCATGATCGCGAGGGGTGATCGTCGGTCCTGAGTCGCTTCGTTCATATTTAGCCCCATTTCTACGCCCCCGCGTCGGCCTGTTCTTAGGAACGGCAGCATGGCGGAGACCTTGAGGTAGGTGCGGTCGCTACATCTGGATCGCCCGGGGCTCTGCGACACCAAAACGTCGACCTGGTGGGCCCAACAAACTATAGTTTTTTCCGACGTGCGAGACACTCCCATCACATGGCCTGAGCACAACTCTCAGCGCGCCGCGTCTCCTGAGGTCGAGTCGCGGCTATTCGTTCTGCGCTCGAAGGACCGAGAATTCCTCCTGCCACGTGGAGAGTTCGTCGTGGGACGAAGTCGCTCCTGCGACCTGGTCGTTGACGACATGCTGATCTCTCGTCGGCACGCACGTTTCTTCGTTTCGAAAGCAGCGCTATTCGTCGAGGACCTGGGCTCCGCAAACGGCGTGCTGGTCAACGAAGTGCAGACGAGCGGCGCGGTTGCTCTCAAAGACGGAGACCGCGTCATCGTGGGTACCCACGAGCTGTTCGTACAAGTCGTGACGAATATTGCGGATCGGGACACCGCGCCGCCTCTCGCCCCAACACCGCCGCAGCCGCCGCGGCCTGCGCCGTCGCCGAGCGCTTCGGCCGGAGCGGTGCCCGCGCAGCACGCAGCGCCGCGCACTGCGCTCACCGAGCAAGACATCCCCGTGGTTTTGCCCGCGCCGACGTTGGAGATCGCCGCAGCGCAAGAGCCCGGAAGTTTCGACGACAATCTCGAGGAAACCCAGCGCACCGAGAAGATGGACGGGCTGGCCACAATGGCGCGGCTGGCTGACCGAATGATCTCGATGGGCCGCGCGGACGCCGCGGTGCGCCTGTTGGGAGATCACCTGCGGGATCTGTTGGATAAGGTGCAACGGGGCCGCACGGTGCCGCCGGCCGCCCTGGAGACGGCGGGCGTGTACGCCATGAAGCTATCCGATATCAGCAAGGACGGCGCCTGGGCCACCCTCGGCATCGAGCTTTTTACCCAGGTTCGAAAACCTTTGCCCGCCAAGGCCGTCCAACTGCTGGAGACCCTCGGCCATTGCGAGAATTTCGACCGGCAGAAGCTGGCTTTTTACAAGGCAGCGCTCAGAGAAGCGCGCGGCCTGTCTCCCGGCGAGGTCACCCTAGCGGAGCGCATCCTGAAGCTACCAGTGCGATAGGGCCGTGAATTCTGCGGAGCACCTCGAAGACTTCAATGCCCGTCGCACCCTCTCGGCGACTCGGCTGGGGCGCTACCAAGTGGGGCCGCGCCTCGGCGCTGGCGGGACGGCTTCTGTTTATCTTGCGCGCCTGGCGGGGCCGCACAATTTCGAGCGGCTCGTTGCCCTCAAGGTCGTCCATGACCACCTCTCTGAAGAACGGGAGTTCATCAGTCAGTTTCTAGACGAAGCCAATCTGCTCGTCCGCCTGAGCCACCCGAACATCGTGCAAGTGCACGAGCTGGGGCGGGAGGGCCACACGTTGTTCCTGGCCATCGAGTACCTGGACGGGCAACCGCTTTCCAAAGTGGTCGCTGCGCTGGCCTCCCAAGAAAAGTGTCTCCCTCCGGAGCTCGTCGCCTGGATCGGCGCGCGTGTGGCCGACGGTTTGGCGTACGCACACGATCTCAAAGACGAGGACGGCAATTCCCTCGGACTGGTGCATCGCGACATCAGTCCGCAGAACATCTTCGTCACCTATGACGGTGCGGTGAAGATTATTGATTTCGGCATCGCTCGCGCTGCAGGGCGTCTGTCCCAAACGACCTTGGGCAAGATCAAGGGCAAGTTCAGCTACATGGCGCCCGAACAGGTCCTGGGCAGCGAGTTCGACCACCGCGCCGACTTGTTTGCGCTCGGGGCGACCTTGTACGAGTGCGCCATCGGGGCGCGCCTATTCGCAGGCAAAGACGAAACGGATACGCTGCACAAGCTGCTGTTCGAAGACGTGCCCGATCCGCGCACGCGCGTTCCGGGCTTTCCTGACGCCCTTGCGGAAAGCCTGCGCCGAGCCCTCGAGGCCAAACCCGAGGATCGCTACCCGAGCGCCGCACCGTTTCGGGACGATCTCGAAGCGTATTTGAGCGAGGCCGCGCCCGGGGTCGAGCAACGAGACAGACTCACGGGGCTGATGCGTGGTTTGTTCGAAGCCGCGCGTAGGCGCCAGGCCGCGGCGATTGAGGAGCTGCGCGCTTCCCCCGGGCCACGGGCAGCGGAGCTGGATGCGCGGGCGACGGCTCTGCCAAGCCAAGCGCCGAGTCCCGGGCGTACGCTGTGGCTTGGGGTCGTCGGTGCCGTCGTGCTGCTCAGCGTGGCCGCCTTCGCGTTCACCCGCCGGGATGCCGCACCCGAAGCCGCACCTCTCCCCAGCGCCAGCGCCGCGCCGCTGTCCCAAACGGTGAGCATCGAGGTGCTGCTGCAACCCGACGTTGCAGGCGCGCGCGTTGAAATCAATGGCACGGCTGCTTCCGGCAAACCCGCGCGCTCAAGCGTGCCGCGCGGGGAAAAGCCCGTGACGGTTCGAGTCACCGCGGAGGGCAAGTTGCCGGCAGAACTCCGCATCGTTCCCGACAAAGATCGCAGCGTCGTGGTTCCCCTTGCGGACGTACCGAAAGGCCCAGCGCCCTCCGCCAGCGCGCCCGCGAAGCCAGTACGCGGCGGCACGCCGACTGCTCCCAAGCCCAGCGGAACGGGGAAGAATCCGGGCGACCTGGTCACAGACTACCCCTTCAAGTAGCCACGCCGCTGCCGCAATTCGCCTCGGAGCACGCCGCGGGCGCCAGAGACTGGGCGTGTCGCTGGCGGCTGCGCTATCCTCCGCTGTTATGCGCTTGGGATGCCTTGCACTGTTCGCGATCTTTGCGATCACGAACCCGTCGCAGGCACAACCAGCGGCGTGCACGGGCGATCCCGCTGATTGTGGGAAGCAGGAGTTCGGCGCCGGGATCCAGGCCTACCAAGCCGGGGACTTCGCGCTGGCGGCGCTGCATTTCGAACGCGCCCATGGGCATCGCGCTCACCCCGTGGTGCTATTCAATTGGGCGCTTGCCAACGGGCGCGACGGCAAGACGGTCGAAGCGCTCAAGCAGTTCGAGCAAGTGCTTGCAGATCCCAGCACGCCGGGTGATCTGCGTCCAAAGGTAGAAGCCGAGCGTGACAAAGCCGCGCGCAACGTGGCGCGTGTGGTGGTAGACGCCGCCGGCGACAATGTCGAGCTGTTCGTTGACGATGTTCGGCACAGTGGGGATCCTCCCATCGCGACGGTGAACGCCGGTCGCCACGAGGTGCGCATCCGCATCGAAGGCAAACCAGCACTCACCCGAAGCGTGGACGTGCGAGCCGGGGAAACCTTGCGGCTAAGGGTCGAGCAATCCCGGGAGGTTGTGCTCGGCAGCGGCGGCACTGCTGGGAATGCTGGAACCAGCGGCGGCGCCGGAGCTGGTGGCGAGGACGCTGGCGGCAGCGGGGGGCTCAAACCCCTCGCGCCCGTTTGGTTTTACGTCAGCGCTGGTGCGACGGTCGTGCTCGGCGGCGCGACGATCTGGAGTGCGCTGGATACCCAGAGTGCGTTCGATGAATACGAGAGCGATTTGCCCAAGCTGAGCCAAGCTGAGGCCGACAGCCGCGTCGACGACGGTCACGGCAAGGAAACGCGCACGAACGTGCTGCTGGGTGCGACGGCGGTGGCCGGGGTTGCAACGGCGGCGCTGGGCCTGTTCTTCGTCGATTGGTCCGGTCGAGAAACAGGCACCAGCCAGGGGTTGTACGTGTCGCCCTTTGGCGCGCACTACATGCGTCGCTTTTGAGTCACTCCGGGTCGCAGTCGTAGCTGACCATCACCATGGAGTGGGGCGCCACGGAGACCTCCCGACCGCGTGGCACGCGGTGGGTCGGCTGCGCGGTATTCACGATTTCGTACCAACGGCCCACCTCGCGCATGGTTGGAAGCGTGGCCGTGCGCGCGCGGTTGCCGGCGTTGAACCACAGCAGGAGGGTTTGCCCGCGATTGGGTCGGCCCCGCTCGTCGAGCTCGTCGGAAGCTTCACCGTGGATCAGCATGCCCAAAGCGCGCAGCCGCGGCTTGGCCCAGTCGGCGTCGGACAGCTCACGCCCGTCGGGGCCGAGCCAGAGCACGTCTTTGATGCCGGTGTCCGTTACAGGATTGCCTGCGAAGAACTTCCGCCGGCGAAATACTGGATTGCTTGCGCGGATCCCGAGCACTTTGCGGGTGAACGCAAGTAGTTCCCTGGCGCGCTCGTCCAGCGTCCAATCCAGCCAGGTCGTTTCGTTGTCTTGGCAATAGGCGTTGTTGTTGCCGCGCTGGGTCCGGCCAATTTCGTCTCCGTGGGAAATCATCGGAACGCCCTGCGAGAACGCCATCGTCGCGAAGAAGTTCTTGAGCATGCGCTCGCGCAGGCGGGTCACTTGTGGTGAGTCACTTGGCCCCTCGACACCCCAGTTGCGGCTAGCGTTGTCGCCGTGGCCGTCCCGGTTTTCCTCGCCGTTTTCCTCGTTGTGTTTTTGCTCGTAGGTGACGAGATCCCTGAGGCTGAAGCCGTCGTGACACGTGACGAAGTTGACACTGGCGTACGGGCCGCGGTCGCTGCCCTGAAAGATGTCGCTTGAGCCACTGAGGCGTGAGGCCAACTCCGGAACCTGGCCTTCGTCGCTGCGCCAGAACCGACGAATGGAGTCTCGGTAACGTCCGTTCCATTCGGCCCAGCCCGGAGGGAACGCGCCGAGGCGGTAACCGCCGGGACCCACATCCCAGGGTTCTGCGATGAGCTTCGTGCGACTCAGGATCGGGTCTTGGGCGATGGTCTGGAAGAACTTCGAAAAACTCGAAAACTCCGAAGGGTCGCGCGCCAGCGCCGGCGCGAGATCGAAGCGAAACCCATCGACGTGCATTTGCTCGACCCAGTAGCGCAGGCTGTCGAGCACCAGCTGCAGTCCGCGAGGGTGCGGCACGTTCAGGGTGTTGCCGCAGCCCGTGAAATCCTGATGGTAGCGCCCGTTGCCGGGAACGAGTTGATAGTAGGCTTCGTTGTCGATGCCGCGGAAGCACAAGGTCGGGCCTAGGTGGTTGCCCTCCGCAGTGTGATTGTAAACGACGTCAAGGAACACCTCGATGCCCACGCGGTGGAACGACTTGACCATGGTCTTGAATTCGTCGACCTGGCCTCCCAGATTGCTGCAGGCGTAGCGCGGATCCGGGGCGAAGAAACCGATGCTGTTGTAGCCCCAATAGTTTGTGAGCTTAAGCTCGGACAGACGGTGCTCCGACACGAAGTGGTGCACAGGCAAGAGTTGCACCGCGGTGACGCCGAGTGCCAGCAAGTGGTCCAATATGGGCTCGGCCGCGAGCCCTAGGTATGTGCCGCGCAACTCCTCGGGCACGTCCGGATGGCGTATGCTCATGCCTTTCACGTGGCACTCGTAGATGATGGTGCGCGGCCACGGAGTTTGCGGCGGGCGATCGTCGCCCCAAGTGAACGCGGTATCGACGACGACGCTCTTGGGTAGAAATGGCGCGCTGTCCGTGGTCGACATTGCGAGGTCCGCGTCCGGGTGACCGACTTCGTAGCCGAATAGCGCGTCGCTCCATTCCACGCGCCCGCTGATCGCCTTAGCGTAGGGATCGATCAGGAGCTTATGCGGATTGAAGCGCCGCCCACGTTCCGGCTCCCAGGGGCCGTGGGCTCGAAAGCCGTACTGCTGACCGGGCCGGACGTCGGGCAGATAGCAATGGAAGACGCGTGCGGCCCGTTCATGCATCGGCACGCGGCGCTCATGGCCCGCGGCGTCGAATAGGCACAGCTCCACGGCGGTCGCGCCGTGTGAAAACACGGCAAAATTGACGCCTTCGCCGTCCCAAGTGGCGCCGAGGGGGGTGGGCTGACCAGGCCAGATGCGCATGACCCAGGAACCTACCCCGGCGCGACACGCACGGGGAAGCGCTACTCGACAGCTGCGAGCAGCCCGAGCATCGGGATCTTTGCCCAGCCAGGCCGGTGGTTCAGCTCGTAGCCGATCTCGTAGAGCGCCTTTTCGACGCAGTACAGGTCGAGCAACGTCTCGAGATGCGCGGGATCCGTCGGCAAGAGCTCGGCATCCGCGACGGCGTCTAGGTACCCGGCGAGGTAGCGCGCGCTCGTCCAATGGCACCAAAGCTCCGCCCAGGGCGTCAGGAAGGGCACGTCTTCTTGGCGCACGTCGCTGCCAGGGACGTCTCCGGTCAATACGCCGAATGCCGCGTAGTGAAAGGAGCGCAACATCGAGGCCACATCTGCGAGTGGGCAGCGCTTGCGACGACGGTCCGCCAGGGCGCGCGCGGGTTCGCCTTCGAAGTCGATGATTACAAAGTCGCTGCCGCTACTGAGCACCTGCCCCAGGTGGAAATCCCCGTGCACACGGATGCGCTTCGCCGCAACTTGTGAATCGATCAAGAAGCTAAGCCGTGTGCGCAAGCGCTTTTCGCGACTGAGAACCTGAGTCAAAAGCTCGCTCGGTTGCGCGTTTGCCTTCAGCAGGTCGAAGGTGCGAGAGGCCAGGTTGCGGATGGACTGATACAAGGAGCGCCGATTGAGCGCGTTGAAGTTGTCCGGCGCGAAGGCTCCCTCGTCTGCCGCGGCGAGGGCGATGTGCAGCTCGCCCGTACGCTGGCCCAAGAGCTCAATGCGCGAAAGCCACAGCCCGGTTCGATCTCGAAGGATTTGCGGTGCTGTGGCCCGCACCTGGCTGAGAGGGGAGCCGTCAATGCGTGGAACGTTCGGTCCTTCCAAACGCTCCATTAGCGCCAGCTCGTAATAGCGCCGCAGCTCCTCCAGGGCGAGCTGCCAAGCGTCGCCCTGGTTGGGGACAAGGGCCTGAAAGATGCCTAGGGTCGCTGTTTCGCCGGAGTCCCAGCTGAGCTCCAGATGGCCCAGCAGCGCGGGCACACTCAGATCCGGCGTGCCCTTCAGATGTTCGAGGACTTCGAGCTCGGTGCTCTGACCGGGCTCGACCTGACGCAACATCTTCAGCAGGGCGATGTCGCCCAGCACGAAACTGGTATTGGACTGCTCGCGTCCCAGAGCACGCGCGGATACGCCGGCCAGCTCCGCGGCGGGAAGGCTGGAGCTTCCGCGCACGCATAGCTCGCCCCCGCGGATCTTCTTGCGATGCAGCAGGCTCACCAACAGATCGGCAACTTCTGCGCTCTCGCTCACGTCAGTCAAAAAGAGCACTTCTGTGCCGCGCTTGGTCTTCACCACGACTTCAGCGAAGGTATGATCTTGGGGCAATTCAGTCGGGGCGACTACGAGCACATAACGCTCTGGATCTCCGTCGTTGAGTTGCACCTCTAGCACGAGCAGCCGCGGCGCTTGTGCGCCTGATGTGAGAGCCACAGAGTCCGTGATGCGGATCGCCTTGGCGCCGCGCGCCTTGCTGCGGAACCAGCGGCGCGCAACCACATGACGCAGCAGCGCGCGCTCAAGGGGCGAGCGACTGCGCTTGGACGGCTCGAGGGAAGCATGCCAAGCGCCAGCGACTTCGATCACGGGCACGCCTTCTTGCGTGCGCACGCTGGTCGCTTCGTCTGTGGGCGCCTCTAGGGAGAGCCAGTGAAAGCTGTGGGGACCCATGGTGAGGCGATAGGGCGTGGCTTCGATCGGCGGAAACCGCACCTTGCCGAAGAGCTCAACGACGTCCCGTCCGGCAAATTCGGCCAGATCCAAGTCCACGTATTGGGAGAAGCGCGAAAGATTCGCCACGACAAGGATCGCTTCCTCTCCGTGGCGGCGTATGAACGAAAGGATGCGTCGGTTGTCTGGCCGCAGCGCCTCAAAGCTCCCCGCCCCGAAGGCGTGATGCTGTTTGCGCAGTGCAATCATGCGCTTCGTCCACCACAGCAGGGAGCTGGGGTTCTTCTGCTGGGTTTCGACGTTGATCGCCTCGTAGTGGTACTCCGGATCCACGATAGGCGGCAGAAACAGCCGCTGCGGATTGGCTCGGGAGAAGCCAGCGTTGCGATCAGGGCTCCACTGCATGGGCGTGCGCACGCCGTTGCGATCCCCCAGGTAAATGTTGTCGCCCATGCCGATTTCGTCGCCGTAGTACATGACTGGCGTGCCCGGCAGCGAGAACAGCAGCGCGTTCATGAGCTCCAGCCGTCGCCGGTTGTTGTCGAGCAGGGGCGCAAGCCGCCGGCGGATGCCGACGTTGATGCGCATTTGCGGCTCTGACGCATAGGCGCGGTTCATAAAGTCACGCTCTTCGTCCGTGACCATCTCCAAGGTCAGTTCGTCATGGTTGCGCAGGAAGATCGCCCACTGACAACCTTCGGGGATAGCGGGCGTCTGCTCCAGAATGTCGAGGATCGGAAAGCTGTCCTCCATGCGCAGCGCCATGTACAGCCGCGGCATGATCGGGAAATGGAACGCCATCTGGCATTCATCACCGTCACCGAAGTATTCCACCGCGTCTTCGGGCCACTGATTGGCCTCCGCTAGCAGCATGCGACCCTTGAACTTGCGGTCCACATGCTTGCGCAGCTTGCGCAGGAAAGCGTGGGTCTCCGGGAGATTCTCGCAAGTTGTGCCTTCGCGTTCGTATAAGTACGGCACCGCGTCGAGGCGCAATCCATCCACGCCTAAGCTGAACCAGAAGTCCATGGCCTCGAGGGTGGCTTTCTGGACCTCTGGATTGTCGAAATTGAGATCGGGCTGGTGGGAAAAGAATCGATGCCAGTAGTACGCTTTGGCCACCGGATCCCACGTCCAGTTGCTCGTCTCTGTGTCCGTGAAGATGATGCGCACGTCCGCATACTTCTTGGGGTCGTCGCTCCAGACGTAGAAGTCCCGGTAGCGGCTGCCACTGGGCGCCTTGCGCGCGCGCTGGAACCACGGATGCTGATCCGAGGTGTGGTTCAGCACTAGCTCGGTGACGACCTTCAGTCCGCGCTGGTGCGCTTCCTTCAGGAACTTCTTGAAGTCGCGTAATGAGCCGACGGCGGGATCGACAGAGCAGTAGTCCGCGATGTCGTAGCCATCGTCACGTCCTGGGGACGGGTAGAACGGCAGCAGCCAGAGCGTGGTCACGCCGAGGTCCTGCAAGTAGTCCAGCTTCGCGGTGACGCCTTTCAGGTCCCCGACGCCATCGGCGTTTTCGTCGAAGAAGGAGCGGATGCGCAGCTCGTAGAAGATCGCGTTTTGGTACCAGTGCGGATCGGTCATTAGGTTTGCGGGCGCCGCCGAGTATGCGGCGCGGGACGCACACCCTCGCCGGAATCTAGGCGTTTTTCAACAGCTCTAGAAACGCCGCGCCGTAAACGGAGAGCTTTTTCGGTCCGACCCCAGGCACCGACGCCATCTCGTCCAAATCCGAGGGGCGCCGTGTCGCTATTTCCAGCAGGGTGCGATCGTTGAAGACGACGTAGGCGGGCACGCGCCGGGCTTTCGCCAGGTCTCTGCGTAGCGCTTTCAACGCCACAAATAGCGCTTCGTCAGAGCCACTGACCAACTCCGCAACCGCGCGCCGCGGCTCCGGGCGCGCGATCAACGATGCCAACACGTCGGCCGTGGTGCAGGAGTCGCAAGATGCGCCGCAGTCATCCATGGCTTCGCCAAACCACGCGGCCAAGGCGCGGTGGCGACAGGCACGGGACTGGGCGAACTCGAACATCTCCCGCACCATGCGACTGGTGCGTTCGGCCTGCTCTTCGGAGGCTTCGTTGCCGAAGCGATCGTAGGCGATGACCTCCGAGAAAGAGTAGAAGAGCACGCACTCGCTCTCGAGGCCGTCGCGGCCGGCGCGGCCGATCTCTTGATAGTAGCTCTCGATCGAACGCGGCAGGTCTCGGTGCACGATGAAACGCACATCGGGTTTGTCGATACCCATGCCGAAGGCAATCGTTGCGACCACGACGTCGAGATCATCGGCGCGGAATGCGTCTTGAACGCGGCTGCGCTCGTCGACGTCGAGGCCGGCGTGATACGCCGCGGCGCGGACGCCGGCCGCGCTGAGGAGCTCTGCGGTTTTCTCAGTGGATTTGCGGGACAAGCAGTAGACGATGCCGCTCTGCCCCGGGCGGCTGCGCACGAAGCTGACGATGGCCTTGCCCACGTTGGGAATGCGGCGCCCTTTTTCGGTGCCGCCCTTCTTCACGGCGAAGAGCTTGAGGTTCTCTCGATAGAAGCTGCCGCGAAACAGCGTCGGGTTCTTCATCGCCAGCTGCTGCACGATGTCGTCGGTGACCTCTGGCGTGGCCGTGGCGGTCAGCGCCAGGATGGGCACATCGGCGAAGCGGCGCTTCAGGCCGGTGAGCTCGCGATAAGCTGGGCGAAAGTCGTGGCCCCACTGGCTGATGCAGTGGGCCTCGTCGACGGCGATCAGCGAGATGTTGGCACCCTCAAGGGTGCGCCCCGCGGAGGCGCGCAGCCCCTCTGGCGCCACGTAGACCAACTCGAACTCGCCCGCGCGAATGCGCCGGGCGCGCTCGTCGCGCTCTTCGATCGGGACGGTGGAGTTCAAGAAGGTGGCTCGCAGACCGACTTCATTGAGGGCGTCGACCTGGTCCTTCATCAGGGCGATCAGCGGGGAGACCACGAGCGTGACGCCGCCAAGCACCCGTGCGGGGATCTGGAAGGTGAGGGACTTGCCGGCGCCGGTGGGCATCACGCCGAGGCAATCCCGCGCCGAGAGCACGCCTTCGATGATTTCCTTCTGGCCGCGACGAAATTCGTCGTAACCGAAGACTTCGCGCAATACCCGTGCCGCTTCCACTTGGTGGTGCACGCCCACTTGTGCCGCAACGTCGCGTAGCACGTCGATGTGACCGTCGGAGAATGCCGCAGCGTCCCGGCGGTATACGCGCCGCAGCTCGAGCAATTCGCGCTGGGCTTCTTTGGATCGCGCCGCGTCGCGGCTCATGGTTGCGAGAGCGGAAATACGCTCGGCAATGGCGACGACCTGGGGCATGTCGCCTTGTAGCATGCCGCGCTCTGGCTTCGGGCGACTCCGGGGTTCACTGATTGGGAATGGGTGCATGGCGTGCGCTGCGGGCCGCATGCGGGCGGCCGCGCGCCGCCTCATCGGCGTGCAGCGCAGCTCTGTTGCTAAAAAAAAACAGCCAAACTACTGCATGCAGCCGACGCGGCTCTTGGCCACGACCATGTGGTCGTAGGTCACGCTTCCGGCACCGCCTTGGGTGATGTAGTTCTGCGGCCAAAACGCGTTGAGCTTCAGTGCCGCCGTGTTGCGGTACTGGAGGTCCAGCGCAACCTTGGGCGTGCTGGACGACGGTGGATAGTCCGTGCACGACGCGGACGTCGCGCCGTCAGGGCAGAACTTGTCCTTCAGCCAGTAGCCCATGGGGGAAGTGTCGTTGTATTGGATCACGCTGACGTCGTTCTTCCAGACGCCGAGCTCGGCGCCGGCGCCTGAGCCCGGGTTGGGATTCAGCTTGATGTGGATCTCGATGCACATCCATTGATCGTCGTCGACCTTGAAGCCCGCGTCGTGCACCAGCGTGTTGCCGTAGTACGCCGTGGAGCCCGAGGGGTTGTCCATCCAGGAGTGCATCTTCATCCAGTAGTTGTAGTAGTCCAGGCGTGGGTTCGCGCCGCTGCCCACAGGTTCGATGGACACGCTGAAGCGGTCGTTTCCGTCGGGCTTCAAGCCGGCTTGGGGGCTGGGCCAGTTGCTTGCCGGGTTGTAACCGCCGACCCACACGCCGGTGTGGTGCCACTGCACGCCGCTTTGGTACTTGGCGTAGTAGCGGACGAAGAGTTCCTCGTAGCCGGGGTCGAGTCGCTTGAACAAATCCGCCGCGTTCGGTCCGGAGCCGCTCGCTGTCATCTTCATGCTCTTTTGACCGGAGCTCTTCGGCGGCACGTCGGAGTCCAGGCTGAGGCCGGATTTCTTTGCGTCGTTGTAGCGGGCGACAACGGCGTCCACGTTGGCTTCTTCGAAGCCTTCGTACCAAACCACATCCGGGTCTTTGTCGATGCCCTGATCCCCAGGGTACTTGGAGGACAGTCCGCTCGATGACGCTCCGCCGCTGCTGGCGCCGCCACTGCTGGCGCCGCCACTGCTGGCGCCGCCGCTGCTGCTGCCGGCGCTGCCGCCTGCTACGCCCGCGTTGCCACCGCTATTCGCGCCGCCGCTATTCGCGCCACCGCTACTCGCGCCGCCGCTACTCGCGCCGCCGCTCGAGGGAGAGCCGCTCGAATCGTCGGAGCCACATCCGATCAGTCCCAACGCGGAAATCGAAACTAGGAAAAGCACATGCTTCATGAAGTCCCTCTCTTTGGTAGCGCGGCGGCCCGTCATGGCGGCGTTCGGCTGACGCGGCTCTCATATTAGCGCGATTTCGTTGTCACGGTTGGTTGCAGCTATCGGAGCGGGCGGCATGCGGATTCCGGGGCCTTACGTGGGCGGGGCTGCTTTGGCATGATGTCTGCGTGATTCCCTGGAAAGTTTTGGAAAGCAAGATCCTGCTTGAGCGCAAGTGGCTCACGATCACGGAGCAGCGTGTGGCATTGCCTCGCGCTGTCGAGATGGAGTTCCACCAAGTGCGCTCGCCGGATTGGACCAGTGTGCTGGCGCGGACCCAAACGGGCGATGTTGTGCTCGTCGAGCAATATCGTCACGGGTTAGGCGGCTCGAGCTTGGAGTTGCCGGCGGGAGTGATCGACCCAGGCGAGTCACCGCTGCAAGCGGCGAAACGCGAGCTTCTCGAAGAAACCGGCTACAGCTCCGATGATTGGCGGGTGCTGCAGGTCGTCAATACGGAGCCGGTGCGGCACACGAACCGCGCACACTTTTTCTTCGCAGCCAACGCAGAGCAGACCCAAGAGCCGACTCCGATGGAAGACGAGAACATTGTCGTTCGGCTCTCACCGGCAGCGGCGCTGCTGGACAGTGTCGATCGCGGGGCGATCGTGCACGGCGTGCATGTCGGCGCGATCCTGCTGGCGGCGCGCCGCGGCTGGATCTAGTGGGCGCTGGGCTTCGCCCAGCCGCGCCGCAAGCGGCGCGGCACCGTTCCATCGACGCGAGAAAAGCACAGCGACGATTCAATTTGATGTGAGTTTCATCGGTGCGGTACGCGAAGCGTCGTTGGTGCAGCGCGCGAATGCATTTACACTCTTGCAGCTGGGGAGGCGCGGACGGCGCGTTCCGACGCGGGATCAATACTTAAAGGGAGATACATCATGTCGAAGCGACTTCTGTGGGTGCCGGCGGCCATGGCGCTGGTTTGTATGCCGTTTGGTTGCGGCAGTGACGACGACGGTGGCGGCTCTGGAGGCGGCAACACCGGCGCAGTGAGCGGCTCCGGGGGCACCGGGGGCGGAAGTGGCGGCAGCGGCGGTGGCAGCGGCGGCAGCGGCGGTGGCAGCGCGGGCAGCGGCGGTGGCACTGCGGGCAGCGGCGGCAGTGCGGGCGCATCGGGATCTGCGGGTGCTTCGGGGAGCGCGGGATCGTCCGGTGCTTCCGGCGCGGCCGGCACCGGCGGGAGGGCGGGCCCCCGCGGGGGGGGGGGGGGGGGGGGGGCGGGGGGGGGGGCGCGGGGGCCCGGGGGGGCGCGGGGGCGGGCGGGGGCGGTGCAACGGGCGGCACGGGTGGCGCGACGGGCGGCACGGGCGGCGCGACGGGCGGCACGGGCGGCGCGACGGGTGGCACGGGCGGCGCGACGGGCGGCACGGGCGGCACGGGCGGCGCGACGGGCGGCACGGGCGGCGCGACGGGCGGCACGGGCGGCACGGGGGGTGGCCCGAACGTGTCGTGCCAGAAGCTCGACACCGACTATCAGAAAGCGGTGCTTGCCGCGAAGAGCTGCACGATCCAACCGTCAAATCAATGCACGACGAAGGTTGGCTCCGCCCTGGGGTGCCCCTGCGACACTTACATCAACAATGCAAACACAAAGGCCTTGACCCAAATGAAGGCGGCAAAGACCGCCTGGGACGGTCAAGGCTGCACGCCGCCAATCTTTTGCCCGAAGTGCCCAGTCGTGTCTGGTGCCAAGTGCGTGAAAGGCAGCGGCAGCTTAGCGCCGTTGTGCACGGATGCCGCAGTATCCACGGGCCCCTAGGGCTCGACTGGAATCGATAGGACTCAGCCCCGGGCGCGCATGCGTTCGGGGCTGTTCGCTTGTAGAGCGCCTCAGTCGCGCTCTACGCGAAGTAGGTGCCCCACCTTTTCTTTCGGGTCGAGCCGCACGTAGGCGCGTGGGCCTTGCCAGGGATAGCGCTCCCCTGTGAGCAAGTCGGTCACGGCGTAGGGCACACTTTCACTGATGCCCAGCGCTGCGAGAGGTACGTCGATCATGGTCTCGTGCGCGTTGTGTGGGTCCACGTTAGCAACGATGATGAGATCGTTTCCCGGAGCCGACTTGTGGAACGCAAGGATGTGCTCGGAGTCACTCTGGAGGAAGGTGATATTCGCGAGCTGCTGCAGGGCCGGATTTTCTCGGCGTAGGCGATTGATGCGCTCGATCTCGGCGTTTAGATTGCCCGGCGCGTTGTAGTCGCGAACCCGCACTTCGTACTTCTCGCTGTTTAGGTATTCTTCGCTGCCCGGTCGTAGCGGCACGTTCTCGCATAGTTCGTAGCCGCTGTAGATGCCGTAGGTCGGGGACAGGGTTGCCGCGAGCAACAGGCGCACACGGAACGCGGGGCGGCCGCCTTCTTGCAAGTACTCGTGCAGGATGTCCGGGGTGTTCGCAAAGAAGTTCGGGCGGTAATACTCGGCCATCTCCGAGTGTGCCAGCTCAGTGACGTACTCCGTGAGGTCCTCCGTCGTGTTCTTCCAGGTGAAGTAGGTGTAGCTCTGTGAGAAGCCAAGCTTGGCCAAGTTGCGCATGCGCTTGGGACGCGTGAAGGCCTCGGCCAGAAAGAGCACGTCCGGGTGTTTGCTTTGGATTTCCTGGATGCACCAATGCCAGAAAGCGAAGGGTTTGGTGTGGGGGTTGTCGACGCGGAAGATGCGCACCCCCCGGGCGATCCAGAACAGCAGTACGTCGCGACACGCAGTCCAAAGCCCCACTCGATCATCGCACCAGAAGTTGAGGGGGTAGATGTCCTCGTATTTCTTGGGAGGGTTTTCGGCGTAGCGCAGCGTGCCGTCGCCCCGCACAAAAAACCACTCGGGATGCTCCGTGATCCAGGGATGATCCGGTGAACATTGCAGGGCGAAGTCGAGGGCAATTTCCAGGTGGTGCCGCTTGGCGGCCGCAACGAAGTCCTCGAAGTCCTGCAGCGTGCCGAGTTGCGGATGCACGGCGGTATGACCACCGTCTTTGCCGCCAATCGCCCAAGGGCTGCCCAGATCGCCAGGTTCACACTGGGGGTTGTTGTTACGCCCCTTACGCTTACTCACGCCGATGGGGTGGATGGGCGGTAGATACAGCACGTCGAAGCCAAGGGTTTCCAGAGAAGCGAGCCGAGCGGTGGCGCTGCGGAAGCTGCCGTGCGTGTGACTTTCCTTCGTCTCGGACCGCGGAAAGAGCTCGTACCAGCTACCGAAGACCGCGAGTGGACGGTCGACGTAGATCGTTCGCTCGGCGTGGCGGGTGACGCTCTCGGCGGTTTGCGGGCCCTGCATGTCGTCGCTGAGCTCGGCGGAGAACGCGACTTCCAAACGCCGTTCCAAGGGCAGCGATGGGTCCGCCAGGACGGACTGCGCCGCCTGCAACGCGGGAGCACCGCTTTTGGCACGTTCCGCAACGAAAGCGGCCCCTTCCAGCAAATCGCTCTTTACGTCTTGCTCAGCATCCAAGCGCTTGCGCAGGTCCGCACGCCAGGTCGCAAACGGATCGGGCCAAGCCTCGATGCTAAATCGCCAGGCACCCGGAGCGTCCACGTCGATCTGCCCGTACCAACGCTCGGCGTTGAAGTCGAAGACCAGTGGCGCAGTGAGCCAGGTGGACTCGCCGGGGCGACAGTAGCGAATGCACGCGGCGACCACGTCGTGCCCGTCTTTGAGGATATCCACAGAGATGGCGACCGCGTCGCCCACGACGCGCTTGACCGCATACCGACCTCCGTCGAGTTCAGGCGAAATGCGTTCGATGACCACGCGGGCGAGTTCGGCGGCGCCCGGGGGTCGACTTCGGCGCGGCGCGCTGCTTTCCGTATTCGACATGGCACCCGCCTACGCCGATCCGTTCGCCTTTGCAAACGCCGTCGGTTCACCCGTGGACGACATTCGGATTTGAGCTTTGCGCATGCGGCCTTGGCCATCGGCATGAGCCCATGGCCTTCGTTCGAACCCATCGCCGGTCGCCCCGCGGGCGCGCCTTACTGCGTCAGAAGCTCGGCGCCTTCTTCGACGGCGAGTCCGACGGGGGACAGGCAGCAGCCCTCCCGGGAATGGCCGTCGTTCGTCACGCGGAACCAACAATCCATGCCGCCGTGGTAGCAGCCGCGGGGAGTCGCGGGGGTTGCGGCGCGGAGGCCGGTGTTCAGTACTTCGCGAGCTTGATTCCACTGCTCAATACTGATCAGGCGCGGCGCACCATCTGCCTGATCCACACGCACGGCTTTGTCTTCCACGAACACACTCAACGTCTTCACGGATGCGCCGTAGTGGCTGCCCGTGACGACGTTCAGTCGCACATGGCGCGCGTTGGCGGGGATCGGGGTGTTCGCCGAGACTTCGCTAGCGTTTTTGGCTGGCGGTTGGGACGCGCAGGCGGCGAGCACGCTGGTCGCGGTTAGGGCAACGGTCGCAAAGGCACGGAGCGTTTTCAGGCGCATGTCCCCTATTGTTGCCGGCCTGGGTTGGCGCATTCAGCGCGCGTTTCGAGGCGAACCCGGCGGAGGACGACCCGGAACTGCTTCGGCCGCCGCATCGCACATCCGCCCACGTTTCGCACGCGGAACGCGCTGTGTTTCTGGCGTTTGCGCTGCGCTCCTGACAAACTCAGGACATGCGACGCCTTGCCATTGCTTCCAGTCTGGTCCTGCTACTTGCATGCACGAACGATTTCGAGAGCTTCGAATTCGGACCGGGTGACGGAGGTGGGCTCGCCGGCGCGGGCGGCGGCCTCGGAGGATCCGGGGGTGGCAGCGCGGGCACGGGGGGCGGCGTGGCCGGTTCTGGTGGTGGCACGGCTGGAGCCGGCGGGGGGGTTGCGGGGTGAAGGGGCGCTGGCTGCGG
>CALMUT010000308.1 GCA_937872925.1 uncultured Myxococcales bacterium | reverse complement strand
GCGCATCTCCCAAATCACTGTCAAGGCACCAGATGTGCTGGCCTCCAAATTCGTGCACGACGCGATTTTGGATCGCGGCATCTCATTGAATCAACCCGAATGCTTCGAACAGGGAGAAGGCACGTTTTCGTGGCTCTTCGAGTTCAACAAAACCACCGGGAAGCTGCGCACCGGCGGCGGTCTGCCCGTGAAGGACCCGATTGCAGGCGGGTGTTTTCTCACGCTGTCCACCACGGCATTGCCCATCGCCCCGATCACAACGGACGTGACGATTGACGCGGACGGACTCGGCTTCACTGCGTCGAATATCGACGTGGTGGTGCCGATCTTCAACACTCCGGACAGCACGGACAATCCCATCTTGCTCCCACTGCACGCTGTGGAACTGAACGGAAAGTTCAGCGACGATTCCCACAACTGTATTGGGACCCACAACGGTCCCACCCTCGACCCTTCGCTCTCTTGCCGGGGGGATTTCAATGACGGCGAGCGTCCCTTCACCAGTGGAGCCAGCCTGAAGGGCTACATTCGCGTCGACGAAGCCGACAAGGTATTCATCGAAGACTTGGACACCACCCTGTGCGTGTATCTCGCTGGGATCACGAAATGGAACGGCCCAAGCAAGAACTGCGAGAGCAGCGACATCTGGATCGCCGGACAGCGCCCGGAAGGCGACTGGTGCGCGGCAACCAATGCGCCGGCGGACGCAACCTGTAAGGACGCTTGGCTTCTGAGCGCGGACTTCTCTGCTTCGGCGTTCAAGATCAACGGCGACTGCCCCTAGCGGCCGTCCCGATGGCACGGTCAGGATCGAGCCGCCACGTCCGACGCTTTTGCGTGCGGGCGGCTAGCGTCCCTTGAACGCGGGGGCGCGTTTTTCGAAGAACGACATCACGCCTTCGACGGTATCCTCGGTGCGCACCAATCGTTCTAGATCGGCAAGCTCCCGTGCGCGGAGTGTCGCGTGGTCTTGCCGCGCGGCCAGGCGCACCTGCTCCAGGGCAGCCGCGACTGCCAGGGGCGGCTTTGCCGCGATGTGTTCACATAGCTGCTGAGCTTCGGCGTCGGCGTCATCTGCGACGCGGTGCACCAACCCAACGGACAGCGCCTCGGCCGCATGCACTCTGCGCCCGGAGAGCAGGAGGTCGAGGGTGCGCGCGGGGCCAATCAGCGGCAGAAGACGTTCGGCGGCGCTCCAACTGGGGAGGTAGCCGCGGTCGATCTCTGGCAAGGAGAGGTGGGCGTCGGTCGCCAGAACCCGAAAGTGACAGGCAAGCGCAAGCTCAAACCCTCCGCCCGCGGCGGGCTTTCGCAGGGAAGCGACGACCGGCACGGGGAAGTCCGCGATGCGGTCGAGCATGGCGCGTGCAGCATTCGTCCAGCGCTCCAGCCCCGTGGGCTCCGCGAGGGGCCCGGTGGCGCCCAAATCAGCCCCGGCACTGAATGCGACGTCCCTCGCCGCACAAAGCAGCACGGCCCGGAGGCCGTCGACGGCCGCCAGCTGTTCAAAGCCCGCGCTGAGCCGCTCCACCTGGTCGACGTCGAAGGCATTGACTTTGGGCCGGTCGAGCACGACTTCGGCGATGGGGCTGTTCGCTCGCACGTGTACGGTCACTGACCGCTTGTAGCGTTTTACGCCGCCTGGAGAAAACCCAAAGCCGCATTGCGTGCGGCCCAGAAGCTCTGCTAAGGCGGCGCCCATGCGGCTCGCCCGGCTCATCGGCCCGGAACTCGAGACGCTCCTGCGGGAGAGTCCGGCTGAAGTGCGCGAACTCCTGGACGAAATCCACCCGGAGGATTTCGCCGACATTGTTGCAGAGCTCGACGACAAGCGCGCGACGGAGCTGCTGACGGAGCTGCCCACAGACTACGCCGCGCAGGTCTTCGAACGCCTGGACGAAGACCGCCAAGAGTCCCTCACCCACCGGCTCGGCACCGAGGAAACTGCCAAGTTGGTGTCGGAGATGGGCTCCGACGAAGCTGCAGACTTCGTCAGCATGTTGCCGCCTGCCATGGTGGCTCCGCTCCTGGAAAGCCTGGAGCGAGTGGACCCGGAGGCTGCGGAGGACGTCGAAGAACTGGCGCGCTGGCCTGATAGCTCCGCGGGTGGCCTGATGACCACGGATTTCGTGGCGGTTTCCCCCCAGCTGCGCATGAGCGAAGCGCTGGAAGAAATCCGCCGTGCCGCCCAAGAAGCCGAAACCCTGGACACCATCTATGTGCTCGATGGGGGGGAACCGGGCGGCCGCGGGGGCACAACCCAACGCCTTGTCGGCTACTTGACGTTGCGCATCTTGCTGCTGGCGGAGCCAACCGAGGCCGTCGCCGACGCCATGCTGACGAACGTGATCTCGGTTCCCCCGCAAATGGACCAAGAGGAAGTCGCCCAAAAACTGGCCAAGTACGACTTCAACACCCTGCCGGTCGTCAACGAAAAGGGTCAGCTCCTTGGGGTGATCACCTCCGACGACATCTTGGACGTGATCAACGAGGAGCAGGCCGAGGACGTGCAGAAGATGGGCGCCATCGAGCCGATCCGCGATGGCTACTTCGACGCATCGTTCTTCGAATATATCCGCAAGCGCGCTCCGTGGCTGGTCATTCTATTCATCGGCGGCTACTTCACGACAACCGCGATGGAGGCATACGGGGCTGTGCTCGCCGCCGTCGCAGAGCTTGCGGTGTACGTGCCGCTTCTGATCGCTGCCGGCGGCAACTCGGGTTCGCAGTCTTCCACCTTGGTCATTCGCGGCCTGGCGGTGGGCGACATTGCGGCACGGGATTGGCTCAGAGTCCTGGGCCGGGAGTTCGCTCAGGGCGCGTTACTCGGCGTGATGCTGGCCGTTCTGGGGGTCCTACGCGTGATACTGGCCGGGGGCAGCTGGCCCTTCGCTGGACTGATCGCCCTGACCATCGTGGCCATCGTCGTGATGGGCTGCGTGGTGGGCGGCATGATGCCGCTGCTGCTGCACAGGGCTGGGGTGGACCCCGCCACCAGCTCCACACCCTTTATTGCCACCATTGTCGATGTGCTCGGTATCATCATCTATCTGACGCTCGCCCGCTGGCTTCTGACGAATTTGGCCGCTACTCTGGCACCTGGATAAGCGCCATTCCCCCACAACTCGAGCCCAAAACCCGACTTTCGTTGACATCCCGGTGCGCGAAAGGACAATTCCCGTGCCGGCGGGGGCCAGGGGTCCTTTCGGCGACCGGACAATGCCCACACTGAGCTCGAGCATCGTCAAACGGAACGTCGCCAGCATGCGCGACGTCGAGGAGGCACTGGCACGCCAGGTCCTCTACGGCGGCGATCTTGCGACGAATCTGCTTGAGCTTGCTGCCGTCAGCGAAAGCGCACTCACCACGCTACTGGCGGAGAGCCACGAGCTCTTACCCGCGCCACTGGGAGAGTTGCCCCGCGCGTCGGACACCACCCTGCAGATCGTGCCTGGGGATCTGGCGTTGCGGCACGGCTTCTACCCCTTGGGAGAACGGGACGGGGAACTCGTGATTGCCGTGAGCGAGCCTCTCAGCGCGGAAATCGAGCAGGACCTCACGTTCTCCTTAGGCGCACAGCTGGCCCAGCGCGCGGCGCCCTTGGTGCGCATCCGCCAAGCCGTGGCCCGTGACTACGACTTGCCCATGGATCGGCGCACCTTGCGGCTGATCGCGAAACTTGAAGGACGCCCAGATCCAAGCCCCAGCTCCATACCCGCGGCGTCTCGCATGGCGCAGTCCATGCCACCGCTGCCGCGACCGGCCAGCGTGCCGCCGATGGCGTACCCATCCACCCTCATCACCCCCAGAGGTGCGGGCGACGGGGCGCCCGTCGAGCGCAGCTCACCCCCTGTGGAGATGCCGCGCCCCAGCAATAGCGACGGGCTGCGCACCCTCATCTCGCCCCGAAGGCGACCCCCCGGAGCTGCCGTGCCACCCGTGGACACACGCGGGGCAACGGAGCTCCCGCCGGCCGCACCCGCACCGGATCTGGCTGCCGCGAAGCGCGGTCCTCCCCGGGCGCGTGGTCGCAAACGCCATCGCGGGCCGTACACCGCAGCGATGGCGGAAGCGGATCTGATGGAAGCGGAGAGCCGCGACGACGTACTCGGCGCGTTCTTCGACTTTTCTTCACAGTTCTTCGAGTATTCGGCGCTGTTCGCGGTGCACTCGGACATCGCCGAAGGACGAGACGCGGACGGCCAGGGCGCAGACCGCGCGCGCGTACGGACTATTGGCGTTCCCCTCGATCTGCCAAGCGTATTGAGCAAGGCCCGAGACTCGGGCACGTGGCAAGTGTCGCGTCTGGAGCGTGAGGGTTTGGACGCCGGACTGACAAAGGACCTGCAGCGACGCGCCGGCGCCATGGTTGCCATCGTTCCGATCGTGGTGCGGGGGCGTTGCGTGCTGCTCTTGTACGGAGACCACGGCGAAGCCGACGTGAGTTTGAACGACATCGGTGACGTCCTCGCCTTTGCGCCGCTGGTAGCCACGGGCCTTGAACGCGTCATCATGCTGCGCAAGCGGCGCGCCCGCGGCGAAGTCGACGGCACGTCGATGATGCCCACACCCGCCATGCCGCCTGCACGCCACCGGCATGCGTTGCCCAGCCCGGAGCAACGTCGCGACGCCCTGGCGCGCATGCTTGACGACGCGGCCGTGAGCTCCGCGCCGAGCACGGATGAAGCCTCCCCGCAGGCACGGCGCCAGAGCGATTCCCCGCCCACAACCAATCACGCCTCCCCCCATGCCTTGCGCTCCGACGCACCGAAGCCCCGACCCCCTGCGGACACGCCGGAAACCGTTCCAGAAACCGTCGCGGCTACGCCCGCTGCGGCACTGGGCTTCCCCCCGGCGGATCCCGCGCCCGTCACGGTTGCTGCAACTCCTGGGGCGAGGAAGTCAGATGAGCCACCGAGCACCGCAGTAGAGGCTCCGAAAGCCAAATCCAGAAACCGATCCATTCCTAGCCGCGCCATGCTGCGGGTGGGCGCGAGTCACAACACGCCGCCCCATGGCACTCCGGCTGCCGAGCCCGAGGCCCGGCCGTTCCAACTGACGCGCCGACCGGCTTCGTCGCCGCCCGCCTCCGCGGAGCTGCCGTCAGAATCCGAGTGGGACGCCCCGGTTCGACCCAGCACGGACGACGACGAGACGCCGCGAGTGCCGCCGGACGTCGCGCGCGCCTTCGGCCGCGGCGAGGCGCTCCCCCCGCCGCCCCCGCGCTCCAACAGCGCGCCACGTCTTGAGTTGGTCGAGGAGTACGAGGTCGATCAGGAAGAACTGGCGCGCGAGTACAAACGCGCCGACTCGGACTCAGCGGTCACGATGCAGATCGATTCCCGTGAAGTGCCCCTGGCGCCCTCATCTCGAAAGGTCGCATACGGTCCGGTCCGTCCTCGCCCGAGGCACAGCTCACCCGGGATCCGTCTGCCCTCGGTCATCATCGACCTCGAGGCGGACTGCCAGCACCTAGTGGATCGCCTCGAAGGCGGCGACGAAGCGGCCGCCGACCGACTCGTGGACATGGGCGAGGCCGCGGTATTGGTGCTGGTGGCACGCTTCCCCGGCCCAATCCACGGGGAAATGGCCCATCGTTTTGCGGACAGCGCGAGCCGCGCCTCAGACTGCGGGCCGATTCTGCGCACGCTGCTGCGGATTGGAGAGCCGGCGTCGCAGTTTCTGATCGTCCGCACCGCCGACGGTGATCCCAAGACGCGGCGCTGGGCGACGTGGCTGTTGGGCGAAATCCCAACTTGCGACGGCGCACGGGCCATCGTGCGACGCGCTGCCGACCAAGATGCGGAGGTCCGAAAAGCCGCGGTTGCCGCGGGTCGCCTGCTGCAGAGCGACCTGGACGCGCGAACGGCTCTGCGGGACGGGCTAGCGACTCTGGCAGCGGATCCCGAGCAATCCCAAGAAACCCGCGAAGCGGCCATCGAGGCACTAGCGGAAATCCGCGACGGCCGCGCTGTCCCGCGACTCATCCCCCTGCTCACGGACGACTCCGTGTCCCTCGCCAAATCCGCAGCGTGGGCCCTGGCAACGCTGGCGCGCCAGCAGTTCGGGCGGGACCCTAAGGCCTGGAGCGTGTGGTGGGCGAAACACTCAGCCGAGCACCGAGTGGAGTGGCTGATCGCGTCGCTGATGCACGAAGACGCCGACGTACGTCGCGCGGCGGGCGAAGAGCTGAAATCGATCACCAAAGAGTATTTCGGGTACTACGAAGACCTTCCCAAAAAGGAACGCGCCCGGGTGCAGCGCAAGTACACCGACTGGTGGGGCGAAAAGGGCAAAGCGCGCTTCTACTGAGGCCGCTCCCATTGGGGGTCCATTCGACCCCGGCCGGGGTCCCCGTCGATCCATAAACAATGGAAATAACTAGGCTAACAGCCTGGCGCCGGCCATGGACTTCCCACGACGGGCCGTCCATGGAAAACAGGGCGACGCATGGAAGAATTCCAGACTCCAGACACCGCGCTGCGCGAAGCGAATCTGGCCCTCTCCGGGCAACGCCATCGCGAAGCCAGTCGTTTTGCCTCCATCGAGCTGCGCTTTTCAGATCCCCGCACGGGACCATGGGAGATGGCCGCCATGGCATCCGTGGCCATGGCTTCGGTGCTCCTGGTCGTCGGCGTCTGGTTTCTCTGAGCCGGTCGCGCGTGCGCGCTACGCGCAGGACGTCCCGGCGAGCGCGCTCTGGCCGCCTCCCTCACCAACGCTAGACGCAGCGTTCGCCGCGCGTTTGGCGCCGGCACAGTCGCCCAGGAATGCGCGACGCCGGACTTCTTTGGGAGCCGCGTCTCGGATCCGGCGCCGGGCCCCGGTGAGGGCGTTAGCGCTCCCGCCCGTCGATTGGCAGCGGTGATAGAGCGACGCGGCGCCCTCGATGTTGCCGCTGCGTGCGGCCGCTTGCGCTTGAGCGCACGCTTCGTCGCCCTGGGGCCCAACCGGCGTTGGCGGCGTCACCGGGGGCGGGGGGAGCACCGGCGGCGAGGTTGCCGGGGGTGGAGCGACCGGGGGCGAAGTCGTGACCGGCGGGGGCACTGCGGTTGGAGGCAACGCCGGGGGCGATGTGACCGCGGGTGGCTTGGGGCCGGTCTGCGGCGGCTTCGCGGGCGGCGCCTTGCTCTGGTTCGGCTGCGGTGGTTGGACCGCCGGCGCCGATTCCAACGTTTCCGCCCCTTCCACGATGGGCGCGATCTGCGCAGCGGGAGGCTCAGCGCTGGGCAGCAGCGCCACGGGCTCCGGGGGGGGTTCCCGCAGCTGATAGTAGGCAAATCCGCTCAGCCCGGCGCCGATCAACACCCCAAAGCTGGCCAGCACCCAGCCCAAACGGGAGGCGCGGGGGGCTGGCGGCGGCAACGGCGCCGCAACCGCCGACTCGGTGCGGATCGGAGCGAGCACCGGCGCCATTTGGGTTTTGGGCGCAGAGATGCGCTGCACGGCGCCACTCAACTCAGCCAGGAACGACAAAACATCCTGCGGGCGGTCTTCTCGCCGCTTCGCCAGGGCGTGCAGGATGGCGGCTTCGACGCGCTCCGGGATCGGGGCATCCGTCACCGTCCTGGGAGGCAGGGGCGCCGCGGTCATGTGCTTGCTCGCCCACTCCCAGGGTGAATCCGCCTCAAAGGGCAGCCGCCCCGTGACGATTTCGTATGCCAGCACGCCGAGCGAATACACGTCGCTGCGCGCGTCCACTTCTTCGCCCGCGAGCTGTTCCGGGCTCATATACGGCGGAGTGCCGAGCACCATGCCCGCTTGAGTGATCTTGGTTCGATGGTCTCCGACGTCCCCGGTGCGCTTGGCGATGCCGAAATCGAGCAGCTTCACGAAGTCCTGCTCGCCGGCACGATCCGTCAGGATGACGTTGTCGGGCTTCAGGTCTCGGTGCACGATGCCCAAGTGGTGGGCCTCGGCCAAGGCCCCACAGATCTGTTTGAGGATCCGCAGCGCGCGATCCATGGGGATGGGCCCTGCTTCAATGTCGTTGGTCAGCGGCCGCCCCTCGACCAGCTCCATCGCGATGTAGAGCCGGCCGTCAGGCGTGGTGCCAAAGTCGTAGAGCCGAATGGTGTTGGGGTGCTCCAGTTGGGCGACCAGACCGGACTCACGATGAAAGCGCTTTACGATGCTCGGGTCCTGGCTCAGGGCTGGCAAGAGCGCCTTTACGGCGAGCTTGCGGACGTTGTCGCCCATCTTCTGCTCGGCTTCGTAGACAACCCCCATGCCGCCTTCTGCGATGACTCGGGTGACCCGGTATCGTCCGCTGAGCACTTTGCCCACCAGCCCGCCGGGATCGACACTCAGATCCGGCAAGGGCGCGCCACAACCCTGGCAAAACCGGGCGTTTTCCGGATTTTCTTGCTGACAGGCGGGGCAGGGAAGCATCGCTACATTCACTTAATGCCAAAGCGGGCGCTTTTGTTAGACGCCTGGCGACATTCGAAGATTTGAGCGGATCTGCCCTCGCTGGGCCTCAAGGCCAGACGGATACGGCCGTTCAGGTGGATGCATGCGATTTCGCCATCCCCTCGCGCTGATTCTATTGGTCGTGGCCTCTCTTGGGCTGGGGCGCGCAGGTGACGCCGCGGAGCGCAGCACCAAGCCCAAGCTCGTTCACGGGGGCGGCGAAAACACCAGCGGGGTATTCCATGCTGGCGCCGATGGGGCCACGTGGTCGCTACCGAAAGGCGGACGCATCATGGCAGCGGCAGGTGCCGAGCTGCGGGTCTTCGGAAAACCCCAAGCCCTCGTCCTCGAACCCCCGAAGCGCACCCCGACGTACACCGTGATGTTACTCAGTGGCGTGGTGCACGCCGATGTCGGCGAGGGAAAAAGTGCCGTGCTCGTCTCCGCGTCCGGAAAGCTGAACGCAATCGTCAAGCGCGGGAGCATGGCCTTCGCGGCCGGCGGCGGGCATTCCGCCGTTGCCTCCCTCGGGGGCGACGTGCTCACCGCAACCACCCGCGGAGCGTATCGGAAACTCGCGAGTTCGCAGGCGCTCGAACTCTCTCCGGAACAAGGCGCGACGACCCGTGGCCTACTTGCGGCACCACGGGTCGCCTTGCCCAATCAGGTACTCATGGCACACGACGGAAGTGCCAGCCTCGCCGCACTGAGCTGGCAGTCCGTTCCTGGCGCAAGCCGCTACCTAGTCGAGGTCCGCGGCCGCGGCTTGGAGCATCCCCTGCGCCGTTCCAGCACTCAGACGCAGCTGACCGCGCCCCTGGGCCCGCTCACACCTGGTCACTACGAAGTACATGTGCGGGCGGTCGAGCAGAGCGGGTTGCCCGGGCAAGCCGCCACCCCAACGCGCGTCACCGTGGTCGGTGCGCAACTGCCGGAGGGAGGCTATCGGGACGATCAGGGGGCGATTCGGATCGGCGCCGGCCAAACCGTGCTGTTTGCGCCGGTAGACGGCTTGGACGTCGCCACGGGTCGCGATGGTAGGTTTCTACGCAGCCAAGGCGCGGTCACATTGAAGGACGAGCGCGGCACTTCGGTGTTCTTCAAGCTGCCGGGAACCGTATCCGTCGCACGCGCAGACATTGCCCCCAGGGGCGTGCGCGCCCACGTTGACTTCGCGCCGAAGAACCCCGAATGGCCCCGACACACGGTGCGCGCGCGGGTGCGCCTCCGCGCCCAGGATACCCGGGCGCTTGCGGGCATCGCCCCCACTTTCCGCGTCATGCTGGGGGTGGAGGTGATCGAAGCGGACGTGCAAGCGCACGGCGACAGCTACATTCTCAGCGTCAAACCGCACTCCGGCCCAGGACCCTGGGTGCTACGGGTCGAGGTACGGGATCAATGGGACGTGGAGCTTGGACGCAGCTCAGTGGAGATCGTCCGAGAAGAGAAGCCGCGGCGCAGGCGGCGCTAGGGCGCTCACTTCTTCTTCTTCTCGTCCTTCTTCTCTTCTTCTTTTGCTTTGACGTCGACTTCCCACTCGATGGTCTCTTCGGCACCAACGAATGAGGGAACGATGACTGCTTTCATGGCGTTCAGAACGCACTTGCCGATCGCCGTGTCCGTGAATGGCGCGCCGATCGTCGATTCCTTCACATGGCCGTCGTTCGCGAACACCAACGTCACGCTTGCCTTGCCGCTCGGCCCGTCTTCGTTGACGACCCCGGCGCAGGTCTCGCCGGAGCGGGCGGCTCGCTTGAGTTCCAGCTCGGCTTGCTTCTTGTCGAACTGCTTCTTCTTTTCCAGATCCGTCTCGGTATCCGGTCCGGTGTCGTAGTCGTTGTTGCCGCGCTTTTCGTCTTCGGCAGCTAGCGCTTCTTGCTCGGCTACGAGCTCCTCGGGCGTCTTGACCCCCTGTCCGCCATACGAAGGGCCGCAACCCCAGGCGAGCAGGACCAGAGAAAACACGAACTTTTTCATGGGCCCTATCCTAATTCACGATCTGCCCGATGGCGACCATCCACTCCGGCACGCGCAATTTGCGCGTGGCCCAGACTCAGACCCGGCTCATAGGTCGGTGATTTGATAGTCCTTGATCTTATACAAGAGGGCGCGGTGGCTGATCTCAAGCACTTCCGCTGCCCGCGTGCGGTTTCCCTTGGTCTTCTGCAGCGCCCGCCGGATCAGGATTTCCTCGATCACGCGCATGGTCTTCTTCACGGACAGCTCCCCGCTCGATAGCTGCAACTGGACTGGGTCGCGCGCTTCCCGGATCCGCTCCGGCAGGTCCGTCGCCGTCAGCTGCTGCCCTTCGGAGAGCACCATGGCGCGTTCGATGGTGTTTTCGAGCTCCCGCACATTGCCCGGCCAGGCATATTCGTAGAGCAAGCGCCGGCATTCTCCGTCCAGCCCGCGGATCTCCGTATGCAGCCGTGCGTTGTTGCGCGTGATGAAGTGGTCCACCAAGAGAGGAATGTCCTCGGGACGCTCTCGCAGCGGCGGCACATGGATGGGCAGCACATTGAGCCGGTAGAACAAATCCTCACGGAACCGACCCGCTTTGGTTTCTGCCAGCAGGTCCCGATGGGTCGCCGCGACAATACGCACGTCTACTTGCAGGTCCCGCGCGTCGCCCAAGCGACGGATCTTCTCGTCCTCCAGCACGCGCAACAGCTTCACCTGCAGCGAGAGAGGCAGCTCGCCGATCTCGTCGAGGAACAAGCTGCCCCCATCGGCTTCTTCGAATAGCCCGCGGCGATCCGCCACAGCGTCGGTGAAAGCGCCTTTTTTGTGTCCGAAGAGCTCGCTCTCGAGCAGATTCTCCGGGATCGCGCCGCAGTTGACCGGAACGAAGGGTCCGGTCTTGCGGGACGATCGATGATGGATCGCCCGCGCAACGAGTTCTTTGCCCACTCCGCTTTCGCCGGTGACCAACACGGTGGTCTTGTAGTCGGCGATCTTGGCGATGGTTCGGAAGATCGCTTGCATGCTGGCGCTTTTCGCCAGGATGTCCTCGAATTGGTTTTCCTTGCGGATCTCCTCGCGCAGCGCTCGGTTCTCTCGCCGCAGCACTTCACGCTCTTCGGCCTTGCGCAGAGCCAGCACGACTTCGTCGGGCTTAAATGGCTTCTGCACGTAGTCATACGCGCCGGCCTTGAGCGCTTCGATAGCTAGGTCCGTGTTGCCGTAGGCGCTCATCACAATCACCGTGGCGTCATTGCCTTTGGCCTTGAGGGTGGCGAGCAGATCCAGGCCGCCCATCTTCGGCATGCGCACGTCCGTGATCACGAAGTCCGGCCCGAAGGTCTCGACCAGCCCCAGTGCTTCCTCCCCGCTCTCGGCCGTCTCGACCTCATAGCCGTTGCGCTTCAGCAGCGTGCGCAGCACGAGCCGGAGGTTTTCCTCGTCATCCACTACAAGTACGCGACGCACTGCGCAAAAAGGTTACACCAAGGAGAGAGAAGTTGCACCTTGTTGCGTAGTCGGGACGAATTCCCGTATATGCTCGGATCTGATAGGGAAAACGCAAATGCACTTTGGAATCGATCAGCTTACTGGCAGCTCCCGCAGCCGACTGCGGCGCCGCCTACGCGAGGCGCGGGTCGGCGCGCTCACCCACGCGGCCGCCGTCGATCGACGCGGGCGCAGTCTCCTGGACACTCTGGAGGACCTGGGTGCATCCCCCAGCCTGGTGCTCACGCCGGAGCATGGACTCGACGGGGTCGCCCAGGCGGAAGAAGCCGTCGACTCCCCCGCTCCCGCCGAAGACGGCCCCAAGGTCGTCAGCCTGTATGGCAAGACACGGGAATCGCTGACGCCCCAGTCCAGCGATTTAGAGCAAGTCGAAATGCTCGTCATCGACCTCGTGGACGTCGGAAGCCGCTACTACACCTACGCTTGGACCGCGTTGCTCACGGTGCGAGCCGCCGCTCAAGCCGGAGTGCACTGCGTCGTCTTGGATCGACCGAACCCCATCTCAGGGGATCCCGGACAGGCCGAGGGCATGCCCCAAGAGGCCGACTACCTGTCGTTCGTCGGCCTCGAACCGCTGCCGATCCGCCACTGTCTGACTATTGGCGAATTACTGGCCCACTTCGCCGCGCGCGATGGACTCAACCTGGGTCCTGATGGCGCCCTGAGCGTACTGCCCTGCGCGGGTTGGGAACGGCACCGCAGTGCGCAAGCATGGCGTCGCCCCTTTTCGCCACCGTCGCCGAATATGCCGACCTACGAAACCGCGCTGGTCTACCCGGGCGGATGTCTCCTGGAAGGCACCAACCTGTCCGAAGGGCGCGGCACCACCCTGCCCTTCCAACTGGTGGGCGCGCCGTTCTTGGACGCCGAGCAGTTGGCCCGTGAATTCGCCGAATTCGGCATCGCTGGCGCGCAAATCCGACCCGCTCACTTCCGACCGAGCTTCGAAAAACACGCAGGCAAAGTGTGTCACGGAGTCTTCCTGCAGGTCACCGAACCGTCCCTATTTCGACCGGTCACCGCCTACTTGGCGCTGATCAGCCTTGCGCAGCGGCAAGCGCCCACGGAGTTCGAGTTTCTGACGCGCGCCTACGAGTTCGAAACCGAAAAGCTCGCCTTCGACCTTCTGACCGGCTCCGAAAAGGCCCGCGACGCCATCGTGAGCGGCGCAAGCCTTCACGAAATCGTCGAACTCGTCGCGCCTCCTCCGGCAACCTGGGCCGCAGAAGTGCGCGCCGCAGAAGAGCGCCTGATCGTCGCAAACGCCTAGCCGCCAGCACCTCTCCGTGAGCGGTCTGGCCGCTATCGGGCCCGGCTCAACCCATCGCGGCTTCGACGTCGGCGATCTGCTTCGGAGCTTTCTCCGTCAGCACGCGACGGCCCGTGTCCGTCACCAAGACGTCGTCTTCGATGCGGATCCCTTTGACGTCAGCGAACTTCGCGAGCTCCGACCGCACCAGGCAGTCTTCAAGATCTCCGATTTCCTCCGGTCGCTGCAGGATGCGCGGGATCTGATAGAAGCCGGGCTCGATCGTCACGATCATGCCAGCCTCAAGATCGCGATCCAGACGCAGATAGCGATCTGCCGGCCTTTGTTTGCGGCTACGCCCGGGCGCATAGCCCGCGCGATCCCCCAGATCCTCCATGTCGTGCACGTCCAGGCCGAGCAAATGCCCCACTCCATGGGGGAAAAACAGTGCAGCCGCCCCCCTTTCGAAGAGCGTCTCCGGCTGCCCGCGCAGCACGCCGAGCTCACACAAGCCCCGCACCAGCTCGCGGCCGGCAGCGCGGTGCACCTCCAAGTAGCGCACGCCCGGAGCCACAGCGTCGATCGCCGCTGCCTGCGCTGCGAGCACCACCGAGTAGATCGCGCGCTGAGTCGAACTCATGCGCCCGGACACAGGCCAGGTCCGCGTCACGTCGCCGGCCCAACCTTCCGGCGTCTCGGCGCCGACGTCGGCGAGCAGGAGATCGCCGTCCAGTAACTCACCATCGTGGCGCTCGTTGTGCAGCACTTGCCCCTGGCGCGTCACGATCGAGTTGTAAGATGTGGTCATCCCGCACGCGATCAAGCTGGCTTCCATCGCCGCACGCACCGCCGCTTCGCGCATGCCGGGACGAGTCGCAGCCATACCCGCTAAGTGTGCGTCCACCGTTGCAACCGCAGCTTGGTCCATCTGCGCGATTGCGTGAGAGTCGTTCCGCAAGCGGATCTCAATCATCAACTCGGCGAGCTTCAGATCGGTTCCGCTCACCCTAGCGCCCCCCGCGGCCTCTACATCGCGTCCGATCAACTCCGAGAGCCAATCCGCGGAATCGAGGTCCTGGGGGGGAAGCGTGGCGTAGGCCGCTTCCGGCAACTCCGTGATCGGTCGCACCGGCAGCCCAAGTTCCTGCTCCAAATCCGCAAGGCTCGGTTTGTCTCCAGTCCAGAGCGCATCTTCAGGATCCGGCTCGACGCAATACAGCGTGGAAATCCCCTCGGAAACCCCGAGCGCCGCCCCTTCCAAATGCAGCCCCACAAAATACAAGAAGTGGCTTTCCGCCCGAAACGGATAGCGGTTGTGGGGGAAGTTCCGGGGACGCGACAGCCCCGCTCCGAGCACCAGGGGCAGACCAAATTCCTTTTCCAGGCGCGCGCGCCGCTCAATGAACGCCCGTTTTGGACTGCGATTCGGCCACATGGTCAAACTCCGATCCGACCGGACTTTCCGTTCGTATTGTCCAGCGTGGAAGCGAAATCCTCAAGCGGATCTGCCTCGGACCTGGCACGGCGGTCACTCTACCAGATAGACTCCGCCCGCCGCGCTGAAACCGTTTTCTACGTGGCACCGTAAGAGGAACCAAGAGCGCTCGGATTTCGAGCCCTCAGGCGCTTTTCGAAAAACCCGTAACAGGAGAATCGTGGATGGCATTCAATTTTTCTAAGACTATCGCAGTGGCTGCATCGACCGGAATGATGCTCGGCGCTATCACGGCTTGTGGAGGTAGCGGCACCCCCGCGGACGCTCCCGGTGCGTCCGACCCGGCGGCTGCTGCGGCAGGCGCGAAGGAATGCTGCAAGGGCATGAACGAGTGCAAAGGGAAGGGCGGCTGTGCCGTCGAAGGTAAGAACGACTGCGCAGGCAAGAACGAATGCAAGAGTGCAGGCGGCTGCAACGCGCACTGCCCGAAGTGATCCCAATCGTCACTTGTTGTTGAGAAGCGGCGGCCCGTGTCGGAGACGACTCGGGCCGTTCGTGTGTGGGCCATAGAGAATTGACATCGATCAAGAAGGCAGACGTAGTTTGAGCTTTTCCGGCATTGATCTTGGCGTGGGCGTGGGGCTTCGGGTCCCGCACTACAAGGTGGTGATCGCGGATCGACCGGCCGTCGACTTCTTCGAAGTCATCAGTGAGAACTTCATGGTGGCGGGAGGCAAGCCCCTCTACCACCTCGATCGCGTGCTTGAGACGTATCCCGTCGTGCAACACGGCGTGTCCCTCGGTATCGGCAGTCCAGCAGAACCGGATCGCGACTACCTGAAGCGCCTCAAAGCACTGACCCGGCGCACCAAGACGCCCTGGGTCACGGATCATTTTTGTTGGTGCGCGGCAGGCGGAGCCAACCTGCACGATCTGCTGCCGCTGCCGTACACCAAAGAAGCCGTTGCGCGAGTCGCCGAGCGCGCGAAGATGATTCAAGACTTCTTAGAGTTGCCGTTTGCCCTGGAAAACACCTCCAGCTACCTGACCTACACCGACAGCACGATGACGGAGTGGGAGTTCATCTCCGAGATCGCCGAACGTGCCGACATCGGGCTGATGTTCGATGTGAACAACGTCTACGTGTCCGCCTACAACCACGACTTCGATCCCTTCGAATTCGTGCACAGTGTTCCACACGAGCGCATCACGCAGATCCACTTGGCCGGCCACACCAACCTGGGCGACTACATCATCGACACCCACACCGGACACGTCATCGATCCGGTGCTCGAGCTCTATCGCCACAGCATCGAGCTCGCGGGCCCGGTTTCCACATTGATTGAGTGGGATGACGACATCCCAGAGCTTAACGTGTTGCTCGCTGAAGCCGAGCGCGCCCGCAATGTGCGCACGACCGCCCTGGCCGCGCGCGCAGAGCGCAAGGCCCGAGGGGCTGCGGAAAACGCCGTCGCGCGCCCCCAGGAGCGCTACCGCTTCGAACGCCCGGTGCCCAACGCGGACGCGGTCCATGGTTGGAGACAGGGCGGTCCGCGGGAGCGCGAGGCCACGCCATGAGCGACTTGAGCAAACTGCAGGCCTGGATGGCCGACGCCCTGCAGCGTCGTCGCGCTATCGAGCGTGACCCCGAATTGGTGGCACAAGCACGGGGCCGCATCGGCGGCAACGATCGCATGGCGCCCGAATCGCAACTGGAAGTGTACCGCGAACAGTTCTGGCTGCGGCATACCAGCTGCCTGGTTGAAGACTTCGAAGCCCTGGGCGCCATCACGGGCCAAGAAGCCTGGGAGCGTCTGGTGGAGGAGTACCTCGGCACGCACCCGCCCCAATCCTTCAGTTTACGGGACCTCGGCGAGACGCTTCCGGAGTTCATTGTCGGGTGCACCTGGCTGCCGCGCCACGACCTCTGTACGGATATGGCGCGATTGGAGTGGGCCTACGTCGAAGTCTTCGACGCGGCGGACACCCCGCCCCTTGCCGTCGACAAGCTCGCCGCCATCGACGAGTCTGCTTGGCAATCCGCGCGCATCGAGCTGTCGCCTGCGCTGCAGCTACTCTCCGTGGGGTACCCCGTCGCCGCGTTGCGGCGCAAGATCCGCCTGCACGAAGACTGGCAGCTGCCCGACGCCGCCGAGCCCCAACACCTCGTCGTCTACCGGGGAGGCGACCGCAATTTGCATCACGACGTGCTCTCGGAGCTCGCGTTTGCGCTCCTGCTGCAGCTGCAACAAGGCACGCCCCTTGTGCCTGCCGCCGAAGCCGTCGCGTCTGCACACCCGGACTCTGCCAGCACCTTGGAAGCCGAACTCTCAGACTGGTTCCAAAGCTTCACCGCCCGCGGTTTTTTTTCCGAAGTGCACGTCTGAATTGGGTTTGGGGTCCCCCTCAGGCTGAGACCGGACGCGCCAGGCGCGCCACGCTGAAACCCGCGCGCCGGCCCAGTCCGCTTTGGGACGGATTGCCGCATCCGGAGCAATCTTGGCAATGTTCGGGCAGCACCTGAACTGACGGCGGACCACCGTAGCGCGCGACTCCCATGTTGCGCAGTGCCTCGGCTTCGGCCTGCGGCAACTCCCGCACTTGACCCAGCTGCCGCGCCGCCAACAGCACCTTTGCCGTTTGCTCCATGGTTTCGAGCTTGCAGAACGCGTCCAGCAAGCTGCTGCCCATGCACACCGCGCCATGACGGTCCATCATCACCGCGTCGTGACTACGGGCGGCTTCGCCCACCACCTCGGCGAGCTCACGGCTGCCCGTACGCTCATATTCGAGGGTCGGAATGCTACCAATGGTGAGGACCGCCTCGGGTAGCACACACTGCGCCAAAGACACGCCAGCGACGGTGAAGGCAACGCAGGTCGGGGGGTGGGCGTGCACCACAGCCTGCACGTCCGGCCGCGCGCGATAGCAAGCCAGGTGCATTGCCATCTCGCTCGTTGGCTCGCCCCGGCCACGACGTTTCTTGCCACTCAGGTCCACCACCACCAAGTCCTCGTCAACAAGCAGGCCCTTATGACAGCCGGCACGCGTGCACAGCAAAAGCTCGTCGCTGAGCCGCGCGGAAAGGTTGCCGTCCATCGCGACGAGCAACTCGCGCTCGTGGCACATGCGCCCAAAGCGCAGCATCTCTTGACGCAAGGCAGTTTCGGGCGGGCGGCGCATCGGCTCTACAGCACGTCGAAAGGATAACCCGCGTCCGTGTAGGTGCGGGCGGCGATCAGCTTGCGCAGTTCGTCGTCGTTGTGTTCCAGGCGACGCAAGTGGGCCCGCATGCGGCCATTGGCGGCTGACGCAAACATGGTGGTCAGGTCGATTTCACGGCGTGCGCCGCTCTCGCCGCGGCTCTCGATGGCAAGGCTGGTTCGCGACAGACAAGCTGCCAAGGCGTAGAGGTCGATGGCGGCATTGGCGAGGCGCTTCTGAGTGTACTGCATCTCGGCGATCTCGCGACCATGCTCGCGCAGTGCCCGCATACTCGCCTCGTGAAATTCGGCAACCGCTTCTTCAAAGAACACCGCTTCGCGACTCAGCAGCGGATGCGCCCGCGCGATGCGTTCACGCCGCAGGGCTTCGCGCACCTTGCGGGGGGCAAATCGACGCAGCAGCCCAAAGCCCTTGAGGGGTTCGAGCAGCGCGCTCTCGACTTCCAACCGCTCGCCGGGGCCCCGCAATCCGGAGAGCGCGATGAAGCAGCGCAACGTCTCGTTGGTGCCGTCGATGACGAAGCCCACCCGCGCGTCGCGTAGAGCCCGTTCAAACCCGCCGCCCTCGACATAGCCGCGGCCCGCAACCACCTGCAGCGCTTCGTTTACCACACGCCACAAGGACTCGACGCTCGCCACCCGGCAAATGGCGCTCTCCAGAGAATAGTCTTCGACTTTGCGATCGACGAGACCCGCCGTTAGATAAACCATCGACTCGACGGCGTAGCAATCCGCCATCATTTTGGCGATCTTGTCCTTGATGATCGGGAATTCACCGATGGCGCGGCCGAAACTGCGACGATGACCAACATGCTGGATGATCCGCTGCAAGATGGCGCGTGCTTGGCCAAAGCTGAAAGCCGCCAGGGAAATGCGCGCGTCATTCAGCACGCCCATGGCCACGCGATAGCCGCGCCCCACTTCCCCGAGCACCTGGTCCCGATCGATCGGCACCTGGTCGAAGCGCACCGGGGCCACGCTCAGCCCGCGCACGCCTAGGGTCCGGTGTTGCTCCCCGACGGAAACGCCAGCCGCCGCAGGAACGATGAAACCCGTCAGCGCCGGTTTGTGCCCTTCGTCCGCGCGATTCGTCCGGGCAAACACCGCAAATACATCGGCGATGGACCCATTGCTTACCCAAGGCTTTTCGCCATCGAGTTTGAAGCGGCCGTCGGCTTCGTCCCACATTGCTTGCGTACGAATGGTCGCGGCGTCGGATCCCGACGAGTGTTCGGTCAGAGCGAACGCGGCAATGCTGCGCCCACTAGCCAACTCCGGCAGGTGGCGAGCCTTCTGCGCCTCGCTGCCAAACGCGTCGATGGCGCGGGCACCCATCGCGCCGTGGGTGAGCAGCATCAGCGCAACCGCTGGGTCGAGTTCCGCCACGCCTTGGGCGATGCGAGTCGCGCCAAATACGCTGAGACCAGCGCCCCCGACCGCCTTCGGCAAATGGATCCCGAAGGCCCCCGCGGCGCGTAGTTTGTCGAGGAGCGGCGCTGGAATGTCTCGATCGGAATCTAGCTGCGCCGGATCGTGGTCGGCAAGCGCTTGAGCAATGCCCTTGGAGAGGGCGCGCATTTGTTTAGCCTCGGCCTCGCCAAGGCTCGGGAATGGGAACACCAAGTCGTCCGCGACCACACCGAAGAAGGCCGCTTTCATGAAGCTCTGCTCGCGGCTCAAGACTCCTCCTCCCGCTTCAGTGGCGGCGGCGGGGATGGCACCGGTGCCACTTCTGGGAGCGGAGCCGCGCGCAGACTAGTGCCGGTCGCCATGTCGGGGTCGGGAGGCGGATGCTCGGTCGCGGACGGGTGGATCTCGATGTCGGGCACGGAATCGCGCACCGCGGTGGAGGGCACCCCAAACTCTTCAGCACGTTGGGCTTGCCACTGATACTTGATGCGGTGGTGGTGCATATTGACCAGCGTGTCCACCATGCGCGTGGCGATCACACGCAGGTCCGGCATTTCCAAACCGCTTTCGTCGAGCTGCCCCGACGAGAGCTTGGTGAACATCACGCGCTGCACCATGTGCTCGAAAGAACTACGCTCGGGCGGATCAATCGTGCGGGAAGCCGCCTCGATGGAATCGACCACCATCACGATGGCCGTCTCTTTGGTTTGCGGCTTCATTCCGGGATAGCGAAAGGCGTCTTCGGTCAGCTCGTTGGGGTTGCCCGCCTGCAGACACTTATTCCAGAAGTACTCCACCAGCTGGGTGCCGTGATGAGTGTACGCAAACTCCACAACCGGCTCCGGAAGCCCGCCGTCCCGCAGGATCTTCGTACCCAAAACCACGTGCGCCATGATGGCGTCCGCGCTGGTTTCTGGATCCAGTTCGTCGTGGGGGGAGCGTTCGTCGGGTCCCAGGTTTTCCACGAAGTACTTGGCTTGGGCCGATTTGCCCAGGTCGTGATAGTAGGCCCCCACTCGCGTGAGGAGTGCGTTCGCGCCGATGGCGCTCGCCGCCTGCTCGGCGAGATTTGCCATCGCCCGAGAGTGCTCATAGGTGCCCGGTGCCTCTTTGCTGAGGCGGACCAACAGGGGTTGTTCGAGGTCCGAGAGGTCCACCAATCGATCCCGCGGAACCTCGCCAAGGCCGCGAGCCACGATGTTCCGACCAAGTGCGCCGAGCACGCCCCCGAGAAGGCCGCCCCCGAGGCAGCCTAGGATAGGAGACTCCGGCAGTCGCAGCAGATCTGCGATCACGTCGTAACGCCCATCGAAGTTCACGACGATGGCCACATATACGAGCGCTGCCGCAAGCCCAGCCAAGAAGCCCGAGAGCACCATCGACCGGGAATGCTTGCGATCAAAATAGAGCAGTGTCGCGCTCATGCCACGGGCAAGCATCACGCATAAGAACACCAGATCCAGGTCCAGCAGCGACGCCAAAACGAACGCCATCACGACGGCGACCAGGAACGCCGAACGGCGGTCGAAGTTGGCGGCGATCCACACCGGCACGGCGGCCACTGGGATCCAGAACTCCGGCAGGGAGGTAAACAGCAGCATGGCTTTCGCCACGATGGCGAGGCTGCCCATCATCAGCAGCAGGCCCACCTGCACTCTCAGCAGCCGCAATCGGCTCTGGCCGAAGTTGCGCAGGTACGCAGTCAAGGCCATGGCCAGCGTGAAGAAGATGGCAAAAGTCGCGGCCAACCGAGGCGGCTGGGGCGGCCGGCGCGCGGATTCGTAGAGATAGGCCGTCCAATGCACCGCCGATTCGGTGCGCAGCACCGTTCCTCGAGGCACCACATTGCGGGCGTGGGGTTGACGCAAGTTGGCGCGAGCCGTCTGGTCTTGGGTGAGGCGCGCCCCGAAGGGCACTCGCAGTGTCACCGGCGTCGCGGCACCCATGGCGGGAGCCCAGAGCGAGACGTAGTGGTCTCCAACATGCACAGCCGTGAGCACCGCTGCGAAGAGCAGGCTCATGACAAGACCCGGTACCGGGCCGGCTTTGACGCGCGTTCGCAGCATGGCGCGACGCCAGACACGGCGCTTCCTTACAAATTGACGCTAGTCCGTTCCATCTTGCGACGGCAACGACAATTCCAACAGCCCGGGGAAAACCGGCGATTTTTCCGCAAGTTCTTGCTTGTCGGCCCGGCTCTTGCTACCCGAAAGCCGTGGGGTCCATAGATGCGATGCTCGCAGCGAACGGCGCCTCGGGCCGGGTCGCGTTGATGGGTGTGCTCAATGCCACCCCGGACTCCTTTTCTGACGGCGGCGCCTTCGCCTCGCCGAAGGCTGCCACGCGGCGTGTGCAGCAGATCCTGGACGAAGGCGCGGACATCATCGACATTGGCGGAGAGTCCACCCGTCCCGGGGCCGAGAGCGTGCCTGCGAGGGAGCAAATCCGCCGAGTGAGCGCCGCCCTCAGCTACAGCGTGGCTCAAGGCGCCGTCGTGAGCATCGATACTGCTAGTCCAGAGGTCGCGGACTTCGCCCTCGGGGAAGGCGCTCAAATCGTCAACGACGTATCTTGCTTGGCGGACCCCAAGCTGGCGGACGTCGTCGCCCGCCACCAGGCGACACTGATCATCATGCACAGCCGCGGACCCATGAGCCAGATGGCTGGCTTCTCGAAGTACCCGGAAGACGGCTACGCGGACGTCGCGCGTGACGTCGCCGACGAGTGGCGAAAAGCGCGAGATATCGCCACAAAACGCGGAGTCGAACCCAGTCGGGTGTGGTTCGACCCGGGCATCGGCTTTGCGAAGAACGCTACGCAGTCCGTCGCCTTGCTCTCCCGCCTCGACGAGTTCCAAGAGCTGCAGGCGGTGACCGTCGTCGGGCCCAGTCGCAAGTCGTTCATCGCAGCCCTTGACGGAGCGCCACCCGCCGAGCGTCTCGGAGGCACGATAGCCGCTTGCCTGGAGGCCGCGGCGCGCGGCGCGCATGTGCTCCGCGTGCACGATGTGCTCGCTATTCGCCAAGCCTTAGACGTGCGGCGCGCCATCGACCAGGGTACGATGGAGGACAAACTCCGTGCTTGAGCACCTGATTCAGTACCTGACAGACCGCAGTCTCGGCCAAATGGCCCGAGACGCCGTTGACATCTTGTTGGTGTACTACGTCTCCTATCGCGCGCTTTTGGTGCTGCGCGGAACCCGGGCGATGCAGGTCGGCCTCGGCCTGGCGCTGGTGTTCGTCTTCTTTTTGGTGGCGCAGTGGCTGCAGCTGGTCACGGTCGTCAGCATCCTGGGTGAGCTGATCACCAGCATTATCTTGGTCATCGTCGTCGTGTTCCAAAACGACATCCGACGAGGCTTGATGCGTGTGGGCAGTCGCGCGTGGCTTTCTGGCTGGTCGCGCGCGAGAGAAACGAAGGTCATCGATGAAGTCGTGGAAGCCGCCACGGAACTGGCGCGCCACCGCATCGGCGCGATCATCACCTTCGAGCAAGAAGCCAACCTGGACGAGTTCGTTGGAAGCAACAAGGGCATCAACATCGACGCAGAGATGTCGAGCGAACTGCTTGTCAGCTTGTTCATTCCCGAGGGCATGAACAAACTGCACGACGGCGCCGTGATCGTACGTAACCTCCGCATTGCCAAGGCCGGGGTGTTCTTTCCAATGCCCGAAGGCAAAGTCATCGACGCCAGCTTTGGCTCTCGGCACCGGGCATCCATTGGCATCACGGAAGAGACCGACGCGGTTGTCGTCGTCGTTAGCGAAGAGCGCGGCACCATCAGCTTCGTATTCAACGGCAACATCGCGAGCAACTTGGACGGCCCAAAGTTGCGCGCCATGCTCGAAGCAATCTTCAGTCCCAAGTTCCGCAGCAAGAAACCAAAGAAAGACCGCCGTTCGACCCTGCCCAGCGTGATCAGCGAGGCAGTTGCCGAAACCGAGACCGAACCCGAAGCGGTGCCGGTCGAGGAAACCCCAGAGCCTCCGGAAAGCGAGCCCCGCGCGCGGGAGAGCGAAGCGCCCCCGGCGCCATTGCGACAGCGCTCAGTTGCCGAAGAAACCCCCCCGCCATCGCGCGCCACAAGCATTCGCACGCCCGTCAGCGGACGCCCTCCCGACATCGTGGAGCTTGCTCCCGAGTCCGCCCGCTCACCCGCCCCGCCCACTCCATTACGACAGCGATCCGTCGTCGAAGAAACGCCTGCGCCAGCCATCACCACACCGCTCAGCGTGCGCCCCATCGAATTGATGCCCGCATCTCCTGAGCTGTCCTCGGGCGACGAAGAAGATGGCGCCAATAGCGAACCGTCCCCCTCTCGAGGAGGCGACGCATGAGAGCGGCAAAGATCGTCACCTGGCTGGCAAACTGGCTGCGCGAGGCGTTCACGTCGAACTTCGCGCTCAAGGCGCTCGCCTTCACCTTCGCTTTGGGGCTCTTTGCCTACCAAAAGGGCCAAGAAGACCTGCAGCAGCGCACGATCCCGGTAGGCGTCGTGATGCGACTGCCGCCGGAGTCTGCCAAACGCGAGCTGATGACGCCGATCCCGGCAAGTATCCACGTCACGCTCCGGGGTTCCACCAGGGAGCTCGATCGCTTGATTCAGGGTGGTGCGGCACCCGTCGAGGTCGACCTGCGCGATGGACAAAAAGAAAGCATCACCTTCGAAGCCAGCATGTTCTCGTTGCCCGCTGAGGTGCAGCTGACGATCGTCGACCCGCCGAGCATCAACCTCGACTGGCAAGACGTGGTCACCCGGGGGATCCCGGTACAAGCGTCCATCACCGGCAAACCGGCTGAAGGTTATGTGGTCAAAGGAGAACCCGAAGTCGAACCGAAGCAAATGACGGTTCGAGGTCCGCAGAACCTGGTCGAGACCATGCAGTTCGTGCGGCTGGCCGCCTTCGATGTGTCCGGGCTGACGGAAGGCGTCTATCGCCGTCCCATCGCCATCGACGCGCCCCCAAATCGCATGAGCTACATCGGACCAAAGACCGCCACGGTGAGCGTGGTGATCGCCCGGCGCGTCAGCGAGGCGCGCTTCCCGAAGCGCCCCGTGGAAGTGCTGGGCGTGCAGAATGGCACCGTTTCTCCCCGCACCGTCGACATTACGGTGATCGGACCTCCCGAGGTCGTGCGCGCGCTTCGCCCGGAGCAAATCGTGCCGCGCGTGGACCTGAGCAAGCTACCCGGCTTCGACCCAGAAAAGATGAAACACGGCTCAACCACTGCCAAAGTCGTGGTGGAACTGGCCCAGGCGGACGCCGAAATCCAACCGCCAAGCGTCAACGTCAAGTGGTGAGCAGGGAACGGCGAAACCACCCTCCGCCCTGGCGAATCGCCACTAGTGTCGTATCGTGAACGGGATTCCGGTGAGCGAAGCTGAACTCGAAGATCCCGCGCCCCGAAACGCGATGCCAAACCCTGCGCGACGCGTCTGGCTTGCGGTTGCGGCGGTGAGCGCCATTTTGATCGCGGTCGCGGCGCTCAGTCATATGGCAGGAGCGCAGGCACAGCCAGAGGGCGCTGCGGCACGCAAGCCCGCCGCCGTGCGCGTCGGCAAAGTGACCCGAACCACGTTGAAGCTTTCGGCGGAACATCAGGGTGAACTCACATCGGACGTCGCGGAGCTCTCAGCGCAGATCACGGGTCGGGTGACGGAAGTGCGGGTCAACATCGGCGACCGTTTTGCAGCCGGCGACTTGCTTGCACGCATCGATGCGATTCAAGCAGAACGACAGATCACCGAGGCGAATGCCGAAGTTCGTTCGTCTGACGCCAGCAGGAAGCGTGCTGAGGCGGAGCTTGCGTCTGCTAAAACGGAGTTGGAGCGCGGACGCAAGCTGTTCGCGGAAAAGCTCATTACAGAGCAGGAGTTGAACACCCTCCGTTCACGCACAGAAGTGCTGCGAGCAGACACGCAGGTGGCCGACGCCGCGCTGGCACGCGCCAAAGCGCGGGTTTCGGTACTGCGTCAGGTGGCGGGGGAAGCGCGGCTGACCGCGCCCTTCGTGGGAGCGGTCGCCGAGCGGTACCTCGACCCCGGCGCACTGGTGCAGCCCGGCAGCATGGTCTTGCGCCTCGTGAAGAGCGGCCCCCTGCGCGTCCGGCTTCGTGTTCCGGAGCGAGACCTGGGACGGGTGGCCCCAGGACTGCGTTTCGTGGCGAAGACCCAGGCGACCGGCCCCGAGGGATTTGCCGGAAAAGTACTGCGCGTGTCTGCGGAGGTGTCCAGAATTGATCGCACATCCATGGTCGAAGGCGTCTTGGATGCTGAAGACCCACGCCTCAAGCCAGGGATGTTCGCATCGGTCACCCTAGAGCTTGGCACGCTGAAAGACGCCAATGTCGTCCTGGGTTCGGCGCTCGTCGAGCGCGAGGAGGGTGCGAGCAAACGAACGGGAGTCTTCTTGCTGGAGAGCGACCGCGCAAAGTGGCATCCGACGGAAGTACTGGGTCGCGCCGGAGATCGCATCGCCGTGACTTCGCTCACGCCGGGCCAGACTGTACTCGTATTCGGTCATGAGGCGCTGAAGGACGGCGCGGCTGTGCGAGTGACCGAGAACAGCAGCTCACCATGATGGCGCTGATCCGCGGTTCCGCCCTGCGGCCGGTGGCCGTCTCGGTGATCGCACTCGCGGTGACGCTATTCGGATTCGTCTCACTCCGGCAGCTCGCCGTGGACTTGTTGCCGGAGGTCGACGTCCCGCGCATCACCATCACGACGCGCTATGAGGGAGTCGCTCCCCAAGAAATCGAGACCCTCATCACGCGCCCCGTGGAACAGGCAACCTCCACGGTGCAGGGCGTTACCCGCATGGAGGCTGTTTCGTCCGAAGGCCTGAGCCGCGTGCAGTTGCAATTTGACTGGGGCACGGAGCTAGAAACCGCACTCGACGACGTCCGGGTCGCCGTCGATCGAGTGCGATCCAGCTTGCCTGAAACCGCCGATCCGCCAAGCGTACACAAATTCGACCTTTCGTCTGTACCGATCGCCTTCTTGGGACTCACCGGTCCGGGTGATCAACGCCGTCTCAAGTTCATGGCCGAGGACGAACTCAGTCGCGCCCTGGAACGCCTGCCGGGCGTCGCGTCTGTCGAGGTCCAAGGCGGCGAAGACCGCGAGATCCGCGTCTCCCTGGACGCTGAACGATTGGTCGCCCAGGGCGTCAGTGCACAGCAGGTCGTTCGCGCCCTGGCCAATGAAAACCGCAGCGTGTCCGCGGGCGACATGCGTCAAGCAGGCCGCCAGGTGGTCATTCGCACCGCCGGTGAGTTTACGAACCTTCAGGAGATCGAGGCGGTTGTCGTTGCCACTCGCGACGGGCGACCTGTTCACGTCCGCGATCTTGGCACGGTCGTCGACTCGATTCGGCGCGTGCGAAGTCATCTATTCGTCGACGGCGACCCCGGGGTAAGGCTTCGGGTCTTCAAGCAGTCCGGCGCGAACACCGTGCAAGTGGCGGCAGCCGTGGACCGCGAGATTGCTCGCATCAACCGCGACTACGCAGGCCGCGTGCAATTGTCGGTACTGTGGGACTCCGCGGATTTCATCAAAGCTTCTGTCGCCAACGTTCAGAACGGCGCAGGGGTTGGCGCACTGCTAGCCGTCTTGGTGCTCTTGGTGTTTCTGCGCAACTGGCGGGCCACCGCAATCGTGGCCGTGGTGATTCCGCTGAGCATCGTTGCCACCTTTGGCCTGATGTACTTCCGGGGCATGACGCTGAACATCATCTCCTTTGGCGGGCTGGCGCTCGGCATCGGCATGTTGGTGGATGCGGCGATAGTCATTTTGGAAAACATCCATCGAAAGCGCGCGGAGGGGCTGTCGGCGTTTGACGCTTCGGTCGAAGGCGCGCGGGAGGTCGCGGGAGCAGTGGTCGCGGGCACGCTGACAACGGTGTCTGTGTTCGTTCCCGTGATTTTCGTGGGTGGCTTCGCTGGAGTCATTTTCGGAGAGATGGCGGAAGTGGTCACCTTTGCGCTCGTCTGCTCTCTGGTCGCCGCGCTCACTCTGATCCCCATGCTGGCCACGCGCCTGCTGGCCAAAGGAGCGAGCCCCCAGGGCCGTGTCAGCGCCGGGATCGAGAGACGCCTTTCGGCTATGGAACGCGCCTATGGTCGCTTGCTTTCCGCGGTGCTGTTTGCTCCATGGGCCGTTGTTTTCGGTGCAGTGGTGGTCCTTTTCGTCAGCGTGTCCATGGTTTCTCGGATCGGAACCGAGTTGATGCCTGATTCCGATGAAGGTCGCATCGAAGCGGACCTGGAGCTACCCGTCGGCACGCCCTTGGACAAGACGCGCCAGGTGATTGTCGCCTCAGAAAAACGCGTGCGCGATTCGCTACAGCCCGGCGAACTCGAACACGTAGTTTCCTCCGCGGGCCCCGAAGCGTGGTGGCGTCCCGGCGGCAGCAACGAAGGTGAAATTGACCTGATGCTCGTGCCCGTGGCAGACCGGGATCGCGGTATCGAAGCCATCGAGCTGGGTATCCGACGTTCTCTGGACGGAATTCCGGGTGCCAGGTTTTCGATCCGAGCCAGCTCCAGCAACATTCTGAAACGCATCGTGCGCCGCGGCGAAGACCGCATCGGCGTGGAAATACGCGGACACGACTTGGTTCAAGCGGACGCTCTCGCCGCCCGGGTCGTGGCCGCCGCACGCGAGGTTCCAGGCATCACCTTTGCCCGTCCGGACCGAGAGATGGGCCAGCTCGAACGAGTGCTACACGTGGACCGCACGCGCGCAGCGGAGCTTGGCCTCGGCAGCGCGGATGTGGCGGCAGCCGTGGAGACCTATCTGCTGGGTAGCGTCGCGACTCGCTATCGCGATCAGGGCGACGAATTCGACATTCGTGTGCAGCTCGCGGCCGGTGAGCGCGAACGCCTATCGCAACTCGACAATCTACCCGTCGTTTCTCCCAGTGGAGTGCGTGTGGCGCTCGCAAGCCTGGTTCGCGTCGAAGATCGCTTGGGCCCCTCCTCCATCTCGCGATTGGATCAGGAACGATCGTTGCGCGTGAATCTCGGCACCGCAGGTCGACCACTCAACGAGATCGCGAGGGACCTTCGCATACAAATGGCCGACATTCCCAAGACCGAAGGCTTTGAGGTGGCGCTAACGGGAGAACTGGCCGAACAGGACGAAACCTTCACCAGTCTGCTGATCGGGATCCTCCTGGCAAGCTTCCTGGTATTTTCCACCATGGCGGTGCAGTTCGAATCCCTGCGTCACCCCTTGGTGGTCATGGCATCGGTTCCGGTGGCCTTTAGCGGCGTGATTGCATCACTATTCTTGACCGGGACGACGCTGAACATGAACTCCATGCTCGGCACCATCGTGCTCGTCGGCATCGCCGTGAACAACGCCATCGTGTTGATCGACTACACCAACATGCTGCGAAGACAACAGGGCATGAGCGTGCGGGCGGCGTTGATCGCCGCCGGGCAGCGGCGCCTGCGCCCCATCTTGATGACGACCTGCACGACTCTGCTCGGGTTGCTGCCTCTTGCGCTTTCCTCAGGGGAAGGTAGCGAAATGCAAGCGCCGCTGGCACGCGCCGTGATTGGCGGATTGACGACATCTACTCTGGTCACCCTGCTGCTGGTGCCCTGCGTGTATCTATTGATGGAAGCGCGCCGCTTCTGAGCGCAGTGCCTCCCCCGCGGATGCCGCCAGTTCGGCGCCGTTGCCATTGCACCCGTAGCGCGCTCTGGCGATGACCACCACACACCACGAAGCCGAGCCTCGCCGGCGTCAACATCACGTCGGGATCGCGGTCCCGCGCACATAGTCGGCGATGGCGCTGCCGCGGGCGCGCGCGTCCACGTTTGGAGCGCCACGCCCGGCACGCAGATCGCCGGCGTGCACCAAACGAAAATCCACGCTGAAGCGGGTGCGTCCTGATGTCTGGCGCAGCGTCTCGTGGAAGTGCGCGCCGGAGAAGACCAGGATCTGACCACGCTTGCAGGCGAAGCCGCGGGGCAAGCCGGTTTCAAAGGGGCCCAGGGCGCCGGGATAGTGCTCGGTCCGGCCCGCTTCGCGGTCTTGCCAGCCGATCTTCAGGTCCCAGCCCTTTTCCACCCAGGCGCGGTACTCGAAGTTGTGGGAGTCATTGGCGACCGCACGTGCGAAGCAGTCCGGATAGAAGACGAAGGTCTCGCTTGCGGCGGTGTCCGCCAGCGGGATCCACCACGTCACCAGCGATTGCGGGTGCGCATACCAAGTGTCGCGATGCGGCGTGTAGACCGGGGCTGCGCGAGGGTTGTCATGTCCGCCGCTCTCGACCACGCGCAGCCGCAGCGGGTCGCAGAGGAATTCCTTCGGATCGTGACCCAGGCTTTCGACAACGCGGAATAGCGCAGCGTGCATATCCGCTTCCGTGAACAGGCGCTTCCGCAACGCTCCCAAGATCCGGAAGTGGTCTGCGCTCTGCCCGCAGTAAATTGCGCCGGGATCGGGGCCGAGGGCGTCCGCCAGCATGACCTGCACGGATTGCGCCAGCTCGTCGGAAGCGGTGGTCGGCGGCAACAGGAACACCTCCCCAGCGTAGAGCGCATGCAGGAAGTCGCACGTAGCCCCGGGAGCACTCCCTTTGAAGAAGCTCACCTTGGCCTCCGCGCACGCACGATGCAACGCGGGCTATCTGCGCTCAGCTCTGCGCCGGAAACATCGCCCCAGTAGTGGAGTTCCTCAAAACCGACCTGTCGCAGCAGCTCTCCGAGTTGGTGCGGGAGATACAAGCGTACTTGGCTGTGGCGCTCGACACGCTCGCCAGATGGGGTCACAAAGCTCCAGGTCTTTTCCAGACGCCCGCGTTGCAAGCACAGCACGCTGTCGCGAGTGAGCGTCACCACACCCTGCGCTGTATTGCGCTGTGTGACCACGCGCGGGGAAAACCCGCGCAGGATCTGCGGCACATTGAGCCAGTCGATCACAAACGCGCCGCCCGGCACCAAAGAGTCGAAGGCGCGGGCGAGCATGCGAGCGTTCTGTCGATCGCTGTCAGCGTAACCGAAACCCGTCCACCAGTTGAACGCCGCCTGGCACGCAATGGGCGACGCCAGCTCGAAGGCATCGCCGACCAACGCCTGAAGCTCGACCCCTTCCCGTGCCGCCCAAGCCCGTGCGCGGTCCACGTAGTGTGGCGCCTGCTCGATGCTGACGACGCGCATGCCTGCCTTGGCAAGGGGCACGGAAAGACTGCCGATGCCTGCACACTGGTCAAACACGGTGTGGCCGGGACACAGCCCGAGCGCCTGCGTCAGGAAGCCCAGCGTGTCGCGCACAGCGTCTGGGCTGCGTTCCAAGAGCACGTCCGCCAAGACGTCGTCGTACAGCGCCACCCACCACGGCCCTTCACCCGCACTCATGCTTGTTTCTCCTCCAACAGTGCGTCCACTGCGGCACGCGCCGCAACGAAACGCTGTTCGAAGTTGCCCCGCAGGGTGACCACCCTGCGATCCGCGCGTTGCAAGGCCCGCCGACAGGCGGAAAAGAAGCCGTCGCGCTGTTCAGGGAGGTAACGCACGGGATCGGCGACCCAGGGCACGTCCGGTTCGAGCAGCAGGGTCAGGTCGTAGCTACGCCCCGCCGCCGCCTGTACCACTACGTCGGGGACTTGGCTGAAAAGCGCGTCGCTCCAAAGCTGGGTCGCCAGAGGATCCGTATCGCAGAACAGAATGCGATTGGCGCTGCGCGCGAGAGCGTCCTCGGCGCAGGCTTGCCCGCGGGCAATCGTCGCCATGTCTTCATCACGCAGATCGCCGGCGCGGTGTTCCAAAAATGCGCGGGCGTACTCGGGTACCCACTGGGTTTGGTAGTGCTCTGCCAGCTGCGCTGACAGCGTGGACTTGCCCGTGGACTCTGGACCGAAGATGCTGATCCGAAGCGCGTAGTGTGCGCGGACGCAGGGCGGTAGAAACGCGAAGTGCGCCAAGGGCCGCTCGCGAATGGCGCTGCCACTGACGGGTAAGGCCGTACGCGCAGGGTCGACGACGACGAAGCGCGCTTCAAGCTCGTGGGCCAGACGCTCGCCATAGCGCTCCGACGCAAACACGAGATCCGGCGGCTGCGGCAAGATGCGCTGCAAGCTCCCGCGCCAAATGGCCCAGAATTCGGGATGCTCTTCGGGGCTCTGGGGGTTTTCGTCTGCCAAGTGCAGCACTTGGGCGCGCGGACAGAGCTCCCGCATCCACTCGAAGCGAAGTGGCCCTGGGATGGGTTCCGATTCGAGGGTGCCCACGACAACCGTCAGCTCCGAGCAGAAGTTTTGGGCGAACTCCAGCAGGTACAAGTGCCCGGCGTGGGGGGGCAGGAACTTGCCGAGCACCAGTCCACGAGTCATGAGCCGGCCTCCAGCGCCGCCATCACCATGCGCTTCAATGACGCGACACTCGGCGCTCCAATGGCGCGCGACACGCGGGCGCTCTCTGGGTCGCGGCAGAACGCTGCGTCCGTTGCCTGGAATAGATCGAGCCCCCGGTGTTGCACGCCCGGCAGCCCGCGGCACAGCGAGAGGTATGCCAGCGCTGTACCACTGTCGGTGTAGGCGCGGGCGGCCAGCCCCTGCCAGTCGGCGGCATCCAGCTCTCGCAGCGCGACGCCGCACTGCGAGAGCGCGTCGACCAGCATGTCCAAGGTCGCGCTGGTTTGGTTTGCAATGTGAAACGTCTGTGTGCCTGTGCCCGGGCGCAGCAGCAGCTCCGCCAAGATCTGCGCGGCAACGTCGACGGGGGTGACATCAAAGGCGAGGGCGCCCAACCCACGGGGCACGGCACCCAGACGCGCTAAGCCGCGGATCAGGTGTCCCAACTGATCCGTCGCCGTCCCCCTGCCAGTCGCCGAATGCGGTGTGATCAGGCCCAGACGATAGATCGCCTGGGGGCCGGCCGGCGGTGCGCTCCGCACCAGCTGTTCCGCGACCCACTTGGACTGCGCGTAGCCACCGCGCACCCAACGGGTTGCCTCCAGCGCGTCGTCCGCCGAAAACGAACCCGTTGCCCGGTCCGTCGAAACGAACACGCTGAGCGTGGACACGTGGTGGAAGACTTTTGGCATGGCGCTACGGCAAAAACGCAGCGCCTCTAGCGTCCCGAGCACATTGGCGGAGCGCAAGCGCTCGTAGCTCTCCACAGCGTGCACGCGGCCCGCACAATGAAAGACCGCTTGGATCTCCCGGGCCAGCGCCGCGTAGCGTCGCTCCGATAGCCCAAAGTACGGCACTGCCACGTCTCCGACCACGACGCGCAGGCGCGCCAAGGGTTCGTCGCCGCAGCTCAAGCCCGTAGCGGAAAGCGCGCGCTCTAGACGTGCCTTGCCGACGCCTTCATCCGCAGCACGCACCACACAGGCAATGGGCCCCGTGGTCCGACCCAGCAGTTCGGCCAAAACGTGTGCGCCGACGCTGCCCGTCGCGCCGGTGACAAGCCACGCCGCCCGCGCCGGATCGGATCCCGGCGCCATGCTGGCGGCGCCGCGGGGGGGCAGCTCGCTGACCCACCGCGCGGCCTCCTTGCGCAAGGCCCTGGCGCTACGTCGATCACCCTGCGCGCCGCTGCGGAGCACGCCCAGCTGTGCCGCGAACTCCGGATGCGCAGTGATCGCGGCCGCCGACAGCGCCAGACCGCGGCTCTGCGCCAAGACCGCAAGCTCGACAACGGCCAGGGAGTCCCCGCCCAGGGCAAAAAAGTCGTCGCCGCTCCCGGCGCTCCCTACGGAAAGCACCGCGCGCCACATGGCTGACAGCTCCTGGGCCAGGGGCTCCCGCGTCGCCGCCTGTCCATTCTGCCTTGGGGCGCCGAGGGTGTCGCCGGCTCCCGATGCCGCCGCGTGAACCTGCGTCAGTGCGGCGTAATCCACTTTGCCACTTGTGAGCCTCGGCAAGCGCCGAACACAGCGGTAGTGGCGCGGGCAGAGCCACGGCGGCAACACCTTGGCGACCGCAACTTCGATCGCCGCCACGTCAAGAGTTTCCGGGCAGAGCGTCGCGCTCAGCACCCCGCGTGCGCTCGCTCCGACGCGGCGCTGCACGACGGCTGCTTCCTGGACCCCCGGCAGCGCACACAGCGCGGCCTCGATTTCACTGGGTTCGACCCGGACGCCATTGACCGATAGTTGGCGATCTATCCGACCCAGAAACTCAAAGTCTGCACCGACCCGACGCACGCGGTCGCCGCTACGGTACCAACGCTGTCCGGCCCGCTCGACAAAGCGCGCTCGTGTCAGCTCCGGATCTCCAAGGTATCCGAGCGCCAGTTGCGCGCCCCCAATGTACAGCTCGCCTTCGTCCGCGTTCTCGCCAGCTTCGTCGACGACGGCGTAGTGCGTGCCCGCTAAGGGCTGACCAAGCAGCGGCCGCTGCCAAGCATCGGCGTCAATGACGCACAAACTGCTGCACACCGTCGCCTCCGTCGGACCATACACGCCCACCACGCGACGGGTCCGCGCCCACGCGCGCAGCACTTGGGGCGGGCTCGGTTCGCCGCCCACCACTAACGTCGTCAGACACGGCGGCGCATGCTCTGGCGCGCTCAGCCGCAGCAGCACCGGCGGCACATCTACGTGGCTGATCTGATGCCTCTGTACGCGATCGAGCCAACTGCCCACGTCGTCGATGACGAGAGTCGCGCCGGCACATAGCGCCGTGGCCACATCGGATACGTGGGCGTCAAAAGCGGTGGAGTGCAGCCACAACACGCGGCTGCTCGAGTCGAGCTCGAAGGCCGCGATCTGCGCGCGCACCAGGAGCGGCAATCCCCCATGAAGCACCGCGACGCCCTTGGGCGTACCGCTGCTGCCGGAAGTGTAGATCACGTACGCCAGGTCGCTGGCTGCCGTCGCGACTGGGCCAGGCTCGCAGAGCTCCCCCGCATCCCTCAGGTTTGCGTCTAGGCCCCCAAGGCCGATGACCCGCGCCGCCCGCGCTTCCCGGAGCATCCTGGCACGCCGCGCCGCCGGAAGCTCTGGCGGCAGGGGCAAGAACGCCGCGCCGCTGAGCCAGATCCCCAGGAGTGCGATGACGTAGTCAGCGCTGCGCGGCAGAGCCAGCCCGACGACGCTGCCCGGACCAACGCCTTGCCGCATCAAGTGCCCCTGCACCGCCCGGGCGCGCGCTAGGAGTTCGCCGTAGCTCAGGTGCCGGCCCGGCTCCTCCACTGCGCAGCGCTGGGGGGCGGCGAGCGCCGCATCCAGCATCGTCCGCACGACGGGCGCAAAACTCACAGCCCGTACTCCTGACTCAACAGCGCCGCCGACAAGAGCAGGCACAATGCCGGATCCCACGCGATGCGCTCGCGCTCCGCGAGCCTCGGGAGCGCGGCGAGGGCCGTGCGCAACCTGGAAGCGTCCACAAAATCGAGCCGCTGCAACAAGCCGCCACCAAGCACTTCCGAGAGTAGCTCTGGCTCGAATAGCGTCATCGGCGGCGCCACAAAGGGATGCTTTTGGCGCTCAACCACCGCCGGCGGCACGAGCCCCTCGGCACACTCGCGCAAGATGGCCTTCTCCTGCCCGTCGCGAATGCACAGCTCGAGAGGCAGTCCGCGCACGGCTTCGAACAGCACGTGGTCCAACATGGGCACGCGCCCTTCCAGACTGCTCGACATTTCCATGGCGTCACCGAGGGTGCGCAAGATGTACGTCGGCAGCGCAGTCTTGCTCCAAGCGTAGCGCGCGACGTCCACCGGCGCGCGACCGCGCATGGCGTCAGGCGGACACGCGCTTTGCACCAACTCGAGCAGCGGATCGCGATCCACAAAGGGCCGCAAGAAGTCTGGCCGCAGCAGCGACGCCACCCGCTGGCCCAGGGTCGCCTTTGCCGCGAGGAAACTGGGCGCAAATCCCAAATGCCTTGTCACGCCGTCGAGGCTCAAGCCCGTCCCTTCGGCAAGCATCAGTCCTGCCGAGGCGCGGTTCGTCGCCGCCAACCCCTGCGCCACGCCGAAATCCTGACGAAAATGCGCGTAGCCCAGAAACACTTCGTCCGCGCCCTCCCCGGTCAAGACCACGCGATAGCCCGCCTCCGCGACGTGCCGCGCGAGCAAGTACTTGGCGGCAATGTGCAGGTTGACGGCCAGGCCTTCGCCCTGCGCCACGGCGCGCGGTAGCGCATCTAGCAGCGTGCGCGCCGACACACGCAGCGTTGATAGCTCCGCGCCAATATGATCCGCCGTGGCCTGCGCCAGCGCAGCTTCGTCCCAGGCGCTCTGCTCGAAGGACACCGTGAAACACGAAAGGGGCTCGGCGCGCCGACGCGCCGCGAGCGCGGCCACCACGCTAGAGTCGATGCCGCCAGAGAGCTGCACACACAGCGGCGCGTCGGCCACCAGACGCAAGTCCACAGCTTCTTCGAGGGCTGCGCGCACTTGGGTCTGCGCGGCGCCCGGCGGAGCGATGGCATCGCGCGCCAACGGCAAATCCAGGTCCCAGTACGTGGACGTCTGCGCAGCGCCGCCCTTCCACGTCAGCATCTCCCCCGGACGCAGCTGTCGGATCCCAGCGAACAGCGTGCGGTCCGCCGGCACGTACTGCGCATGCAACGAAACAAACAATGCGTCCAGATCCCAGCGCGGCACCACCCCCAAGGCAAATAGCGCTTTGGCCTCGCTGGCAATGCACAACGTCTCGCCTATCTGAGCGTAGAGCAGCGGGCGCACACCAAAGCGATCTCGCGCCGCCAGGAGCCGGCGTTTTCGCTCGTCCCACAACACGAAGGCAAACTCCCCGCGCAAATGCGCCACGCAATCGTCGCCATACTCTTCGTACAAGTGCACCAAGAGCTCGCTGTCCGAACCCGTTCGGAAAAGGTGCCCACGACTCTTGAGCTCGCCCCTGAGGCGCGCATGCTCGTAGAACTCACCGCTGACGACGGCGATCACGCTCTGGTCTTCATTACGGACGGGTTGAGCGCCGTCCTCTGGGGCGATGATTGCAAGGCGCGTGTGGCCGAGAGCGGCGCCCTCCCCCACGTACAGCGTGGCCGCATCCGGTCCCCGGTGCGCGAGCGCATGCAGAGCCAAGCGCAACGCGGGCGGATCGAGACGCGGTCCAAATTGGGCAACGATGCCGCACATTGTCAGTCCCCACCACCGATGCAGAGCAGCGTCTTCTTCGATTCATCGCCGCTCGCGTGATCGAAGCAGGCAGCAAAATCCGCAAGGGCGAACTCGCGACCGAGCAGCGTCGAAAAGAAGGTTTGGCTTTGCTCTAGAGCTTGCATGGCCGTCGCAAACTCCCCGTAGGCTGCGCCCTGCAACCGCAGCTCCTTTTCCACGATGCCTTCGAAGGGAAGCGAAAGTAACGCGCCGCGACTCTTGAGCACTAAGCGTCCCCCCGGCCTCAGCGCTTGCACTGCCCACCCGAGTGGCGTGCGTGGATCCGAAGTCTCGACCACAAAGTCGTAAGCGCTTGCGTCGGGAGCGCCTTGATCGCCCGCCCACGCCGTGACATCGAAGTCGGTGCGATCCCGCAGCAACCGCAGCGCGAGCGCGGTGAATCGATTGTCGCCAAAGACGAGTCCGCGACTGCCCGCATCAAGATCAAGCAGCGCCATGTCTACGGCAATGGCTGCGGCAACAGGCTCCAGGTACGCCGCTACGCGCAAGCTCAAGGCGTCCGGCACGGCAAGGACCGACGACGCCGGCACCGCAATGTACTCGGAGAAGCAACCGTGCTGCTCGCGCCCCAAGCGCCGCGGCGCGCTGCACACGCCGCCCGCGACGCAATGCGCGCACGTCCCGCACGCAATGCGCGGATCGACGCTCACGCGGTCCCCCACACGAAGCGATTGCACGCCTGGGCCCAGCGCCTCGACATACCCTGAAAACTCGTGCCCCAGCACCAAGGGCGTGGCGACAGGGATCGTGCCCGCGGCCACAGCCAGGTCCGTGCGGCACACGCCGGCGTAGGCCACGCGGATCACAACACTATCGTCTGACTCCAACCCCGGCTTCGGCGCCGTGGCGCAGGCCACCTGTCCGCCTTCGAGCAGTACCGCAGACATGCTCCCAGCCCGTCGCACTTGCGCCGACGGGGCCGCCGCTCCCGCACTCCGGGATGAACGCGGGGCGCGGCGCGCCGTGCTGGCCGAGGCGCGCCCGGGTGAGGCCGCGCCGGACGTTTCTAAGTCGATCCCCTCTGCGCAGCGAACCAAGCGCATGCCGCGCTCCCCAAGCTCACGCAGCCCGGCTTCGGCCAGCGCCGGAAAGTCCAAACTTGGCGGCAGCGGGTCGAGGGGCGGGGGCGCCACAGGACTCATCGCGTCCACCAGCACGTGCACCTTCGCGAGTAGCGACGGATCCAATTGCTCCGCCCGCGCCGCCAAATCCCGCAGCGTGGACAGCACGCAGTGGGACTTGGCCTGTCCCATCACATAAATCCGGTCGTGTTCCATCAGCGTCTGGAATAGCGCTTCGTCAAACCGGCCCAGCTGCGCTCCCCCAAGCTGCTGCACCTCAGGTGAGAGCACCGAGTAGTTTTCCGTGAGCCGCGCCATGCCCTTTTCGACCAACAGCGGTCGCGTGTCACGGGCAGCCCCGTGATACAGCGCCGCCTCGAGCAGCGCCGGCACGATGGCCTGAGACAGACCGCCGCGTAGGGTGTGGTAGGGCCAAATCGTGAGCTGGTAGCGACCGCTCCGCTGCAGTCGGTCCAAATACTCCAGCGCTTCTTCCTGAAAAAAGCGCGGACGGAAGCGCCCGCTAGCCACATCACTGTGGCTGATCACCGTGAAAGGCGCCGGATGCGCGCCGCTGTCGTCGAGCCAGAAGTCTGCGAAGAAGATCTGCCCCAAGCTGTGCGTGTCCTGGGACAGCACGACGCTCGTGATCTGCGAAAGGTTGCCATACACAAAGCCCAGAGCACGCTCGGTGTCCGCGACGGCGCCCGGCACGAACAAGCTGCCTTGGGGTAAGCAAAACCCAACCTGCATGTCGATGCCGAAGACACAGACGCGTCGGGTGTCTTGGGAGGCAGGTGGCATGCCCTGCCCTGCGCGCGCGCGCCCCGCGGCGATCACCCGGTCGGCGCGCTCGACGTACAGCGCGCCGGCATCCTCGGGACGGAAGTATTCGGGCTGCGCGTTCATGCTTGTACCTCCGCCAGCCGCCGATCCCGCGCCACAGTGAGCGCACGTACCAACGCTTGGGTCGCAGGACTCAGCTCGGGGCGGGCGTCGCCCGGTCGCTCCCCGAAGGGCGACTCGGCTTCCGTGAGCTGCCGCATGCCCGGCGGCGGTAGCTCACCGCTCTGTCCAATCATGCTCGTACTCCCCTCTCCTGCGACGCGCCGGAACACCACCGGTCGCCCCGGCACGCTTTGCTTCTGTCCCCCGGGAGCATCCGCGAACTTCATGCTCGCGCGCCCGCCAGTCTCAGCGAGTTTGAATATGCCGCCCAGCGCCTTGTGATGTCAAAAACGCTAATGTGCGGGGTACCAGGACCAGATAGCCCAGCCTTACCCGTAGAGCTGCTGCGCCGCAGCCCAGCCCAGCTTCCGCCGCAAGCCCTCGAACTTCACCGTCTGCTCCAGGTCGAAGCCGTCTTCCAAGATCAGCGTGGGCTCGAGATCCTGCGTCCGGGCCAGGGCCACGGCAGCGCGCAGCTGCGCCTCTTTATCCCCGGAATCGAAGCGCACGCTGTCGCTGATGCCGCGCGCTTGCATCAGCGCATATGCCGCCGGCAAACCCGAGCGCAGCGTATCGAAGGTGTCCAACAAGTAGCTCACGGGGCCGGGCACGCGGTCCCGCATGGCCGCAAACGCCACCGGATCCGAAAAGAAGCGCTGCACGTGCTCGTGGCCCATGGTGCCCACGGCTCCAAGCCCGAGAGTGCGAGCGCCGCCCACGTGACTGGTCCGCGTGATGCCTGCGCACTTGCATGCGTCAAGAGCGAGCAGATGTTGCTCCAGGCACGTCGCCGCTCGCAGCCCGATCTCGAACAGCCGCGCTGGATCCTCCACGCAGTGGACCAGGGCGCTGGCCCGCTCGAACACGCGCTCGCGGTACCCCTCGGCGTCAACGCGCACTTCTGGCGCCGCCACGCGCACCCCGTCCAAACACGAAAGCACAATCTCCCGCTGCTGTGCGCAGCTGACCACGCCCACTTCGGCGGCGAGTCGCGCCGGCTCCACCAGTGCCAGGGTGGCGAGTTGGATGCGATACGCCAGCATCAGCAACTGCGGCTCCAAAAACGACACTAGCGCGCTGGGACCGATCACGCTGAAGACCGGCTCCCCGGGCGCAAACCACGCGCCTTTGGGTAGAGTCTGCACCCGCACGCGGTCTGGCAACGCGAGGGCCGCGCGCGTCCCCGCGCTGAGACGGATCCCGACGCGCTCCAGCTCATCGCACGCGGCGGCGTCCGCTGCGGGAAGTAACCTCTGCACTTCCGCGTGCACGTCAAAGGGCAACAGCGCCACGCCGCCGCGACGATGCGTATAGGTGAAGCACTCCTCGCGCAGCGGGTAGCCCGCTTCCGCCATGGTCAGCTTGTAGGCGTCGGTGCTTCCCAGGCTCATGCCCGCGCCTCCTTGCGATTGAAGCGGAATAGCTCCGCCGGCCGATGGTCCACCGCGCGCTCGCGCTGGCCCGTTGCACGCACCAGGCCCGAAGCAAGCACTGTGCGACGAAACGAGTCTTTGTTCAGTCTCCGCCCCAACACGGCTTCGTGCACCTGGCGCAAATCCAAAAGCGTGAATCGCTTCGGCAAGAACTCGAAACCAATCGGTGCGTAGCCCAACTTACCGCGGATGCGCTTCACGGCCGCGCCGATGATCTCCGCGTGGTCGAAGGCAACGTCGAGGGTCTGCTTCTGGTCACCGAATAGCTGCACCGCGCCGCCCCGTTCACCCTTCCAGGGCACGACGATCTGCGCGGAGATGACGTCCTCCCGCGCGGCGTGGGCTTGCTCGAAGCGCGTGATGTCGACCAGGGCGTAGTAGCCGACGGAGATCACCCGGGTGCGCGGATCACGACACGGCTCCCCGAATGTGTACAGCTGTTCGACAAATACGTCTTCTAGCCCCGCTTTGTCGCGCAGCACGCGGGCGGCGGCCGCGTCGAGGGACTCCGCCAGCTGCACGAAGCCGCCGGGCAGTGCCCACTTGTCCCGACAAGGATGCTCGGCGCGGCGATGCACCAGCGCGTGCAGCCCGCCGTCCGCGACCGAAAGCAACACCACGTCCACGGTGACCGAAACCCGGTCAAAAGCGCTGGCGTCGTAGGCGCGGAGAAACTGTCTTTCGCTGATCATCTTAGATACATACTACATATATGTATGGAGCATCTAAGTGTCAAGGCTGGGGGCGGCTCTTTTTCCGCCAGGGAACGGCCCAGGCCACGAACAGAGCAGCCGGGCCTTGCATCTTGTGGTTCCGGGGCGGGACGCCGGGCCCAGCGCCTCCCCGAAGCCGCGCCCCCCGCGCTGCTATTCGAGGTTACTCCGCGGCGCCCGCGTCTTCGATGGCCGGCACGCCACATCGATACGGAGCTGCACAACGCGGAGCCGGTTCTTCTTCGCCCTCGCCGAGCAGCTCGCGCCAACTTTTGCGGCCGGTGACTTGCATCACGACGAAAAGTGTCACGATGGCGCCCACGGTGACGGATAGCCCCGTGTAGCCATCGAAGAAGAAGGTGAACGAAAACAACACCAGGTAGATCACCTGCGCCAAACCCATCTCGCGCAGCGCAAACTTCCAGCCCACGAACAGGCGCGCGTACGTGACCACCAAGAGCACACTGACTCCCGCGCTCAGCGCAAAGGCCGGACCCACGGCAACGTGATCCACTAGATAGGAAAAGAGCAAGTGGAAGGCGAAGAAGGCGCAGCTCAGGAAAAAGTAATGCAGCGGGTGCAGGGCGCGCTTCTGCGCTGTCGCCATGATCGCCACGACGAAAAAGAAGAACAACAGCGATAGCGGCGCAAAGAAGGTGATGCGCGATGCCAGGGGCCCAGGGTTCAGCAATTGCGGCATCTCCACGCCGATGGGCGTGCTGGCGACCAAGCTGGAAAACCTCCACGCGCCAGTCCAACCACCCGCCGTGGCTTGGTGCGCCGATGGGGAGATGGATCCGCTCGGAAAGTCCACGTCAGCAAAGTCCGTCTTCAAGTTGAGCTCGAAGCCGTCGACGCGACCGGTGCCCGCGGTCAAGTGGTAGCTCCAGCGCTCGGTGCCGCGTGAGCGATAGCGCACGGTGTAGGTCTTCTGCTCTTTGGCGGCGAGCTTGTCGCGGAACACTGCGCGGCCATTTTCGACCTCCGCACGCAGCGCCTTGCCCGCGGCGAGCACTTCGAAGCCCTCATACAGCGCGTTGGTCTCTTGCAGCGGCAAGGTGACCACTAGGTCCCGCGCTTCGCTCTCCGTGTTTTCGAAGCGATAGTCCCCAGCGAAGTCCACGGCGTAGGTGGGGAACCAGATCAGTCCCTTCTTGCGGTGTTCCAGTTCGAGATCGACATCGAGCTTGGAAGCGTTCAAGCGCGCGGGCGAGCTGGCGACCGTTGTTGGGGTCGCCGCGTTCGAGTCCGTGTCCGCAACGGCCGAATCCGTGTCCGCCGCGGCCTGATTGTCGCCAGAAGTATCCGGGTTCGCCCCCGGATCAGCCGCCGGCGCGTACTTTTTGGCGGCGGGAATGCCGCCGTGAGTCGGAGCGTTGTTCGATCCGGGCCTCCGTGACACTTCTTGTCGCGGCGCTTGCTTCGTCGTCGCTTCGGCGACCGCGCCGGGCGTCAGCAGCACTCCCGTTGGCGGCTGCTGCTCAATGGGCGCGCCCCACAGTTGATGCACTTCACCGCGCAGCGCGTGGCTCACTTCGCCCGAGCGCACCAGGAGCGTCGAGCCCAGCACCATCCAGGCCGCCGCTGCGCCCAGCCAAATCACCAATATCGCCAAAAAACGTCGCATGCTTATCCTCCGCCCGCTTTGGACGAAGGAGCCAACGCCCATATTGGACCGCTGATTCCGTCTCCACGCGTTCTCCACACAAGCTGCACAGTGTTGAGCTCAGTTCCGCATCCGCACGCCGTGACGCTGCAAAACGCGCTGGCACGGATCCTGGATACACGTGGTGTATGCGCGCCTATGAGGACGAACCCCGATTCAGATCCCATCGAAAGCCGCGCCGCCGGAAGCTGTGGGCGCTCCCCCTGGCGCTATCAGCGTTTCTGCTGGTGAACTGCGGCGGTTCGACGGGGAACGACGCGTCCGACACCGGCGGCGGCGCTGGCACCGCAAGCGGTGGATCGGGCGGATCCGGCGCCGCGAGCGGTGGCAGCGCGGGAGCGACAGGATGTTCCGGATCTGCGCCGATGTGTGCCGCGGGTTGCGGCAGTGATTGGTTTCCGGAGACCGCGTCCTGCGTGGCCCACACCTGGACGTGCCCCGCCGGCACCGTGCTGCCGAAAGACTGTCCGCAGGGCACGTGCTGGGGGCTGCCCTTGCCCGGTGAGACCTGCGGCCCGAAGGGCTGGGAGTGCAAACCGGAGCTGGCGGATGTGCTGAGCTGCCCGTCGCTGCTGTGCGCAACCTGCGAGGGTTTCGAAGGCCCGCTGAACACGACGGACTGTAGCTGCCGCTGCGAAGACGGTCAGGTAAAGTGCGCCGCCCAGGCCAATCCAACTTGCGAAATCATTTCGAACTTCTGCGAGTGCAAGTCTCGGATCGACTGCGCTCCGGTCACCGAAGATTGCTTCTGCGAATGCGACGCGCCGTGTGCCGGCGATCCGCCCTGCGACTGCTTCTGCGGCGGCGGCAAGTTTCTGAGCTGCGCGGACAAGAGCAGCGACGGCTAGTCGCGCCTGAGTATACTCACCTCATGCGCAACGCGTCTCTGAGCGGATGCATGGTCGTCGTGCTGCTGGGCGGCACGCAAACTGCCAGCGCGCAGGACTTCGTCCAAAAAGACGCGACGGACGTCCGTGAGCTAGACGGCACGCCGCGCGCCGACATCGCACCCACGATTCGCTTCACGCTGCCGTTTCAGAGCTTTACCTTGGTCAACGGAAGCCAGCGCACGGAGTCTGTGATTCTCGGCGTCGCCGGTGCGGTGCTCTTCGACGGAACCTGGGCAGCCGAGAGCGGGCTCGGTGGCGGCGGCGGCGGCGACTTTGGCAGTCGCTTTGCCTTCCTGCGCTTCGGTGTGACGCCCACGCTGGTCGATTCGCCAGATCCCGAAGGCGCTTGGACGATCAATGCGGGCCCCTGGCTCGGTTTCGAGGCGCAATGGCGCTCTCGGCGAGAGGCCGATCGTGATCTGAGCGAACGAGTGCAAGCCGTCACCCATGCATGGAGCGTGGAAGCGGTGCGATGGTCGCCTGGCGGCAGCGGGATCAGCGTGATGCTGCGCGCTGGGCTGGTCTTGCCGGTGGCGCGAAGCGAAGACGCGAACTGGTCCGAGTACGTGCGGGACAGCGATGACTTCCACTCCGGCGTCGACATCGGAGGCTCCGTGGGCTGGGCGTTGTAGCGCCGGCCTGAGCCGCCACGCGGGCGTGGGCGGCCGCTGCTACAGGGGCTTGAAGGGCAGACGAGCCGCCGCTAGTTGTAGACTTCCGTGCACTTGCTGGATAGGCACGCGTAGCCGCTTGGCGTCGGACAGGCTCCACAAATCACTCCGCCTGCGTCGCAGTTCTGCTGGTACCACTGTAGTTTGATCGGCGCGAGCTTGGCGTACGCCGACGACGACGAGACGACCGACGTCTGACAGGTGCAGCCCAGCTTCTTATCCGCCTGCCCGTTGCCGCAGGAAATCGAACTGGTGCAGTACTTTGCGGTGGCGAGAGTCGAAGCGTAGTCCGCCTCGAGCTGCGCGCAGGACTTCGTCGCACTGCCGCCCCTGCCCCCGCTTCCAC
>CALMUT010000307.1 GCA_937872925.1 uncultured Myxococcales bacterium | reverse complement strand
TCCACATCAGTCCACCCGGACCGGCGCGAACCATGCCGCTCCGCGCTAGCGACGCCAGCGCGCCGGCGCGGACGCCAGCCCCGCCAACATCTTCTAGCGATGGCGCCTTTCACTATCGGTGCACGGGACTGCGTGAAGCACCACCCCGGCGCGGACGCCCGTCAGCGGCGTGTCGGTACATCACGTGGGCTTCTTCTCCACACGCCCAACATCTCCCAGCGAAGGTAGCTTCTACCATCACTGCACAGGACGGCGCGAAGCGTCCGCGCCGGCGCGGACGCCCGAATGCGCTGCAAGCGCGCCACCATCTCACCCGCGAGCGCCAGCCCACCCGAAACCAATCCATGCGCCGGCGCCTCGGCGCAGAGGCGGAAGCGGCGGGCCTCCTCGGAGCCCCCATCTTCGGATCGGCGGCAGTCGCCGGCGCGTCCACCGTGCACAGGTCGCGCATGCCGCACCTGACCCGCTCGAACGCAGTTGCCACAGCGCGCCCCGCAAGTGCTTCGATTTGTACATCGGTCCGTTCGTGCATTGGTTCGCCGTGCGCGATCGCGGACGCCAATACGCGCACGTCTGCCATCGCTTCGATTGCGCACCGGCCGCGCCCGCAAACCAGTCGCCGACTGTTACTACGTCTCACCGGCGCACCGCCCGCTGAACTGCCGCGGAACCCGATTCCTTCTATCAGCCCTTGCGAGTCATGCGTTTCCCGCCACGAACACAAGGGTCCCGGGGCGGGGGGGCATCTTGTTCGGCACGCCGCAGTTTCGGTTGCGCGAATTTGTGCACCCACGCGGCTTGACCCCTCGCGCGTCACCCGAACACACGACCGCACCCGAACACACGACCGCACCCGAACACACGACCGCGCACCCGAACCCACGACCGCACGCGCGCACGCAACCCCACACGCCCACGCGATCCACGACGAGCAACCCGCGCGGCCCGCGGCCTTCGCCGCAACCCGCCGTGGCCCAACGCGCAACCCCACCGCCACCCCAGACCCCGCGCGGCCCCGCCCGAGAGAAGTGGCCCATCGCGCCACACCGCCGCGACCAAAACCCCAGAAATCATTGATCTTTCCGGACAGTTTCCGTTGCGCCTTGACACTGGATAACCCAGTTACTATGTTCCGCAAATGCCGCCGGACACGCAGTTTACGGCCTTGGAGCGCCGCTCCAGCGCGGACGCTGTGTTCGAGCAGTTGGCGGCCGCCATCTTGCGCGGGGACTTCGCGGCGGGAAGCGCGTTGCCATCCGAGCGGGAGCTGAGTGAGCGCTTCGGCGTGTCGCGGGTGATCTTGCGGCAGGCCACGCATCGGCTTGCAGACATGGGTCTCGTGCGTGTGCGGCAGGGCGGCGCGACGTTGGTGCTCGATCCGAATGACACTAACGACATCCGTGTCATCGGCTTGATCTACACGCTGGACGTGGGCGCAGACGCGCGGCAGGGGTTCGAGCGCGACGTGATCGAGAAGCAGTTCCTGCAAGGACTGTCGCTGACGTCGATCGTGGAGCGACGCGCCACCACAGCGGACCACGAAGCGCTGCTCGCCCTTGCTCAAGGCTTCGACGAACACAGCGGCGGGGACGCGGAGTTCCGAGCTTTCGAGCGCGAGTTCTGGTCTTTGGCTGCGCGCGCTGGCGGCAATCGCATTCTGAAGATGGAAGTGTCCTGGTGGTACGACAAACTCGCAAGCGCGCCACGCGAACCGCGCACGTCGTCCGCGCCCATGGCGCAGCGCATCGCGTTCTATCGCGAACTCGGGCGCCGGTTGGTCGCGAAGGAGTGTGCCAGCACCTATTACTTGCAGATCGTTTCGCCGATTCTGGAACTGCTCTTTGTGGAGCCTGGCAAAGGAGAAACGGCGTGAAGAACTTACGAAACGATTCTGCGCCACACGCCCCGGCGTTGCTCGTCGCCATACTCAGTCTTGCCGTTTCGCTTGTCGCCTGCGGCTCGGTGACGCCGGACGTCGCAGAAGACGCGCTGCCCTGCGCGATCGAGCGCATCGTGGTCGAGAATTGCCAGGAGTGTCACGGCGCTTCGCCGGAGTATGGCGCGCCCATGGCGCTGACGCGGGCGTCGCTGTTTCGTGAACGCTCGGTCTCGAGTGCCGCGCACAGCGTGGGCGACATGGTGTTGCAACGCATCGCGAGCGACACGGATCCGATGCCTCCACCGCCGCGGGCACGCTTGCAGCAGCATCAGCGCGACGCGCTGGCTGCGTGGATCCACAGCGGAGCGCCGGCGGGAGAGAGCTGTTCGGTCCAGCCGCCGAAGCCCGTCGTGCCGACACTTGCGTGTGATGTGAACGTCACCGCGCAGCCCTCAGAGCCTTTCGTGGTGCCTGCGGGCGCGGCCGATCGCTTGGTTTGTTACGGCGTGGATCTGAAGAACGCGGCCAAGCGGCACGTGGTGGGGTTTGCGCCGCGGGTGGATAACGCCGTGGTGCTGCATCACGCGTCGCTGCTACTTGCGGACGCGCCGCTGTCTACCACGCCCCAAGACTGTCCAGACAATGCGGGCATGGCGGCGTGGCGCGTGGTGTACGGCTGGGCGCCGGGCGCGGGGGCTATGGAGCTACCGGACGACGTTGGCTTCGCGGCAGACGCGGGCGCGCAGTTCGTGGTGCAGCTGCACTACGTCAATACGACGGACCAGCCGCAGGCGGATTCGAGCGGCTTCGGCCTGTGCAGCACGGATGAGCTGCGCAGCTTCGACGCCGACATCATGGCCTTCGGCACCCACGAGATCTCGATCCCCGCGCACGGGAAAGCCGACGTGCGTTGCACGGTACAAGTGCCGCCGAACGGCGCGACGACGAAGCTATTCAGCGCGTTCCCACACATGCATCGCCTGGGGCAATCGATGTCGACGCGGGTGCTGGCCCAAGGCGGCGCTGTGGACATTGGTAGCGTCGAGAATTGGAACTTCGACTACCAGAGTTGGCAGCAGATCGATCACGTGCTGACGCCGGGTGAAGTCGTCGAGACGAAGTGTGCGTGGAAGAATCCGCACAGCTACGGAGTGGGCTTCGGGCCGAGTACGGACGACGAGATGTGTTACTCGTTCGTGATGTATTACCCGCGCATCGAAGATCCCTCCTGGCACTGGCTCTTTCCCGCGCTCTATTCCGAGTGCGGCAAGTAGTGGTTTGGGAGAACGAACGATGTCGAATGCAAACTTGAGGCTCACTTGGGTCGCCTGTGCCGCAGCGAGCATGCTGGCTTGCGGCGGTTCCGATGACGCCTTCTTAGGCAGCGGCGGCGCTGCGGGTGCTGCGGGTGCGGCGGGCGGAGGCGGTAGCGGCAATGCGGCTTCCGGCGGCGCAACCGGAACCGGCGCGGCGGGTAACACCGGGGGCTCGGCCGGCGTGGACAACCGCATCGATCCCATCGAGCTGGGCCACGCTTGGACCTACGACGTTGAGATCTTCGGCGTGTATCCGCTGTGCAAGGCGGGCACGCACACCGGCAAAGTGCTGGGGCAGAAGGAAGTCGACGGCAAGGCGGCGTTCCAGGTGCAGTCGCTGTGTCCCGCGGCGGGTGTGTCGTCCTACAACGTCGAGGGCGACCGCGTGTTCGTGCACTACGGCGGCGTGTGGGTGTTGGCGCTGGATGCGCCGGTGCAAGAAGGACACAGCTGGACCAATGGCGCGGCCACGTTCACCTGGCACTCCGCAGGCAGTGTTACCGTGCCAGCGGGAACCTTCGACGACTGTTGGACGGCGAAAGAGGACTCGGCCCAGGACTCGTACACCACATTCTGTCGCGGCGTGGGTCCTGTGGTGTGGCACACGGTCGAAAATGGAAATGGCTTCGACGCACGGCTGACTGCAGTTAACTTCTAAGCATGAGGCGCATCGCAGCTTTCGTTCTTGGCGTGAGTGCGCTTTCCTGTGCACCTCAGAACGCGGCTGCGCCACAGCCTGCGGCAGCGCCGAAAGCGAAGGCCGAAAAGGAACTCATCTCGGAACCCGCGGAGTATCGACAGCGTCCGCTTTCAGCGGCCGCGGGTGCACTCACATTTTCCAAACACGGCATTGGCGATCCTTACGGCGCTGGCATTGCGTATCCGCTGTGGCTGGCGCTGCTGCAGGCCTATCCCAAAGAGCTGGGGGGCAGTGTGGAGGGGTTTCGAAAGAAGTTCGGCTTCTTGAAGAGTCCCTATGCCGCGCCGGATCCCGACGCGGCGGTGCCCCTGGGCTTCCACCTCACCGTCGACCCGAACACCAAAGTGAGCTTCGTGGTGATGAACTGCGCGGCCTGCCACGCGGAGGTGCTGCGCCTGCCCGCCGGCGACAAGTTGGTCATGGGCATGGGCAACAAGCGCGTGCGCATGCACGCCTACGACGCGGCGATGATGGACATTGCGCTGCGCCCAGAGCTCACCGCGGCAAACCTCGGCATGGTCGCCGTGCTGCAAGCCCGAGGGAAGGACACTCCGTGGCCGCCTTCGGTGCGCCAAGCGATCACCGACGCCACGCTCCAGGGGCTGAAGAAGCGCGCGAAGCCGCGGGCGCAGGATGCAGCGCGCCTCGCTACGGGCGCGCTTCCGGGGCGGGTCGCAACCATCGAAGGTTTTTCCCTGGCGCTGCGCGGCTACGGCAAACACGTGCCCCTCGGCAAACACCTCGGCGTCGCGAAGGTACCGGACGTGGTCGGCTTCCCCTACCGCGACACGTTCAGTTACGACGCTTCGGGCATCGGGGCACCAAGCGCGCTGGCCGCCGAAGCGGACTTTGCCTTCGGGGTGCGGCCGATTTGGTACGAGACGCACCGACACATCGGCACGAGCTTGTTCATGTACCTGCGTCAGTTCGAGCGCACGCTGCCATACCCCGGAGAGATCGACGAAAGGCGCGCTCGGGACGGACAGAACGTCTTCGATGCAAAGTGCGCGCGCTGTCACGGTCACTACTCTGGGCCCGACGGCGCCCGGCGCATCAGCTATCGCGAACAGGTGGTTTCGGTGAAGTCCGTGCGCACGGATCCGGCGCGGCTGGACGCCGTCACGCCGGAGTTCGTGGCGGCGGCGAACTCGCTGGATTTCGCGCGGGGCGTGACGGAGGTCGCGCCGACAGGTGGCTACGTGCCGCCGGTGTTGATCCACGTGTGGGCGCGCGGTCTGTTTGGTCACGCCGGGCAATGGCCTAGCATCGCGTTCATGGCGCTGCCCGAAGCTGAGCGCCCCCAACGCTTCGTGGTGGAAGCGGGCGGCGCGTACGATCTCGCCGGGCTCGGCACACGCTACCGCGCCGCCACCGCGGAGGAACAGGTGGAGGCTGGCAGCTATGTGCAGGACGCGACGGTCGTGGGCTACGGCACCCAGGGCCACAGCTACCTGGCCGATCTGGAACCAGACGCGCGCACGGCGGTGATTGAGTATCTCAAGACGCTTTGAGCAGGGCGCAATGCCGCCTGCGCACGACGCACAACGCTGATCGAATACCTCGGGAACCTGCGCACGACGCACAACGCTGATCGAATACCTCGGGAACCTGCGCACGACGCACAACGCTGATCGAATACCTCGGGAACCCTCAAACGCCGGTCCCGACGCCGAATGGCACCGCCAACTTGGGCAAAGGAGCGCCGACTCACGTGACGGTGTACGCTGAAGCACGTCTGCTGTGGGAGGTTCTATGTCACCGCATCTGCATGCATCGCGAACGCTTCGTTTAACTCTGCATCGCACGCTGCCCTGGGGAGCGGCGTTGCTGCTGACGCTCGGCTGCGGCAGCGACGACAGCGGCGGCGGAAGCGCAACGGGCGGAAGCGCGGGCAGCGCGACCGGGGGCAGCAGCGCGACGGGCGGGAATACCTCCGGCGGAACTTCGGGCAGCGGCGGCGCGAGTGGCAGCGGCGGCGCGAGTGGCAGCGGCGGCGCGAGTGGCAGCGGCGGCGCGAGTG